>JBDSVW010000220.1:0-10058 GCA_039927015.1 Gemmatimonadaceae bacterium | reverse complement strand
CCTTCCCCCGCGCCCACGTCGAGCACCTTCCGCACCGGTCGCTCGAACAGGTACTCGGCCGCCGCGACGATCATCCGGAGCTGCCGCTCGATGTCGAGGGCCGACTTCACCCGGTGCTTCGGATGGCGGTACCACTTGTCGAAGTACGTCTTGTCGTAGTGGGCCGCGGGGCGAACGACTGGCATGAGCGGAGGGATGTTGGCGGTGGGTCGGCAGCGACGCGCTAGGACAAAACGAGTATAAACGCGTCTTATGGAAGGACGAGTGCCAACTCGTCCCAGGAAAGGACGAGTATGAACTCGTCCTAGGGAAGGACGAGTATGAACTCGCTGACCGTGCGACCGGGCGAAGTGAGCGTGCGACTCACCCGCACACCCGCGCGCACCGTCGTGCGCAGCCCCAGGGGAGAGAGATCGGCAGTGAGCTCCCCGCCCACGGACCGATACGAGCTGACGCGCGTCCCGTCGCGGGCACTCCCCCGTGCGACGTCGCCGAACGCGGCGCCCTGCACGCGACGCACGTACAGCCACGGGCCGAACGCGAGGTCGGGATACAGCAGTGGAAGCTGGTACGTCGCACCGGCCCGCGAGAACTCCTCGTGAAAGCGCGAGGCATATCCGCGGGGGAAGAGCGACTGGCGCGAGTAGCGGTAGTTGCCCGGACGCTGCGACTCCCGCGCCGCGTCGAGAACCAGCGCGTGGTGCTGCACGAGGCCCGGGAGGAAGAACGCGCCACGGATCGCCGCCTGGTGCGAACGGTAATCGCTGCCGATGGGGGTGTGCCGATACAGCGCGGTGGCCACCGCTCCCACAGGAAGGAGATCACGGTACGCCCTCGCGCGCAGCTGGCTCGCCGACAGTCCGTAGGTCAACGACGTGAACTTTCCGTTGTTGTTCTCGAATCGGAAGCTTACCGGCTGGTCGCTGATGTGCGTGTATCCGACGCCGGCGCTGGCGGTGAGCGACTGCCGGGTCTGACCCGCAACGCGCGAGAGCGGCAGCCGGAGGGAAAGGGCGGCCGATTGCTCGTTCCACCGATAGCCGACCGTGGCACCGCTGGTATCGGTGTAGGTCGAGGCGCGCTCGCCCACGCGACCGGAGACGTCGATGATGACCGGCAGGCCGGCGTAGCTGGCCCCTGCCTCCATCGCCACCGTCTTTTCGTCTACGTTGAACAGCGGTCCCACCACCAGCCCCAGCGTGTTCAGCACATTCCTCGATTCCAGCCCCACGCCGAAGTTGGCGCCGTCACTCGTGGGCGAGATCGAGAGCGAGTGGAAGTCGAACAGCCGCGACCAGCCCGTGAAGGGAGTGGAGGGCCAGGTGCGTCGCGGCAACGAGTCGAGAATGCTGCCCCCCGACTCCTGCGCCGCGAGCGATGCCGCGAATGACACGGCGTCGCCCTGATCCTCCTCCCATGACAGCCAGGCCGACGGCTCCAGCTTCATCTCGGCGATGTCATAGCCCGCCCTCGAGTAATCGCTGAACGCGAGCGACTGGCCGTCGGGCGATACCCCGGCGAACATCGCGCCGAGCTTGCGCGACGTGACCTGACGTACCACACGCGTCGCGGTGTCGAGCACGAAGATGTTGTCGAGGCCTGAGCGCGGTGAGCCAAAGAAGACGTACGGCCCCCGCGCCACCGGCCGGGATATCGCCTGGTGCGTGAAGGGAATGAGCGTATCGGGCGCGGTGCCGTCCAGCGGCACGCGAACGAGCGCGTTGCCGCGCGAGTCGTGCACGGCCACAACGTAGAGTGAACGGCCATCGGGCGCCCAGGCCGGCGTGACCAGGAAGTTGCCCGAGGCGTTAGGCAGGCGCTGCCGCTCGACGCCCGTGCGTGCATCAAGGAGTGCCAGCGTGGCCTGCCGGGCCAGAGAGAAATGCACCGCGACGACCTGCGAGCCGTCGGGGGAGGTCGCCGGCCCGAAGTAGCGCGAGCGGTCGGTGAGTCGGCGAATCGTGCGCGTGCGCAGATCGAGCGACTTGACCACCAGGAAGCTTTCCTCTCCCCAGCGCGGCGAGACCTCGTATTCGCTCCACACCACCTGCTGGCCGCTCACGTGAAACTGCAGCTCCCCGAACAGACCGATGTGGTTGACGAGGGTTTCCCGTTCGCCCGCGGGCGTAATGCGCATCAGGCGCGCGACGGTCCCCAGGTCGGTATAGAGCGCGATGAGGCTACCGTCGTCTGCATACTGCGGCAATAACCACTCGTGGTACGATTCGGCCGCGGGGGACCGCATCACGGCGGGCGTTTCGCGCACCGCCGCTTGCTGCGCGCGCCACAACGTATCGAGCTCCGCGATCGCCTGACGGTGCAGCTCCACCAGGGAGTGGCCCGTTTCCGCGCGCAGCGCGATGCTCAGCGCCATCGGCGCGAGCGGGTTGCGCGCCGCGCGTACGATGGCGCGCTGCCACACCGAATCACCGTACGTTCGCCGCACGTGCGTCGTGATTACGTAGCCCAGTTGATACCAGTCGGGATAGAGCGTGCGATACGAGCCCTCCCAGGCGCGATAGTAGTCGTACGGCTCACCGCTCAGGCGGAGCGCGCGAATGCGCTGCGTGAAACTGGGCTGCCGTCCCCTGCCGTCGCCGGTGAGTGCGGTTTCGAGTCCGACCGCGTCACCCTCCCAGAACCAGGCGGGGAAATAAAGCGCGCCGCCGAAGAACGCCGCCGTGTTGTCTCCGAAAAGCCGCGACAGCACGCCCACAATGCCCGTACGCACGGCGCGCTGCTGCACGATGTGACGCCCCTCATGCACTGTGAGCAGGGAGTACCACTCCACAGGCCCCATGTCATCAACGGTGGTGTTGGGCATGGCGTACCACTGCGTCCTCCGCGGAGCCCAGGCCACGAAGGCGTTGGAAATCATCGAACGATTGTTCAGCACAACCGGTATCCGGTCGGGTCGTCGTCGCAGCGTGCGGGTGAGGGGTTCGTAGGCGGCTTCCAGCAGCGTTGCGGCGCGCTGGGCCTCGCGTGCGAGCGACTCGGGATAGATCACCGTAAAGTGCGGCGCATCGATCCGCCTCCAGTGCTGGCCCGGCGGATTCTGCTGCCCGGAGAGTGCATACAGGATCGGCACCTGCGCGAGCACCCGCCGGCCGCCACCCAGCAGGAGGAGCGCAACGCCGGCCAGGCGCGCAACGTGGCGTGCGCTCCAGCGTACGCCTGCACCAGGCGTCACAATCCTCATCGGCAAGACACGCGGGAGCGAAGCATCACTTCCTGTTCGCGCGCCGGAGACCTCGGCCTGCGGCGACGTTCGTGAGCGAACCATTGTCCACCGCGATCCGGCCATTCACCAGCACCCAGCGCATGCCCTCGGCCAGCAGGTCCGGCTGGTCGTAGGTGGCCCGCTCGCGGACCGTTGCCGTGTCCATCACGATCACGTCGGCGAACATGCCCGGCGCCAGCCGTCCGCGCTCCGCGATGCCTAACGCATCGGCCACGCCGCTGCTGGACTGTCGCACCATCGTCTCCAGCGAAATCACGCCCTTGCCCAGCACATAGTCGTGGATCTTGCGGGGATAGGTACCGTACTTGCGCGGATGGCCCGCCGATCCGTCGGAGCCGGTGAACACGAACGGCTGCTTCATGAAGTTCGCAATGTCACCCTCGTTCATGTTGAACGACGCCACCGACGCGTCGCCGCTCAGCACGATCTCGATCGCCGTCAGCACCGGATCGGCTTTCCGCGCGCTGGCGATGGCCTCCAGCGTCTTGCCCGCCAGTTCCGGCCGGCCGCGGTCGGTGATGAGTAGTGACGCGGCCCCACCTCGACGGCGCATATTCTCGCTCATGGCCGCGTACAGCCGGTCGCGATACTCGGGATTGGTCGCCCGACTGCGCAGCGAGTCGCGTCCCCCCGCTTCCGCCCAGCGGGGGAGCAGGGCGGCGCCCACCCCCGTACCACTCGCGGTATACGGGTACTGATCGGCGGTGACCACCTGGCCGCCGGCACGTGCGCGCACGATCATCGCGATCACGCTATCGCTCTGCCCCCACACGTCGAGGCCGAGTGCCTTGATGTGGGCAATGTGCACAGGCAATCCTGCCTCGCGTCCGATGCGGATGGCCTCGGCAACCGCGCCGCTTAGCCCTACCGTATACGAACTCTCGTCACGCAGGTGCGAATCGTAGATGCCACCGCGTGATGCCGCCTGCCGCGCCAGCGCGATGACCTCCTCCGTGGTCGCGTAACTCTGGGGCGCATAGTAGAGCCCCGTGCTCAGGCCCAACGCGCCTTCGTCCGTCGCGCTGGCCACCATCGCCTCCATGCGGGCGAGTTCTTCGGCGTTAGGCGCGCGGGAGGACATGCCCAGCACCTTGCTCCGTACACTGCCGAATCCCACGTACAGCGCGGCGTTGGTGCCGATACCCTGCTGCTCCCAGCGGGCAAGGTGCGCCCCGACATCAATCGGGCCGCCGCCATCGTTCCCCGTGACCACCGTCGTCACCCCCTGCATGAGGTATGCAGCGTTCAGCCGGCGGGCGGCATCGTCGCTCTGGAGGTCGCCGGAGGTATGCGTGTGTGGGTCGATGAAGCCGGGCGCCACGATCAACCCCCGCGCGTCAATCTCCCGCGCCGCCGAGTACCCGGCGCGCCGCGCGTCCCCCACGAAGAGCACGCGGTCCCCCTGGATGACAACGTCGGCCTGGCGCGCTGCTGCGCCGGTGCCGTCCATCACCGTACCGCCGCGAATCACGAGGTCGGCGCGCGACTGTGCCCGGCCTTCCGAGGGCAGCGCGTGCAGCGCAACCACGACGCAGAGCAGGGAGCGGAGCGTGGCAAAACCGTGCGCCATGCTGGCAGACATACGGGCACTCGTTGAGGGGGACGTGATGTGCAAGCCGCCAAACTACAGCACCGGCTCGCCGCGGACCACTCGCTTGAGGCCGCCCACGTCTCGGGGCACGCGTGCAAGCAGGCAAGTCGCGTGGTGTGATGTAGGCGCGCGCGTCCTTCGCGAAGTAGCCAAGTGAGTCGAGCGGGGGTCCGGGACGCGTTCGACCGGTTGCCGATCGTTCCGCCGTTCGCGGCACAAAATGCAACGCGGGGTCGGACCGAAGTCCGACCCCGCGCGGCGTACTCAGACAACCCGATCAGGCCAGAAGGAGGGAAGGAAGAGCCCGACCGCATCGCCCTCGTACACGCTGACTGCTTCCCTTTTCGATACACACCGCAACGCGCCTCGGTTCCGTGATTCCAAACGAAAAATTGCCGGCCTTCGGGCTCCTGTGCGCGCCATCACGCCCCGTTGGGCCACCCTCCGCATGGGGTTGGTCAGCGCCACCGCGGGCTGGCCCGTAATGGGGGCAGTTGATAGTTGGCTGTCGCGCCCGCATCGTTGCTGCCTGCGCGCGGAACAGCGTCGCCGACCGGTTGTTTGCCGCCCCCGTCATACCTCAGGCCCCCCGGAGTTTTCTCATGCGATCCATCCGATGGACTCTCCCGTTGCTCGCCGTCGGCGCCACGTTAGGCGCCCAGCAGACGGCGACGCGCCCCATGACCTTCCTCGATGCACAACTCATGCGGCAGGCGGGTTCGCCGGCGGTGAGTCCCGATGGACAGTGGATGCTGTACACGCTGTCCGTACCCAACTGGAAGGAAGCGCGGCGCTACACGGACATCTATCTCGTGGCCACCAGCAGCGGGCTCCCCTCCACTCGGCAGCTCACCTTCACGCGCGACAAGAACGAGAACACGCCGCGCTGGGCACCTAACGGGACATTCTTCGTCTTCGCCTCCAACCGCGACGCGTCCAACCGCGATGCGGCGGGCGGCGGGGCGGGCGCAGCCTCGGGCACCACGCAGCAGTTGTACATGATGCGTCCCGACGGCGGTGAAGCGCAGAAGATCACCGACGTGAAGGATGGCGTCGGAGCCTACGCCTTCTCCAAGGATGGGCGCTGGCTCGCGTTCGCCGCGGGCAAGAACGACGAGCAGCAACTGATGGTGCTGCCCGTGGCCGGCATCGACACGGCCAAGGCGCGTCCGCTCACGCGACATGCCACTTCCATTGGTTGGTGGCGCTTTTCCAACGACTCGAAGCGTGTCCTTTTCATCGCCGCGGATTCGCTCGACTCGCTCAACAAGGCACGCCTCGAGAAGAAGTTCGACGTGCGCATCCGCAATCTCGACGAGCCCCTCTCGCACCTCTGGGCCCTGGACGTCGCGACGGGAAACGAGAAGCGCCTCACCCAGAGCGCGGAGTTCTCGGTGGAGAACGTCTCCCTCTCCGAGGACGGCAAGTGGGCCGGATTGCGCACCCGACCCAACGACCGCTACGTCCGCACGACGATGGAAGGGGGAAACTCCGGCGACCTGTACCTGCTGAACCTGGAGTCGGGCGGGCTGGAGCGGCTCACCAGCAACAAGAACATCTCCGAGTCATCCCTCTCCTTCGCACCGGACGGGAAGACGATGGCGTTCTCCGCGTCGGACGACTTCGTCTACTTCCGCGCCAACAAGGTCTACACGCGCGACATCGCCGCGGTCGGCGGTCCATGGAAGAAGCTCGGCGGATCGTACGACGGTGACGTGACTCTCGGCTGGTGGTCTGACGACTCGAAGACCATCTACTTCGGCGACGGCGTCAAGGCGACGAACCAGTTGCTCGCCCTCGACGTCCCGTCCAATGCGGTGCGTCCGATCACCTCTTTCCGCGCCTCGCTCAATGCGCAGAAGGACGATGAATCGGGCAAGATCATCATCCAGTATGCAGATCCCACCACGCCCACGGTGCACTATGTCGTGAACACGGTGGATGACGTGACCAATCGCTCGGCGTGGCGCCAGGTCACCAACGCCAATCCCCAGGTGGCCGATCTGCAACTTGGTGCCGAAGCGGAGATCTGCTGGACCTCGACGGACAAGAAGAACACCTGCGGCATTCTCGTGAAGCCCGTCGGCTACCAAGCGGGCAAGCGCTACCCCCTCATCGTCGCGATTCACGGCGGGCCGCAGTCGGCCGACGTGCTCGGCTTCAACGGCGGCTACGGCGCGCAGTCGTACGCAGGCGACGGCTACATGGTGCTCAAGCCGAACTATCGAGGCTCCACCAACTACGGCGAGGCCCACAAGTGGGGCATCGTGAACAACTACTTCCAGAAGGGCTACGAAGACATCATGACCGGCGTCGACAAGCTCATCGCAGATGGGCTGGTGGACGGCGACAAGATGGGCGTGCTGGGGTGGAGTGCCGGCGGCCACTGGTCCAACTGGATCCTCACCCACACCGACCGCTTCAAGGCGATCTCCTCCGGCGCCGGCACGGTGAACTGGATCTCGATGTACGCGCAGAGCGACATGCAGGACGTGCGCGCGCACTACCTGGGCAACAAGCTGCCCTACGATGACTTCGAGGCGTACTGGAAGCAGTCCCCCATTCGCTACATCAAGAACGCCAAGACCCCCACGATGATCCACGTCGTGGACGGTGACCCACGCGTGCCGCGGCCGCAGAGCGAGGAGCTGCACATGGCGCTCAAGAAGCTCCATGTCCCCACGGAGCTCTTCGTCTACCCGGGCTCGACCCACGGCATCCCTGATCCGCGCAACCAATTGCTCAAGTCCGTCGCCGAGAAGGCGTGGATGGACAAGTGGATCCTTGGGAAGGGCGGGTTCAAGTGGCAGGAGGTCTTGAAGACCCTCGAGGATTCGGTTCCAGTGACGCGGGCGGCGACGACGTCCAACCCGTAGGGCTTCTTCAGGAGTCTTTGTGCGCACCGGCGGCTTGGGTTTGACTACCATTCGCCGGTGCGCATTTATTTCTGAACCAGCCTGGCCCATCGCCGATCTCTCATGACCGCCATCGAGTCCGAGACAGCTGACGAGAGTTCGCGCGCCCCCGCCACTTACCGCCAGATCATTGCGGTCACCGCGCTGGCCTCAGGCATGGTGGCCACGTATCTCCATCTCTGGAAGCTGGGCTACATGGGCGCGCTGAGCTGCGGCGGAGGCCGCGGCTGTGAAGTCGTGCAGCTCTCCTCGTGGGGATGGTTTCTGGGTGTAGACGTCGCGCTCATCGGCGCCGTGGGCTATGCCGCCATCCTTGCCGTGTCGCTTGTGGGGGCGCACGAGCGATTCGAGCACGCCCGGTGGCCCACCATCGCGCTCGCGTGTCTCGTGTATCCCGCGGTGCTCTTCACGCTGCGACTCAAGTACGCCGAGTTCATCGTGATGAAGACGTTCTGTCCATGGTGCGCCATCTCGACGGCGACCATCACGCTCCATGCCGTACTGATTGCGCTGGAGTGGCGTCGCGTACGCGGGCAGGCGTAGCGGTTCGCCTGACTCTTCGGGAATACGAGTACGGGGACGCCACTAGCGCGGCAGTCTTCCCTCCAGCTCGTCGTACACGCGCCGCACCGCGATCGCTGCCTGCTGATCGGCAAGGAACCAGTCCTTGTACGGGCCCCAGTTGGCCTGTGCAATCGCCGCCTCTGGCGAAAGCCCCAATGCGTGCAGCCGTGACGCTTCGGCTATGACGTGCTCAAGGGCGTCGCGGTATACGACCAGCTCCTCGCGCGACGCCGCAGCGGCCTCTATGAATCCGTGCCCCGGCACATAGCGCGACACCTCCATCGCGAGCGCGGCATTCAGCGTGCGCACCCACTCACTGGGATAGGCGGAGCGCATCGCGGGAAATACACGGTTGAGGTATGCCTCGCTCATGAAGAGAATCTTCTCGCGCGGGAGGTATACCGACAGGTCACCGCCCGTGTGCGCCCGCCCAAGAAAGCGGACTTCGACCTCCATGCCCCCAAGGTCGATGCGCTGCCGGTCGCTCGTCATCGAAACCGGCGGCACTACCACTACGCGAGGCGCTGGCGCGACCTGCTGCCGAGCCGCTGCGTCGGCGGAGGCCTTGCCGTTCGCCTCGGCCGCGGCAATGGAATCGCGCTGCAGCTGTGCGCGACTCGTGGCATGCACCACGAATTCCACACCGTCCGGCAATTCGCTGTTGCCCGCCGTATGGTCGCCGTGGTCCGACCCCACCACGTACCAGCGCACCGGCTTGTCGGTGACCGTGCGAATTCTCTCCAACATGGTGCGCGTCGCCTGCGGGCTGCCTTGTCCGTCTGCCACCAGCACGCCGTTGGCGCCCACGACGATCAGCGAGACGGTCGTGAATCCCGGCGCACGGATCTCCTCGTAACCGAACACGTTCCTGGCGAGCTGAATGAGGCGCGGAAACGCGTTGAGTCGCACGCCGCGCTCTGCGGGAAACGCCGTGCGTGTCTGGGCGGCGGCGGGCGCGAGCGCGATTGTCGGAAGCGCCAACACCGCGGCGCGGGCGAGGCGAAGCACAGGAAGGCTCATGGCGGCGGATTCTACACGCGTGCGGCTTCTTCTTCCACCGGAGGAGGTGGACCCACCACGCGGTTGCGGCAGATCCCCAGGTCTCGAGGCGGCGCTGCACAATGGCGAAAGGCCGATTGCGGCACGGCACTTGCCCGACGCGATGTCCGTACGGTTTGCGGCAGGAAAAAAGACACACGCCCCTCGCCGAGCGGGGAGCGTGTGTCTTTCGAGAGGCGCCGGTCGGAATCGAACCGACGAATGGCGGATTTGCAGTCCGCTGCCTTACCACTTAGCTACGGCGCCGTGAGACGGGAAGCTAGGCCATGGGCGGCGCGTCCTCAAGGTGACGGGCGCCCGCTCACCGACAGGGCCGGTCGCGCAAATCACGTTCGCGAATCCCGCGCAGTTACCGGTAGATTTGTCGCAGTTGCCGGTAGAGGGCGCGGTCCGGCGAGCCGAAGGAGTACAGCCCCCATCTGCCGGCCATCTGCCGGTTGCCTCCTTTCACGTACCCGTCGCGCGCACCGCCTCGCCCTCCCCCTTCATGACGACCACCGGCATTTCAGAGTTAGTCCAGATCGGCGACATTCGCCAGGCGCAGCAGGCCATCGCCGGTCACGTGCACCGCACGCCGGTGATGCGCTCGGCGTACCTCAGCCAACGCGCGGGCGCGTCCGTGGTGCTCAAGATGGAGCTCTTCCAGAAGACCGGCTCCTTCAAGGTGCGGGGCGTCGTCAATACG
>JBDSVW010000219.1:0-12563 GCA_039927015.1 Gemmatimonadaceae bacterium | reverse complement strand
ATGACCGACCTCCTGCAGTCTGTTCACGACATCGCGCTGCGCATCGTGGGCATGGCCATGTGGCTCGCCCCCGTGGGCGTGGCCTGCCTGATGTTTGGCGTCGCCTCCCGCTTCGGCTTCGATGTCGTGCGGCTGCTGGGCTGGTTCGTGGCGGTGGTGACCGCCGCGCTGCTGCTGCACGTGTTCGGTGTGCTGTTGCCGGCGGCGTGGATCACCACCAGCCTCGCGCCGATGGTCTTCCTCTCGCGCTGCCGCACGGCGCTGGTCACGGCGTTCTCCACCAGCTCCAGCGGTGCCACGCTTCCCACGGCGATCGATGTCGCCGAACGACAGCTGGGCATCCCGGCCGCCATCGCCGGCTTCGTGTTGCCGTTAGGCAGCGTGCTGTGCATGAACGGCACGGCGCTCTTCCAGGCGGTGACGGTCATCACCCTCGCGCAGGCACTCGGAGTTCCCCTCAACGCCGCCCAGATGGTCGCGCTGGTGGCCGTCTGCAGCGTCACCTCGGTCGCGGCCACCGGGGTGCCGGGGGGCGCGATTCCCACGCTCATTGCCGTTCTCATGATGTTCGGGCTGCCCGGCGAGGCGATTGCGCTCGTGCTGGGCGTCGACCGGCTCATCGACATGCTGCGCACCACCGTGAACGTCGCCGGCACTCTCGTCATCACGGCCATTATCGCGCGCCACGACGGCATCTGGAACGTCGCCATGGTGCCGCAGGTCGAGCGTGGCCGTCTCGCGCACGCCTGATCCCTCCCGTGACGCCCCACCCGGGCGCACGCTACCGCGTCGCCTGTACCATCCCCCCCTCACCGCAGTCCACACGTGACCACAGCCGCCCGCAAGCGCATCTCCCTGACGCAATGGATTCTCATCTCGATGGTGGTCGGCACCGCCATCGGGGCGTTCCTGCCGCAGGTCGGATCTCAACTGGGTCCGATCTCGAACGTTTTCCTGCGGATGATCAAGTCGCTCATCGTGCCGCTCATCCTGAGCACACTGGTGATCGGCATCGCAGGGCACGGCGACGACATGAAGAAGGTGGGCAAGCTGGCGCTGCGCTCCATCATCTACTTCGAGGTAGTGACCACCGCCGCGCTGGCCGTCGGCCTCATCGCGGTCAACTGGATCAAGCCGGGAGTGGGCGTCACCCTCGACGGGGTGTCGGCCGAAGCAGGCCAGCAGTTCGCTGAACGAAAGATCACGATCGGTGATGTGCTGGAGCACACGGTGCCGCAGAGCTTCTTCGAGGCGGCAGCGACCAACGAGGTGCTGCAAGTCGTCTTCTTCTCTATCCTGTTCGCGGTGGCGCTGTCGAAGGTGCGCGGCGAGCCGAAAAAGATCATGCTCGGCGTGCTCGAGAGCCTCTCCGAGGTGATGTTTAAGTTCGTGGAGGTCGTCATGGCGTTTGCGCCGTTCGGCATCGGAGCGGCGATTGCGGTGACGGTCTCGAAGAGTGGCCTGGGCGTGTTGGCCAACCTCGGCCTCCTGATCGTCACGCTCTACGGCGCGCTGATCGTCTTCCTCGTCGTCGTCCTGGTTCCCGTGGCGCTGGCCTTCAAGGTGCCGCTGCGCGAATTCATCGCCGCGGTGAAGGAGCCCGCGCTGATCGCGTTCTCCACCGCCTCGTCCGAGGCGGCGCTGCCGCAGGCCATGCAGTCCATGGAACGATTCGGCGTGCCGCGGCGCATCGTGGCCTTCGTGATGCCAACCGGCTACTCGTTCAACCTGGACGGCAGCACGCTCTACCTGGCGCTCGCCTCCATCTTCGTGGCGCAGGCGGCGGGCATTGACATGCCCCTCTCGCAGCAGCTGGTGATGATGCTCACCCTCATGCTCACGAGTAAGGGCGTCGCCGCCGTGCCGCGCGCCTCGCTCGTCATCCTCTCGGGTGCGCTGGCCTCATTCGGGCTGCCGCTGGAGGGCGTGGCGGTGGTGCTCGGGGTGGATGCGTTGATGGACATGGCGCGCACCTCGGTCAATCTCATCGGCAACTGCCTCGCCACCGCGGTCATGGCACGGTGGGAAGGGGAGTTCCGGAAGGAGGACCTGCACGTCGTGGACGAGATGGCGGGACAGGTGCTCCGCATGCCCAGCACCCACGACAGCTAGGCGGCCGTACGCTCCTGCCTGGCGCGGTTGCGCTCCTGCACCACCGCCACCACGCCAGGCAGGATCGACACGAAAATGATGCCCAGCACAACGAGGGTGAAGTTGTCCTTGACGACGGGAATGTTGCCGAACAAGTATCCCGAGAAGAGCATCGATCCGACCCACACCACGCCGCCGATCACGTTGTACGCGGCGAAGCGCCGGTACGACATCGTGCCGGCGCCCGCGACGAAGGGCGCAAACGTCCGGACGATCGGGACGAAGCGCGCCAGGACGATCGTGCGCGCCCCGTAACGCTCATAGAACTGGTGCGTGCGCTGGATGTACTCCTTCTTCACGTACGGAATGCGCCCCTCCGCGGCCTTCGCGCCAATCTTGCTGCCCACCCAGTAGTTCACTGCGTCGCCGATGATGGCGCAGACGGACAGCAGCACAAACAGCACCCAGATATTCAGGGACGCCGTGGCCGCAATCGCGCCGGTCGCGAACAGCAGCGAATCCCCCGGCAGGAAGGGCGTGATGACCAACCCCGTCTCGGCGAAGATGATCAGCGCGAGGATGGCGTACGTCCACAGCCCCGCCCCCTGCACGACCGTCGCGAGGTGGGTGTCCAGGTGCAATACGTAGTCGAGGATCGTCTGCAGCATGTGCGGGATCGGGGAGAAGGGTACCGGGATGTCAGTGCAAGGCTCAGGCCGCGGGGGCCCCGAGCAGCCGGATGGCGCCGCGCACGGCACCGCGCACCGGCACCACGTCCTCGTCACGAATCTGGGCGCCCGGCACCGCGCTCTTGAGCCGGTGCACCAGGCGCTTGCGCAGCAGCGAACCCTTGCCGAGCAAACCGCCGCCTAACGCGAGCGGAATCGAGGCCCGCTCGTCACCGAACAACTGTCGGGCCAGCGTGCGCGCGTGCAGCACGAGTTCCTCGACGCCCAGCGTGATGAGGGAGTTGGCGCGCAGGTCGCCGCCCCGCGCCACGCTCATCACCACGGGTGCCAGCGTGGCCAGCATCGCCGGCGACGCGTCTGCCGCCCATTCCACAAGGTCGGCCACCTCGTTCACCTCGGCGGCCGTGAGAATCGCGCCGGTGAGCGCCGTCTCCACCTCACGCCCGTCCTGCGCCGCCGTCACGATGCTGAGCGCCCGCCGGCCAATCCAGGCACCGCTGCCCTCGTCGCCACAGTTCGGGCCCCAGCCGCCGCAGCGCGCGAACGAACCGGTGGGCCCCCGGCCGTAGCCGATGGATCCCGTGCCACTCACCACCAGCAGCCCGGGTCCGTCGCCAAAGGCGTCGTCCAGTGCGATCATCGCGTCGGGGTGCACCACCACGTCCTCCGCCACGTCGCGGCTCATCAGTGCTTGCCACAGCGCCTCCCGCTCCACGTCCCGGCCCACCCCGGCCACGCCGACACACAAGATCTTGGGCAGCACGTGCGTCATGTCGCACGCCGCCAAGGCGTCGCGCACCGTTGCCGCGATCATCTCGGCCGACTGCTCAGCCTGACCGGGACGCACCGCACTCGGTCCGCCCTCCACCGTCACAATCGGCGTACCGGATTCGTCGGCCACCATCGCACGCGTTCGCGAACCTCCACCGTCTACGCCGACGACAATGGCGCTCATGCGGCCTTCGCAACTGGGGTGGCGACTGAACGGGGGGGCGGAGCAGGATGGGAGAACGAGGAAAGCATTCCGACCAGAAACGTGATGGAGGTTCCGATGAGCACGTACCAGGGCCAGGCGACGCGCGCCAGCGGGCCAAGGGACTCGGCGAGCGAAGGATAAGCCGCGGACAGCTGCTTCGCGAAAACCACGAATGCCATGGCGCTGATGCCCACCACGAGTCCGGTAATCGCGTCGCGCTGGATGGCACGGCGCCAGAAGTTGCCGAGAAAGAAAGTGCCAAGCAGTCCGCCGTAGGTGAACGACGCGATCGCGAGCGCCACCACCACCACGGGCGTGCCCTGATCCTTGAACATCAGCGCGCCGCCGGTGAGTATCACGCCCCACATCAGGGCGAAGAGCTTGCCCGCGCGCAGCGCACGCGGCTCATCGGGGGAGCGCCCGGTGATCGGCAGGTAGATGTCGTGCGTGGTCGCGGCCGCCAGCGAGTTGATGGCGCCCGAATGCGTGCTCATCGTGGCGGCGATGATTGCCGCGATCAGGAGTCCCACGAGGCCGGACGGCATCGACTCCAGGATGAACGTCGGGAAGACCGCGTCGGGGGCGGAGAAGGCCTTGCCGCCGTAGTGCACGAACAGTCCCACACCGATGAACAGGAACAGCGTGAACTGGAAGAACACCGCGATGCCGCTCCCGATGATGGCGCGCTGCGCATCCTTGAGGCTCCGCGAGGAGAGCAGGCGCTGCACAATGAGCTGGTCGGCACCGTGCGAGGCCATGGCCAGGAAGGCCCCGCCCAGTAGTCCCGCGATCACGGTGTGCGCGCGATCGATGCCCATGTGGAAGTCCAGCAGCTGCAACTTGCCCGAGGCGCCGGCCGAGGCGAGGATCGCGCTCCAGCCGCCGTCCACGACCTGTCCCAGCAGTACGATGGCCGCGCCCCCGCCGAAGATGTACACGCCGGCCTGCACCAGCTCCGTCCACACCACCGCCTTCATCCCGCCGCGATAGGTGTAGAGGATCGTGAGCGCACCGAGGATGATGATGGCGGTCGGCATGAGCGCTTCGCGCGGCATGTGGTCGCCGAGGATGAGCGCGAGTGGAATGGCCGTGGCGAACACGCGCACCGAATCTGCCAAGGCGCGCGTGACCATGAACACGATCGAGGTCATGCGCCGCGTGGCGACGCCGAAGCGCTGCTCCAGCAGCGCATACGCCGTGACCAGCTCGCCCTGGTAATAGCGCGGCAGGAGCGCGTACGCGACGACGATGCGCCCGAGGATGTAGCCGGCCGCCACCTGCAGGAATCCCAGGTTCCCGATGTAAGCCAGGCCGGGGATCGAGATGAAGGTGATGGCACTCGTCTCCGTCGCCACGATCGAGAACATCACCGCCCACCACGGGATGGCGCGGTCGGCGACGAAGTAATCCTTGGCATCGGCCTGCTTGCGCCCGACCCAGAGCCCTAACCCGGTGGTGCCGGCGAGGTAGACGAAGAGGACAAGGGCGTCGAGCGCCGTGAAGCGAGCACTCATGCGCGGGCCCCCGTCGACGCGCTACTGCACGACATACGCCTCCATGGCGAAGTACTCCGCGAGCCCGAGCGAGTCGAGATACGTGGCGGTGTCCTTGTTCCGTGATTCCACGCGCTGCCAGAACTCCCGGTCGTCCTGGCCGGGGAAGGGCGCCGAGTCCTTCTGGGACTGGTGCTTGAAGATCGCCTGGATCTTGAGTCGCAACTCATCCTGCGAGATGGGCACCAGCCACGTGGCCTCGGTAATCGCCCATTCCTGCCACGCCCCGCGATACAGCCACGTCTCGGGCTGATGGGCGAGTCCCGGCAGTGCGCCCTCGATGGCTTCCTTGCACATGCGGTGCGTGCCGTGCGGATCGGACAGGTCACCCGCGACGAAGATCAGGTCGGGCTTGAACTCCTCCAGCAGGGCGCGCACGATGGCAACGTCGGCCGGACCGATGGGATCCTTCCGCACCTTGCCGGTCTGGTAGAACGGCAGGTTGAGGAAACGCGCCGAATCACCGGTGAGCCCTAAGGTCTCGATGCCGGAGATGGCCTCCGATTCACGGATGATGCGCTTGATGTCCTGCACCTCCGCCGTGTCCACGTCGCCCGGTTGCTTAGAGGCGAGAAAGGCGAAGACCCGCTCCCGCAGCGACTCGATCGCCTCCTGATCCAGACGCCGGTCCCGCGCGAGGCGCACCAGGAAGTCGGCGTAGCGGCGCACGTCATGGTCGAACACGGCGATGTTGCCGCTCGTCATGTAGGCCACGATGATCTCGTTGTCGTTCAGCACAAGCTTGCGCAGGATGCCGCCCATCGAGATCACGTCGTCGTCCGGGTGCGGCGAGAAGCAGATGATCCGCTTGCCCACGGGCAGCTTGGAGCGTCCCTTGATCTTGCTGCCCAGCGCGTTGAACACGTAGCCGTTCACCTCACCGGCCGAGCCGTATCGTGCCACCAGCGACGAGAGATGATGCTCCGAGTACTGCCGCAGCGTGAGCTTGAGAATGGCCGTCTGCGTCGTGCGCGAGAGCCAGACCACAGCGCGCACGATGAGGTCGTTGGTCCACCGCACCTCGTCAAGCAGCCACGGCGTCGCGATGCGCGTGAGGTCGGCGGCGGCCGCGCGATCCACGAAAAACGTCGTCGCCCGATGGCGCTGGAGGAAGGTGGCCGCCACGTCCAGGTCCACCTCGCCTTCCACCGCGCGGCGCACGATGGCCGACTTGTGCTCGCCGGTGGCGAGGATCGCGATCTCGCCTGCCGCAAGGATGGTGGCGACCCCCATCGTGATCGCCTCCCGCGGCACGTTCTCCTCGCCGAAGAAATCGGCCGCGGCATCGCGACGCGTCACCACGTCCAACGCCACCAGCCGCGTCCTGCTCTCCGCCCCCGAGCCCGGCTCGTTGAAGCCGATGTGACCCGTCTTGCCGATCCCGAGAATCTGGAAGTCGATGCCGCCAGCTGCAGCGATGGCCGCCTCGTAGGCAGCCACATGCGCCTCCACCTCGTCCCGCGCAACCTCGCCGCGCAGCAGGTGCACGTTGGCCGAGTCGATGTCGATGTGCGAAAACAGGTTCTCCCACATGAACCGGTAATACGAGTGCACGCTGTCGCGCGGCATCGGGTAGTACTCGTCCAGGTTGAACGTCACCACGTGACGGAAGGAGAGCTGCTCCTCCCGATGCATGCGGATGAGTTCGCGATAGACGCCGATGGGGGTGGAGCCCGTGGCGAGGCCGAGCACGCAGGGCCGGCCGGCGGAGGCACGGTCACGGACCAGCGCCGCGATGCGCCGTGCCACGAGGTGCGCGATATCGTCGTGCTCGTCGGCGACGATGGTGGGAATACGCTCGCGCGAAACGGCGTCGCCCACAGGAACATGAGAAAGCCCGCGATTCGTCAACAACAAATCGCGGGCCTCATCCTGCGGTGCGGCGCCGGCGCGCAAAACGCCCGGTGCCGAATCTTTCATCGATGGTTACGCAGAGAAGGAACTGCCGCAGCCGCAGCCGCCAGTAGCGTTCGGGTTCTTGAACGTGAAGCCAGAACCCTGCATCGACGACACGTAGTCGATCTGCACCTGGTTGATGTACTGCGCGGAAAAAGGATCAATGAACATCCGGAAGCCTTCATGCTGGACGACATAGTCGTCCTCGGCGGCCTGATCCTCGATGAGCAAACCGTACTTGAAACCACTGCAGCCGCCAGGCTGCACACTCACGCGAAGACCGCCGACATCGGGGGAAACCCCCTCGGCCTCCATGAAACGCTGAACCTCGACGACAGCAACCGGGGTGACGGTGACTGCGATCTCAGGCTGAAGATGGGTGCTCACGCATAGCCTCCCTGACAGAAGGTCGCAATTGCGACCGGAATGATCGACAATCTAGTGCTTGCGACGGGCGCATTCAAGCAGCGGGGCCCGCTGCGCACACCCGGATATCGTCGCCATGACGGCGTCCGCCACCGCGATCCGGATCTCCCCGATACGGCGGTTCTCCCGGGTGGGATTCACGCGATTGGTCAACAATAGAATAAACACATCATTGGCCGGATCGATCCATAATGACGTGCCGGTGAAGCCTGTGTGCCCGAAGGCGGATGGCGAGAGCAAATGCCCGGCCGAGTTGGTGCCCGTTGGCTTTTCCCAACCCAGCGCGCGATTCGACAAGGGGCCGTCCGCTCGCGCCGTGAACCGCACGATGGTCGCCGAATCGAGCACTGCGGCGCCGTCCAGCGTGCCGTAGTTGAGGAACATGCGCGCCAGCCGCGACAGGTCCGCGGCGCTGGAGAAGAGACCCGCATGCGGGGAAATTCCGCCGAGCGCGAAGGCGTTCTCGTCGTGCACTTCCCCGCGCAGGTGGCGCTGACGCCAGGGATCGACTTCGGTCGCGGCAATGCGGGGCACGAGAGATGCAGGAGGACGGTAGAACGTCTCCCGCATGTGCAGTGGCTGGAACACCCGCTGCGTGGCGAGTTGGTCGAAGGGCATCCCGGCCACCCGCGTCACGACCACACCCAGCAGGATGGCGCCGAGATCGCTGTAGACCATGCGAACACCGGGTATCGTGTCGAGCGGCGTCGCCATGACGAGCTCGAGCGCCGCGGCGGGAGAGGTCGTCTCCTTGTAGAGGGGTCGCCACGATGGCAGGCCGGACGAGTGGGTGAGCAGGTGACGCACGGTCACCACGTCCTTGCCCGGACCCGTCCACTCCGGCAGGTAGCGCTGGACCGGCGCATTGATGTCGAGCCGGCCCTCCTGCACCAGGCGAATCGCGCCGCTCGTCAGCGCGACCACCTTGGTGAGCGATGCGAGATCCCACAGGGTGTGCACGTCGGGCGGCGACGACCCTTTCTGCCCCAGGTCTCCCGCGGAGGCCTGCGCAAGAATGCCCGAGCGGCGGCCGACCACCGCGTACGCGGCGGGAAAGGCGCCGTCACGCACGGCGCGCTTCAGCACACTGTCCAGACGAGCCTGCAGCGCCGAGGCGTTGAGGCGTCGCGCGGACAGCTCCTCCGCGGACACGGAAGGCAAGCCCAGATCGGCCGGACGCTGCCCCGAGGCACGACACGCGCTCAGGGTGAGGGCCACGCTCGCGATCGCCAGCAGCGGGCGCACGCCCCGCCAGCGAGTATGGATCGGAATGCGGGCTCCGTGGGTACGCGGAGATGCGGAGAGTTCGTTCATGAGTCGGGGCGTGATGGAAGATGCCAAGGGTCGTGTACGAGCCCCTTCGTGCGCAAGTGTGTCCGCGCCAGACGTTTCAGATCGCGGTGAGAGCGGACCCGAGGCTTGTGCCACGCGTGTCAATAATTCGTTCGAGGTCAGCAATGCGTAACTGGATGCTCGTGGTGTTGCTCGGCATGACCGCGGCGTGTGCCCGCAAGGTGACGCTGCAGACCACGCCGGCGGCCCCGGTCGAGGTGTCGATCCGTCTCACCAATAACGCGACGCAAGCCGTCAGCGTGTATGTGCAGGCCGGAGGCCCGGAAGTCTTCCTCAAGCAGGTGTCCGCCAACACGACCGAGGTGATTCCGGTCCCCAATGTCTCCTCGGGCACGTCCGCGCGGCTGCGCGCGACGCTTGCCGATGGCTCGCGCACGTACACGCGCGAGAGTGCCATCCTGACCGGGGTCTTCGACTGGCAGGTGCCGTAGCGACGGGTTGTGACTGGTTGGGAAGAGGCGTACTTTCAGTGGCTTGGGTGCAGATCTGGCCCTACTCGATTCGCCGTCGCCGCGTCGAATGGACGTGCGCGACGGCAGCCCTTCCTTCCTCCACATGAAAACTCTCTGGGAAGCGATCATTCGCGGTTACCTCCGGGTCATCGCTCCTGTCGCGGACTGGATGGTTCGCCGCCGCATCAATCCCAATACCATCACCACCGTCGGCACGGGGTGCTCGATGGCGGCGGGGGTGATTTACGCGACGGGGCACATCTCCGTCGCCGGATGGGTGTTGGGCCTCACCGCCCTGTTTGATGTGCTGGACGGAACGGTCGCGCGCCGCACCGGTCGATCGACCGTGTTCGGCGCGTTTTACGATTCCACGCTCGATCGCGTGGCCGATGGCGCCGTGCTCGGTGGGCTCACCGTCTTCTTCGCGCGCAACGCTACCCATCACAGCGTGCCCGACTGGACGGCCACCCCGATGGTCGGGGTGCTGCTGATTGGGATCATCGGGACCTTCCTGACGTCGTACACGCGCGCGCGCGCCGAAAGCCTCGGCATCGACGCAAAGGTGGGGATGCTGCAGCGTCCCGAGCGCGTCACGTTGCTCTCCGCCCCCCAGGCTTTCTTCGGGCTGGCGCTGGGCGGCTGGATCCTCATCGGCATCTGCGTGCTGCTCTCCGCCACCGCGTGGATCACCGCCGTGCAGCGCATCGTCTTCGTGTATCGCGCCACCAAGGACGCGCCCCTCGGAGCGCCTGTCCCGACATCTGTTGATGCATCCCCTGATACATCCCCGGCACGTCCGGCGACCGCTGCGCCTGCCGCGGCGAGCCAGGCCGCGCACTAATTCGCAATTTCCAGGAGAAACCGTCTGTGCAGGGTTCGAACGCCCCTTCGTCGCCACAAGCCATTCGCCCCGCCGCCGGAAAGCTCGGTATCCTGACGCCGGGTCTCGGCGCGGTGGCCACCACCTTCATCGCCGGCGTCGAGAGCGTGCGCCGCGGCCGCAGCCAGCCCATCGGCTCGCTCACCCAGATGGCGACCATCCGGCTGGGCAGGCGCACGGAGAATCGCGCGCCGCTCATCAAGGATTTCATTCCCATTAGCGCGCTCGAGGACATTGTGTTCGGTGCGTGGGACCCGATTCCGGACGATGCCTACACGGCAGCGAAGAAGGCGGGCGTGCTCGAGGACAAGGACCTCGCCCCCATGGAGGAGTTCCTGAAGGGCATCAAGCCGATGCCAGCGGTCTTCGATTCGCGCTACGTCACGCGCCTCACGAACACCACCAACGTCAAGACCGGGAAGACGAAACGGGACCTGGGCGAGCAGCTGCGCCAGGACCTGCGCGATTTCAAGGAGAAGAACGGATGCGACCGGCTGGTGGTCGTGTGGTGCGCCTCCACCGAGACGTTCATCAAGACCGGCCCGCAGCACGAGACCATGGCCGCGTTCGAGCAGGCAATGGACTCCAACGACGATGCCATCGCGCCCTCGATGCTCTACGCCTGGGCGTGCATCATGGAAGGCGTGCCGTACTGCAACGGGGCGCCGAATCTCGCCGTCGATACGCCGGCGCTCATCCAACTCGCCAACGACAAGGGCGTACCGATCTCCGGCAAGGACTTCAAGACCGGGCAGACCTGGATGAAGACGGTCATCGCCCCCGGCATCAAGGCCAGGATGCTCGGCCTCGCCGGCTGGTATTCGACCAACATCCTCGGCAATCGCGATGGCGAGGTGCTTGATGATCCCGCGTCGTTCAAGACGAAGGAAGAGTCGAAGCTCTCCGTGCTGCACGACATCTTGCAGCCAGAGACGTATCCGCAGCTGTACAAGGATTTCGCGCACGTGGTGCGGATCAATTATTACCCGCCGCGCGGCGACAACAAGGAAGGGTGGGACAACATCGATATCGTCGGATGGATGGGCTATCCGATGCAGATCAAGGTGAACTTCCTCTGCCGCGACTCCATTCTCGCGGCGCCCCTCGTGCTTGACCTCGCCCTGCTCTCCGACTTCGCGCATCGCGCGGGCATGAAGGGCATCCAGGAGTGGCTCTCGTTCTACTACAAGAGCCCCATGGCGGCCCCTGGCCTGCAGCCCGAGCACGATCTCTTCATCCAGCAGACGAAGCTCAAGAACACCATGCGTCACCTGATGGGAGAGGACCAGATCACGCACCTCGGACTCGAGTACTACGCCTCATGACCCGTTCGATGCGGCTGGTCGTCGCCGCCGCGGCGCTCTCGTTAGGCCTCGCCGGTTGCGGCCCAACGGGAGACCGTCCGCAGGTGCGCCTGGAGACGGACGACTTTGCCATCGACATCTCCTTCGAGCCCGCCCCGCCGCGGGCACTGGAAGACATCCAGTTCAAGGTTGTCGTGCGTGATGCAGAGACGGGCGAGCCGATCGAGGGGGGAGAGGGCCGCATCTTCGCCACCAACGAAGATCGCAAGAGCGTGGACAATGGCCTCACGCGCGGGAAGGAGTTGGGCACCTACTACTCCAAGCTCATGTTCGTCAATGCCGGTCCGTGGGCGATGGGATTCCAGTTCCGTCGCGATTCCACGCAACGACTCCAGCGCACCAACGATTGGATGCAGGAAGTGCGCGCTGAAGTACCTCCTGGCCAGGAATCCAAATAGTCGCATGCGTCACTTTTACCGCACTCAGCTCACGCCGTCCGAGGTCATGGTGTCAGCCGACGCCTTCTTCGCCGCGCTCGGCCTCCGCACCATCGCCTCGACATTGCGTGTCCGCACATTCGAGGGCATCGTCGGCACGCCCGAAGTGCCCTCGCGCATGAAATTGTCGGCCACGCCGGAAGGGGGGCACTACACCTTCGTCGAAGTCACCACCGACCAGATGGGCGAGAGCCGGATCGATCGCAACGTGAAGCGCTTCTTCGTGCAGCTGGAGCGCCAGGCGAATCCGCGCCACACCATCGAGGCGGCCTACTGAATGGCGAGTCGCACCAACAGCCGTTCCCGCGCGCGCACCACCCGTTCCCCGGCCACGCCCGACGCTGCGCCGGGTGAAACGGGTGACGACGGCGCGACCGCCAGGCCGTCCGACGGCCTGACGCGCGAGCAGAAGCTCGAGTTGTACTACTGGATGCGGCTCACCCGAT
>JBDSVW010000218.1:0-3710 GCA_039927015.1 Gemmatimonadaceae bacterium | reverse complement strand
AAGATCGACGTGATCGAGGCGCTGCTGCCGAAGGTCGACGGCCTGCTGGTGGGAGGCGCGATGGCCTGTACGTTCTTCAAGGCGATGGACCTGGAAACGGGCCTGTCCCTCGTGGAGCCCGATCGCGTGGAGATGGCCGCGGCGCTGCTCGACCGCGCGGGATATCGCCTCACCCTGCCGCACGACGCGGTCGTTTCCACGGCGATTGCCGACGGCGCGGGGGCCCACGCGGTCAAGCGCGACGCTATTCCGCCGAACGAAGCGATGTTCGACATCGGTCCCGACACCATGCAGTCGTACGCGCGCGCGATTCAGTCCGCCAAGACCATCCTGTGGAACGGGCCGATGGGTGTGTTTGAACATGCGCCGTTTGACCAGGGGACCCTCGCCGTCGCGAAGGCCATGGCCGCCGCCACCAAGGCGGGGGCGACCTCGATCGTGGGCGGCGGCGACTCGGCGGCCGCAGTCGCGGCCGCGGGCCTGGAAGGCGACATGACGCACGTCTCCACCGGCGGCGGTGCGTCTCTGGAATTCCTCGAGGGGAAATCGCTCCCCGGGGTCGACGCTCTCGAGAACAGGTGAGGCCATGCAGCGACCCATCTTTGCCGCCAACTGGAAGATGCACCATGGCCCGAGCGACGCGCGGGCCTTTCTTCGCTCGTTCCTCGCGAATTTTCCCCGCCGCACCGACCGGCAGCTGATCTTCTTTCCACCCGCGGTGGCGGTAACGACGGTGGCCGACATGCTCAAGGAGCGCCATGACATTCTCGTGGGCGTACAGAACATCCACGGGGAGGACAAGGGCGCGTTCACGGGGGAGACCTCGGCGTCCATGGCGCGCGACGCCGGGGCCACACTCGCCCTCGTGGGCCACTCCGAACGGCGTCACGTCTTTGGCGAAACGGATGAGGAGACCGGCAAAAAGGTCGCCTCCGCCATTCGCGCGGGGCTCATGCCGATGCTCTGCGTCGGGGAAACGCTGGCGGAGCGGGAGGCACAGCAGACCGAGGCGGTGGTGCTGCGCCAGGTGCGCGCTGGGCTCGCCCGAATCGAACCGCACCAGGCCGTCGGCTTGCTCTTCGCCTACGAGCCGGTCTGGGCCATCGGCACCGGGAAAACCGCCACGTCCTCCGACGCCGGCGCCATCCACGCGGTCATCCGTCGGGAGCTCCACGCGATGCTGGGGGAGCGCGCCAACGGGGTCCCCATCTGCTACGGGGGCAGCGTCAATCGGGGGAACGCGGCAGAGCTGCTCGGCACGCACGGAATCGACGGATTGCTGGTGGGAGGGGCGTCCCTCGACGCCGAAGGATGGTCATCCATTGCCCGCACTTGATTCGGGCGCGCAAGTGCTGCGATATTGCACGCTTAGCCCAAACCTGTCATTTCTCGCGACCCGCGAATGTACACCTTTCTCCTGATCATCCTCGTCGTCGTCAGCTTCGCCCTCATCACGGCGGTCCTTCTCCAGTCCGGAAAGGGTGGCGGACTTGCGGCCAGCTTCGGCGGCGCCTCGTCTTCCTCCGACTCCCTGCTGGGGACTCGTCAGGCGGGCAACCTGTTGACGAAGGTCAGCTGGTGGGGCGGCGGCATCTTTCTGCTGCTCGCCTTTGTGTTGCAGCTGATGTCGGTGCGCACCCGCGTGCCGCGGTCGGTACTCGACACCCCGGCGACATCAACGGCGCCTGCCCCGCAGGGATCGGCGCCCGCTGGCGTCCCGGTGGTTCCGCTCGAGAAGGGTACTGTGCCTCCCGCTCCGGCGCCGGTTCCAAAGTAGCCGGGGCCGTACCGACGTGAGCTTGATCGCCGAAACCCAGGGGTTCCTCCTCCTCGAGGATGGAACCCTCTTTCGTGGCACGCTGCACGGCGCCGCCGCGACGACGGTTGCCGAGGTCGTGTTCACGACCAGCATGAGCGGCTATCAGGAGACGTTCACCGATCCGTCATACCGGGGCCAGATCGTGGTCATGACGGCGCCCATGATCGGGAATTACGGCATCAACGCGGAGGACCCCGAGTCTGCCCGCCCGCAGGTCGCCGGCATCGTGGTCCGCGAATTGTCGCGCACGTACTCCAACTGGCGCGCGGATGGGGACTTGCTCTCCTGGCTGCGCGCGGCGGACGTGCCCATTCTCGACGGCGTCGACACGCGCCGGCTCACGAAGCACCTGCGCTCCGCTGGCGTCATGCGCGGGATCATCGGCGCTGGCACCGAACCCTCAGATGCGGCTCGCCTCGCGCTGGACGCCTGCCCGTCGATGGATGGACTCGATCTCGCCAGCGTTGTCACCACCGGCGAGGAGTACAGCTGGGGAAGTCCGGACGCGCCGCACCACATCGTCGCCTTCGACTACGGGATCAAGCGCAACATCCTCCGACTATTCGAGTCCCACGGTTGCCGCGTGACCGTCGTGCCCTCGACCACGAGCGCGGAGGCGGTCCTTGCGCTCAAGCCCGGCGGCGTCTTCTTCTCCAACGGTCCAGGCGACCCCGCGGCCGTCGGCTACGCCCCGGACACGATTCGCGCGATTGGTGCGGCGCGGGTACCGATTTTCGGCATCTGCCTCGGCCACCAGCTCATCGGGCTCTCGTACGGCGGTACCACGGAAAAGCTGCCCTATGGGCACCGTGGGGGAAATCATCCAGTGAAGGACCTCGCCAGCGGCCGGGTGATCATCACGGCGCAGAATCACGGCTTCTCGGTCAAGGGGTCGGAAAAGGAGATTCCCGGGGCGCCTGAGCTCGAGGTTACGCACGTGAACCTGAACGACGGCACCGTCGAAGGGCTGCGTCATCGCGTGCTTCCGATCTTCGGCGTGCAGTACCATCCGGAGGCCGCACCCGGGCCTCACGACGCCCGTCCGCTGTTCAAACAGTTCCTCGAGGCGGTTCGTGGCGACACCGCCCGAAGTGACTCAAACGCTTGACACACAATAGCTAAGCGTCCTATGTTCGACCGAACTTTGGAGCCTTCGGACCCCGTCCTGTTCGAGACCACTCAATGACTAAAGCCGACCTCGTCGAGCGAGTCACGCAACAGATTTCCCGCACGGCTGGTCCGATGATCTCGAAAAAGGATTGCGCGCGTGTTGTCGACGCATTCCTGGACGCGATCAAGGAAGCTCTGCAGGCGCAGAAAAACATCGAGGTGCGCGGATTTGGCACCTTCAAGATTCGTCATCGCAAGACGCGCATGGCACGCAATCCGCGCACGGGCTCTCCCGTCGAGGTATCTGCGCGCCCGGTACCAGTTTTCAAGCCCTCGAAGGAGCTGCGGGCGATGGTGGCCGACCTCGAGCCACTCGAGGGGCACGATCACGAGCAGGATGACTGGGATGATGACCATGAGGAAGAAGCGCTGAGCAAGGCGTAGTTGTGCCTGAGCTCGCCGCGCGCCCCGCTCCTTCGAGGAGCGGGGCGCGTCGTCATTCCGGAGCCCCTCTGGTGTAAATGAGGGATCACCCAGTAGTCTTTCTTCACATGCCTACCGTCAAGGTCCTGCTGTTCGCCTCCTACGCCGAAGCACTCGGCGCCTCATCCATTGACGTGGAGCTCCAGCCCAAGGCCCGCGTCCGTGATGTGCTGGAAGCCGTGCGCAGCCGCGCAGGGTCGCGGCCGCTGCCGCCCTCGCCCCTGGTGGCGATCAACACGGAGTATGCCCAGCTCGATGACCTCGTGTCGGAGCGGGATGAGGTGGCGATTATCCCGCC
>JBDSVW010000217.1:0-3806 GCA_039927015.1 Gemmatimonadaceae bacterium | reverse complement strand
TTCATCTCGGGCTCTGACCCGCTCTACATCGTCGATGGCGTGATCATCGACAACGGCTCGGCGCAGCTGGCGGACCTGGGTGGCCGCGCGAATCCGCAGAATCGCCTCGCCGACATCAACCCCGCCGACATCGAGCGGGTGGAGATCATTCGCGGTGCGGCGGCGGCGGCGCTGTACGGCTCCCGCGCCAACAACGGCGTGGTGCAGATCTTCACCAAGAAGGGAAGCATCGGCAAGCCGAGGTTCAGCCTCAATGCGCGCTACGCCACCAGTGAATTGCGCGAACAGCAGCCCTTCAACTTCTATCCGTTCGACGCGTCGGGGCTGCCCATCCAGCGCTTCAACTATCAGAACGACATCTTCCAGCGCGCCCCCGGCACGGAGTTTAACCTCACCGTGGAAGGGGGGAACGACCAGACCCGCTATTACCTCAGCGGCAACTTCAACGACGAAGACGGCATCCTCCGCTCCACCTCCTCGCGCCGCGGGGGCGCGCGGGTCAACCTGCAGCAGCAGCTGACGAGCCGCCTCATCGGCAACGTGACGGCGAACTACATCAACACGCAGAACCAGTTCCAGGCGTTCGGCGAGCAGAACGACTACGGCATCATGGGGTCGCTCTTCTTCGCCCCCACGAGCGTCGACTTCCGCCCGGTGAACGGGATCTATCCCCTGCCGCCGGCGCTGGGCACCAACCCGCTCCTGGCCATCGACCGCATCCGGAACCCGCAGAACATCGACCGCTTCATCGGCTCCACCAAGCTCACCTGGACCCCGCTGACGTCGCTGCTGCTGGACTACACGTTAGGCATCGACAACACGGGCTTCGAGCAGCGCCAGTTCGTGCCGCGCAACGCAGTGCTGGGCACGGGCCCCCTGGCCACCGGTCGCGCGCAGTCGGTGTGGCAGGGCAACCGCGTCATCAACCAGGATGGCGTGGGTACGTACACCTGGTCGCCGATGGGTCCGTTCGAGATGCGCACCACTGCGGGCTTCAACCACACCTCGCAGTTGGTGCGCACCACGAACGCTGTCGCCAACGGGCTGGCACCGGTGGGCGACCTGGTGAGCGCTGGCTCGGTGTTCTCGGCTGGCCAGACGCAAGTGGAGTTGCGCACGCTGGGCTTCTACGGCCAGCAGGAAGTCGCGTGGAACGACAAGCTCTTCGTCACCGCCGCGGCGCGCTACGACGCGTCGTCGACGTTCGCGCCGTCGGAGCGCTGGCAGCTCTTCCCCAAGTTCTCGGCGTCGTACGTCGTGCTGGACAACCAAGCGGGACTGCTCAACAACCTGCGCCTGCGCGGTGCGTTAGGCTGGGCGGGCAGCCAGCCGGGTATCGTGAACGCGTACTCGCAGTACGTCACGTTCGCGCAGCTCCCGTTTGCCGGACGACCCGGCTTCGGCAACGACATCACCTTCGGCAATCCCAACCTGCGCAACGAGCGCGCACGGGAGTGGGAGGTAGGTGCCGAGGTGGGCGTCCTGAACGGACGCGTGGGCGGTGAAGTGACGTACTACGACCGCCTGGTGGACGACCTGCTCTTCTTCCGTCCCCTGCCGACCAGTACCGGCTTCTCCCGCCAGTTCTTCCCCATCGGCAGCATGTCCAACAAGGGCTTCGAGCTGCTCGTGCGCACCACCAACATCGACCGCCCCGGCGTGCAGTGGTCGTCCACCGCGACGTTCACGCGCAACCGCAACCTGGTGGAACGCCTGGACATCCAGGACTTCCAGTCGGCTGGCGGATATCCCAACCGCATCAGGGCCGGCGAACCGGCAGGCGTGTTCTACGGCTCGTACGCCGCGCGCAACTGCGCCACCGGTGCGCTGCTGCTCGACTCGCTGGGCCGCTATCGCCGCAGCAACCAGACGGTGGACATGGGCACGCTGGCGCAGCGCCGCGCGATTTCCGGCGGCACGTGCAACGACTCGCTCAACAAGGTCATCGGCGACCCGAACCCCTCGTTCCTTGCGTCGTTCCTCAACGAGGTGACGCTCTTCCGGAAGCTGCGCCTGCGCATGCTGCTGGACGGCGTGTACGGCAACGACATCATGAACCTCTCCACGCGCGCGCAGAACGCGGGCATCGCCAGCAACTCCAAGGAGTTCGAACGTGAGCTGCTGCCGTATGGCGACCCGCGCAAGCTGTCGCCGGGTTTTAACGCCCGCACGCAGGGAATTTTCCAGTACTGGATCGAAGACGGCAGCTTCGTGAAGCTTCGTGAACTCTCCGCCAGCTACACGCTGGACTGGGCGCCGGTGAAGCAGGTGTTCCGCGATGGCGTGGCGCTCACGCTATCCGGTCGCAACCTGTGGGTATGGACGAACTACTCCGGCTACGATCCGGAGATCAACCTCTTCGGCACGAATGCCGGAGGCCTGGGGTCGGGCCAGACGACGGCGGCCGATCGCGGGTTCGACTTTGGTGGCTATCCCATTCCGCGCGTGTGGTCGATCAGTGCGCGATTCACGTACTGACCGGGGGCGCGAACCACTCATGAGACGCATCAGGACTTATATCGGGACCCTTGGCGCCGCGTGCACGGCCGCGTCGCTCGCGGCGTGCTCGCTGGACCTGCAGAATCCGAACGCGCCCACTGAACAGCAGGTGACGACGTCGGTGGACGGCGTGATCGCCCTCGCCACCGGACTGCAGGGACGCTTCGCCACGTCGTACTTCAGCTACGCGTACACGGCGGGGCTCGTGACCGACGAGTTCGCGTCCACCAGCGCCGCGCTCATCTCCATCAGCGATGCAGAGCAGGGGGCGGTGCCTTCGGGTACGGGCATCGCCGACGCGGTGTTCAACTCGATCTACCGCACGGTGCGCACCGCGGATGACCTGCTCAACGGCGCCGGCGCGCTCAGCGCGCAGCTCGACCCCGGCACCAAGAGTGGCCTGCAGGTGCTGGGCTACACGCTCAAGGCCGAAGCGTTAGGCGAGGCGCTGCAGTCCTACCAGAAGATCCCGATCAAGACGTACGGCGAGACGGCACCCGTGTACGTGACGCGGGCGCAGGCGCTACCGTACATCCGGGCGCTGCTGGACTCGGCGGCCACGATCCTGGCCGCCACTCCGCCGAGCACCTTCTTCAACAACAACATCCTCACCCCCGGCGTGAACCTGCCGAACGTGCTGCACCTGTACCGCGCACGGTATGCGCGTATGGCGGGAGACGACGCGACCGCGCTGGCGGCTTCCAACCTGGTCGTACGCAGCGGCCCGACGGCGCTGTCCTTCCTCACCTTCCCGGCGCCCGCGGTGAATCCGTACGCCAACGTGACGGGTGGCACGAACGGCATTGCGGTGCGCCGGCAGTGGCGCCTGTCGATGACCGCAGACGACCGTCGCTTTCAGTACTTTGTGGTGCCGTCCTCCTCGCTCACCGGTCGCGTAGGCGCTGTGCTGGATCCGTGGAATCGTTATGCGAATCCACAGGCTCCACTGCCGGTCTACTTTCCCGACGAGGCCCTGCTCATCAAGGCCGAGGCGCTGGCCAACCAGAATCAGCTGGCGGCGTCGCAGGCCGCACTGGACTCGGTGCGCACCGATTGCACGGGCGGTCGCGGCATCGACGATCCCAAAGCGTGCCTGCCGCCGCTGACGGGACAGCTCAGCCAGGCGCAGCTGCTGGCCGAGATTTACGTGCAGCGGCGCTTTGAACTGCTGGGCAGCGGGCTGCGCTGGGAGGATGCGCGCCGTCGCGGCACCGTTCGAGGCCCCGTGGCCGCGCCTGGCGTGCCGAGCGATGCGCAGCGTTGCTGGCTGCCGTACGCACTGGGCGACCGCAACGCGAATCCTAACG
>JBDSVW010000216.1:0-14503 GCA_039927015.1 Gemmatimonadaceae bacterium | reverse complement strand
CGTTCTGGCGCGTTCGGGCGCGTTCGGGCGCGTTCGGGCGCGTTCGGGCGCGTTCGGGCGCGTTCGGGCGCGTTCGGGCGCGTTCGGGCGCGTTCGGGCGCGTTCGGGCGCGTTCGGGCGCGTTAGGCGCGCGGCCGAACGCGGCGGGCGCCGCTTCCCTCCGCGAACACACGCCGCCACCACGGGCGGAGGGGTGCTCAGTCGCCCGCGGGAGTCCCGTTGCGTTCGGGCTTCGTCTTCACAAAACGCATGATCCACGCGACGGCGACGAATCCGATCGCGATGTAGCGCAGGCGGGTGTCATCGAGCCGCACGCCCGCGAAGAAGAGCGTGATCCCGATGATGGCCAGCCCCACCTTCACCTTGGTAAACGTCGACACCGCCGCCGTCCTATGGCGCGGCCGGCAGGCCCAGGGCCGCGGCCTCGGCGTCGGGAATATCGAGCACCATACGTAGCAGTGCCGTGGAGAACACCTTGCCCTGCGCGTCGGTCTTGAGGGAAAGCGTGCCGCCGCCATCCAGCGCCCCGTGCAGCAGGAAGTTGAGCGCGTGCAGGTTGGGCAGCTCGAAGCGATCGACCCCTCCGTCGATCATGCCGTCGAAGTGGGTCGCCACGCGCGCCACCGACAGTTCGCGCGACAGCAACGGGTACCACTCCGGCTTGAGCGCGATGATTCCCACGTTGGCCGTGTCGCCCTTGTCGCCCGATCGCGCGTGCGCCAGGTCCAGCAGACGCACCTTCATCGCACCACCTCCACTTCCGGAGTGACGACCGTCTTGTCGATGAGCGCGGGCCAGTAGGCCACGATCTCCTCAACCTTGGGCCGGCCGGCGGCGAAGCCGGTGACACTGGGCGGGCCATTGAGCACGAGCGGAATCAGCTCGCGCGTGAAGCGTTCCACCGCCGCCCGGTTCTCGCTGCGCACACCCACGCGCAGCTGCACTTCCGGCGCCGCCGAGGCGTCACCGGCCAGCGGGCCGTGCGTCGCGCTGGCGCCCACGTATTCGCTGAGGATGGTGTCGAAGCTGAGGCCAAGCATCTCAAGCCGGCGGCGCAGTACCGCATCCGCGGCCTTGGCCTTCTCGAGCGCATCGGGCCACGAGTAGACGAGCGTACCCACCGCCTTGAAGCCGGACCGATACGCGATGGAGACCTTGAGCTTGTCGGTCGCCTCGCGGCCCTTGATGCCCGACACGCGCACGCGATTCTCGCCCGAGGACTCGAGCTGGATGGAGGTGAAATCCGCCACCACGTCTGGCGTGATGTACGAATGCGGATCGCCCATCTCGTACACTAACTGTTCGGAGACGGAGGCCACGTCGATGCGTCCGCCGGTCTCCGGGTGCTTCAGGATCTCGAAGCTGCCGTCGGGACTGGCCTCGACGATGGGATACCCGATGTTCCAGATGTCGGGAATCGACGCCCAATCCTTGAGACAGTTGCCGCCCGAGCACTGCGCACCGCACTCAATGATGTGCCCGGCGATGATCCCTGCGGCGAGCTTGTCCCAGTCCTCGGCGCCCCAGCCGAACTCGTAGCGCAACGGCGCCATGGTGAGTGCGGTATCGGTCGATCGTCCGGTGACGACGACGTTCGCGCCGCGGCCCAGGGCCTCGATAATCGGTTCGGAACCGAGATAGACGTTGGCGGAGAGGACGCGATCGCGTACGTCGGAAAGGGGTGCGCCGGTTTCCATATGGGAAAGCGCGTGCCCCTGCGCGAGCAGCGTGTCGAGATGCGGCAGGAGGTCGTCGCCCGTGACCACACCCAGCACGAGCTTGCCGCGAACGCCGCGCTCATCGGCGAGCGCCAGCAGCGCATCGGCACAGGCGCGCGGATTCACGCCGCCCGCGTTGGCAATCACCCGCACGCCGCGCTCGACGATGGCCGGGAGCACGGAATCGATCGCGCCGATGAAGTCGCGCGCGTACCCCATCCTGGGATCGCGCTCCTTCTGCTTCTGGAGGATGGACATCGTGACTTCCGCCAGATAATCGAGCATGAGGTAGTCCACATGCCCTCCTTCGACCTGACGCCGAGGCGCCTCCAGCCAGTCGCCCCAGAACCCCTGTCCTGACGCGACCCTCACGAGCGATTTCACCTGGCGATCTCCGGTTGAGGCGGAAGTACGAAGGCCCCGATGTGCGGGCCATGATTGTGCAGTGCGGCGCGCAACAGCAGCGACAACGTGGCGCGGGTGTCCTCCGGATGCACGATGGCGTCCACGTAGCCGCGCGCGGCCGCGTAGCGTGCATCGAGCTGGTGCTCATAGTCGGCGCGCATCTCCTCCACCGACTGCTGCACCTCGTCCGACGGTGTGCCTCCTGACTTCTTGGCCGCGTCCAACGCCGATCCATGCACCGCCTGGATGGCCGATTCCCCTTCCATCACACCCATGCGACCGGTGGGCCAGGAGAGGATGAAGTCCGGGTCGAAGCCCTGGCCGGCCATGGCATAGTATCCGGCGCCGGACGCGTGATTCACGGTGAGCACGAGCTTGGGCACGCGCGCGCACGCCATCGCTTCCACGAAGCGTGCTCCCGCGCGAATGATGCCTTCATGCTCCGCCTCGGCGCCGACCATGAAGCCGGAGACGTCCTGCACGAAGAGGATCGGCAATCCCTGTCGGTCACAGCGCTCGATGTAGAAGGCCACCTTTTCGGCACTCTCGGCGTAGAGAATACCGCCGAATCGCGGCTTCTCGCCGGGACGGCCCTTGATGAGACCCCGCTGGTTGGCGATCACGCCCACGGGCATGCCGTGAATGGCGCCGTCGCCGCAGATCATCTCTTTCGCCAGCTCCGGCTGGAACTCGTCGAGTGCGCCTTCATCCACCACGGCGCGCAACACGGTGTGCATGTCGTAGGACATGCGATGGTCGGAGGGCAGCAGGTCGTAGAGTTCAGCCGACTCGGGATCCGCAGCGGTTGCATCTGGCGGGTGCGACTCCCGCAGCAGGGTGCCGCGCGGCAGGCGCGCGATGAGGTCACGGATCTTCTCGAGGCAGGCGTCGTCGTCGTCCACCGCGTAATGGGCCACGCCGCTCACCTGCGTGTGCGCGCTGGCCCCGCCTAACGTCTCGCCATCGATCACCTGGCCGGTGGCGCCCTTTACGAGGTTCGGCCCGCCGAGCCCCATGAAGGAGGTGCCCTTCACCATGAGGATGACGTCGGAGAGGGCGGGAAGGTACGCGCCCCCGGCGATGCACGGCCCCATCACCGCGGAGATCTGCGGGATGCGCAGGTAGCGGCGCATGATGGAGTTGTAGTAGAAGATACGTGCGGCACCGTACTGGCCGGGGAAGACCCCGCCCTGGTACGGCAGGTTCACGCCAGCGCTGTCCACGAGGTAGATGATCGGGATGCGGCATCGCATCGCGACTTCCTGCGCGCGCAGCATCTTCGTGATCGTCTCGGGCCACCACGAGCCCGCCTTCACCGTCGCGTCATTCGCGATGATAACCACTTCGCGGCCGTGCACGGTGCCGATTCCGGTGATGACGCCGGCGCCGGGCGCCTGCCCATCGTACTGGTCGTAGGCGACCAGGAGGCCCAGCTCGAAGAAGCTGATGCCTGCATCGCAAAGGCGCGTCACCCGCTCGCGGGCCGTCAGCTTTCCCTGCTTATGCTGCCGGGCGATCTTGTCCGCCCCTCCGCCCAGACGGAGCACGGCTTCGAGCGCGCGCACCTGCCTGCTGAGCTCGCGCAGTCGTGACGTCATACGGACTGTGCTTGCTTCGCCTGGAACCACGCCTTGATGTATTCGATCAGCGCTGACGTGGATGTCCCGGGGCCGAACAGCTCGCCGATGCCAAGCTCGGACAGCATCGCCATGTCTTCCTTGGGGATGATGCCGCCGCCGGTGATGAGCACGTCGTCGCGGCCCGCTTTCACCAGCAGGTCGCGCACGCGCGGAAAGAGCGTCATGTGCGCCCCGCTCAGGATCGACAGCCCGATGACGTCAACATCTTCCTGCACGGCGGCGGTGGCGATCATTTCCGGCGTCTGGTGGAGGCCCGTATAGATCACCTCCATCCCGGCATCGCGGAGCGCCGCGGCAACGACCTTTGCACCGCGATCGTGGCCGTCGAGCCCCGGCTTGGCGATCAGGATACGTATTGGACGAGACATGTCGTTTCGAATGATGGACGGAAGACGGAAAAGGGGCCGCGACACGAGGGCTGGCATGCATCGATCACGACCCGCGGTGGCGCCCTGAAAGGTATCCTCGGTGGAGCCGAGGGGGCACCTCCCCGCGTCGTGCTAGGAATCGCGCCGGGCCACGAGCAGCATCTCGCCCGACGTGCGGCGCAGGGGGCGATCGGCCCATCCGTCATAGGCCGCTTCCACGATGAGTCCCGCGCGGGCGCAGAGCTCGGCAAGTCGGGTCGCTGTGTAGAGGCGAATCCGGTGCTCCCGTTCCCCCTTCACCTTCGGCCCACGAAAGGTGGAGCGGATCGTGAGGACCCCCGACAGCGGGTCGAACTCGCGTGCGTGCGCAACGATGGTTCCATTGCGCGACGTCCACCAGTCCTTGGAGAGGAAACGAGCCATCACGCCGTCGCGGCTGCCGCCGTGCCAGACGAGCAGCCCACCCGGCTGCAGCACGCGCGCGAACTCGTCGATGGTGCGCTGGTCGTCGTTAGGGTCGGTGAAGAATCCGAAGGAAGTGAACAGGTTCACCACCGCGTCGAAGCGACCGCGCCATGGCGCCGGCAGCTTGCGCATGTCACCTTGCCGGTAGCGCAATGTCGCCGACTCGCCGCGCGCCCGCGCGCGGGCGAGCAAGTCCGCCGAGTAGTCGAGCGCGTCCACCCGGTACCCGGCCTCGGCGAGCAGGTGCGAGTGACGCCCCTGTCCGCAGGGCACATCCAACACGCGGGCGCCCACCGGCAGCTGCAGCAACTCCACCAGTCGCGCCACTTCCCGCCGGTCCTGCACGGGATCGAAGATCGGCTCGTACTCCAGCAGGTACTGCGCATCGAAATAGGTGGCCCACCAGTCGGTGCCACGCGCGTCCTTCGCCATTCAGACTCCTTGGGGATGTTGCCGGATGCCGGGCGGCGGAGGGCCGCACCCGCGGGGGCCGGCCGCGGCGACGTACCGGCGCCGGAGGCGCCGGGAGGCGCCCGGGACGGGGTGCTAGAAGAACACGGGCTCTCGATACGCGCCGAAGACTTCCTCCATCGCGGCGCGAATCTCGAACAGCGTGCAGTAGGCGCGCGCGCAGTCGAGGATGTACGGAATCATGTTGCCCGTGCCCTTCGCGGCCTCGCGCAACGCGTCGAGCCGGCTCTTCACGAGCGCATCGTCCCGACGGATCCGCAACTCGGCGAGGCGCGCGCGCTGTGAGTCGTCGGCTTCCTTTCCGACGCGCAACACCGGAATGGAAAGCTCCGGCTCCTGCGTCACGAACTCGTTCACCCCCACCACGAGGCGGCGCTGCTGCTCGATTTCCCACTGCTGCCGCATGGCCGACTCGGCAATCTTGCGCTGGAACCATCCCTCCTCGATGCCGGCGACGACCCCTCCCTGCTCCTCGATCTCGGCGAAGATCTCCTCGGCCTCCCGTTCGAACTGGTCGGTGAGCGCCTCGATGTAGTACGAGCCACCCAACGGATCCACCACGTTAGGTATGCCCGTCTCGTAGGCCAGCACCTGCTGCGTGCGCAGCGCCACCTGCACCGCCTCCTCGGTGGGCAAGGCCAGGGTCTCGTCCATCGAGTTGGTGTGCAACGACTGCGTGCCGCCCAACACCGCTGCGAGCGCCTGGTAGGCGACGCGGACGATGTTGTTCATCGGCTGCTGCGCGGTGAGCGTGACGCCGGCGGTCTGCGAGTGGAAGCGCAGCATCCACGAGCGGGGATCCTTCGCGCCGTAGCGCTCCTTGAGCCGCTTCGCCCAGATGCGCCTGGCGGCGCGCAGCTTGGCGATCTCCTCGAACAAGTCGTTGTGGATGTCGAAAAAGAACGAGAGTCGGGGCGCGAACAGGTCCACGTCGAGGCCCCGTGCCATGCCGCGCTCGACATACGTGAAGCCATTGGCGAGGGTGAACGCCAGCTCCTGCGCCGCCGTTGCACCTGCCTCGCGAATGTGGTAGCCCGAGATGGAGACGGTGTTCCACTTCGGCGTATGCGTCGCGCTCCACTCGAAGAGGTCGACGATCAGGCGGAGGGCGGGCTCGATGGGGTACACCCACGCGTGCTGCGCCATGTACTCCTTGAGGATGTCGTTCTGCACCGTCCCCATGATCTGGTCCGGTCGCACCCCCTGCTTTTCCGCGGCGGCCACATAGAAGCAGAACAAAATCACGGCGGGCCCGTTGATCGTCATCGACGTCGACACGCGATCGAGCGGAATGCCGTCGAACAGCGTCTCCATGTCGGCCAGCGACGAGATGGCGACACCGGTCTTGCCCACCTCTCCCTCCGAGCGGGGATGGTCGGAGTCGTAGCCCATCAGCGTCGGGAAGTCGAAGGCCGTCGAGAGCCCCGTCTGACCGTGCTCGAGCAGGAACTTGAAGCGCTGGTTGGTCTCGGTGGCGGTGCCGAAGCCCGCGAACTGCCGCATGGTCCACAGGCGGCCGCGATACCCGGTGGGATGAATGCCGCGCGTGTACGGGAAATCGCCCGGCAGCGGCGCCGACAGTGGGTCGCCCTGCAGGACGTCGAGCACCGTGTAGAGCGGTTCGACCTCCTTCTCCGAGTTGGCGAACGAGACCTCGCGCTTCTCCCCCTTCTCGTAGCGGGCGCGCCACGCTTCCACTTCCGCGCGCAGGCGCTCCAGCTCGGCCTGTTGATCGCGCAGGGTGTCGGTAAGTTCTGGAGTCGACGTCATGTAGCCGTCCGCGTTAGGATTTCCGCATAGCGGCGAAGGATCTCATCGGCGACCCCGAAGGGAGTGACCGTCCCTCCCTCGATGGCCGGCAGCTGCGATTCCAGGTAGGCCTGGAGTGCCCCGTCGTTCCACAGGCGCCGCCGCAACCGGTGTTCGGCCACCTCGATGACCTGTTCACGCCAGCGGGCGTGCCGGCGGCGCGTAAGCTCGCCGCCACTGACAAGATAGCGATAGTGCCGATCGAGCGCGTCCACGACCTCGTCGATGCCCTCTCCCTTGGACGCAACCGTGCGCAGGACGGGGGGCACCCACTGCGCCTGCTGGTCGACCTTCGCCGCCTCGCGTGCCGCCTTGCCGGGGTTTGGTATGCGAGCCAGGTCAACGCCATGGTGCGCGGGCGCCTGCTGCAAGCCGAGTCCCGATCGCATGCCGAGCATGAGTTCGATGTCATTGCGCACGCGGTCGGCGCCAGGCCGGTCAGCCTTGTTGACGGCGAACACATCCGCGATCTCCATCAACCCCGCCTTCATCGTCTGGATCGAATCGCCCGATTCCGGCACCAGGATGACCATGGTGGTCTCGGCGCTGCGCGCGATGTCGAGCTCACTCTGCCCCACGCCCACCGTCTCCATCAGGATGCGGTCGAAGCCGAACGCGTCAAGCACATCGGCCACCACGCGCGTGGACGAGGAGAGGCCGCCTAACGACCCACGGGTGGCCAGGGAGCGGATGAACACGCCCTCGTCGAGCGCGACGCTCTCCATGCGGATGCGGTCGCCCAGGAGGGCGCCGCCGGTGAACGGCGAGGTGGGATCGACGGCCACGATTCCCACCGTGAGGCCGGCGGCGCGATAGGCACTCGTCAGCTGCGTGGTGAGTGTGCTCTTGCCCGCCCCCGGCGGGCCCGTGATGCCGATGCGGCGCGCACGGCCGATGCGCGCGTGCAGCGACGAAAGCAGCGCGTCGAATCCTTCGCGCTGGTTCTCCACGATGCTGACGGCGCGCGCCAGGGCCGCGGGCTTGCGCGCCGCAAAGTCGGCGAGCAGGCGCGCCATGGCCGGGGAAACGGAGGCGTGGGTGGTCACGACAGGGGCAGGTCGGGAGTGTGCATGCGCGCGTGGCTCAGGTCGCGCTGGAGGGAGGCGCTGGCGCGACCGGTGGCGCCGGATCGTCGTGTTCGTCGCGAATGTCGCCGACGAGTTCCTCGAGCAGGTCCTCCAATGTGATGATGCCGACCGTGTGGCCCTCGGCGTCACGCACGATGGCCAGGTGGTTGCGGTCGCGCAGCATACGAAAGAGGAAATCGTTGCAGGACATGCTCACCGAAGCCCCGGTGGCCGGACGCAACGGCGCGGCGTCGCTCTCCTCGTCCTGCAGCACGTCGAATGCGTGCAGCATGCCGATGACGTGGTCGAGCGACTCCCGGTACACGGGCACGCGGCTGTAGCCCGACTGCGCGATCTGTCGCGCCATCTCGGCCGACGGCAGGGAACCGTCGATCGCGAACACCTCGGCCAGCGGCGTCATGACCTGGCCCAGCGTCTTCGCGCCGAACTGCACCACACCCTCGATGATTGCGATTTCGGTGTGCTCCCCCACGCCCTCCAGTTCCCCCTCTCGCAACAGTTCCTCCAATGCCTCGGCGTCGGTGATCCCGTCGAGGCGGGCTTCATCCTGCGATTCGCCGGTCAACCGCCGCACGATCACGAGCAGCGGCATGAGGAGAAACTCCACCACCCGCAGGAGGGGCAGCAGCAGGGGCACGAGCGCGTTAGGCCACCGCCGCGCCACCGCGCGGGGCAGCAGCTGTCCGAGCAGCAGCAAGGCGAGGGCGTAGACGATGATCGCGCGACCGCGCTCGATCCAGCCCCCGTCGACCGTCGCGCCAATGAGCGCCCCGGCGGTGAACACCGCGGTCGCGACGCCCGTGGTGGCGGCCAGCAGGAGCCGCTGCGGCCGATCGAGGTACAGTTCCGCGATCTGCGCGCCGCTCAGCCGGCGCTCGACCCAGTGCCGCAGCCAGATGCGGCTGACGGAACGCACGGCGGTGGCGGCCGCCGTGAGGCCGGCAACGATGACGATGGTCGCGGTGAGGAGTATGAAGTCGTTCAAGGGCCCTGGTCTCCCCCCCACCATTCCACGGCCTGCGGCTCCGGGTCCTCGAGGCGCTCGAAATACACCCGTTGCACTCGGCGGCGTATCACCCGCTCAACCACGATCCGGAAGCCGTGCAGCGTGAGTTCCTCGCCCGCGCGCGGCACACGTCCCAGGATCTCGTACACCAGGCCGCCGACCGTCGACAGCTCCTCATGCGTGAAGTCGACACCCAGCACGTCAGACAACTCGCCGAGCGTGACACGCGCCGAGACCCAAAAGCGGCTCTCGCCCTCGCGCTCGATGGGTGACTCCTCCTCGTCGTTCTCATCCCGGATGTCGCCGACGATCTCCTCCAGCACGTCTTCGATGGTCATGAGTCCCGCGGTGCCGCCGAATTCATCGGCCACGATGGCGATGTGCGTGCCGCTGGCCTGAAACTCCCGCAGCTGGGCGTCGGCCTTCTTGGCGCCCGGAATGAAGACCGCGGGCCGCAGGAAGGCGGTCCAGTCATCGGGCACCTCGTCAGCGACAATGATCGGCAGCAGGTCCTTCGCGAACAGGATGCCGATGATGTCGTCAATGGTCTGGTGAAACACCGGGAGCCGGGAATGCTCCGAGCTGCGGACGCGATCGACGACCTCCGACCACGGCGTGTCCCGATCGATCGCGACCACGTCCACGCGCGGCACCATGATCTCGTGCACCTCCGTATCGCGCAGGCGGAAGACACCCGTGAGCAGGCCGGCCTGGTCCTTCGTCACGTCCGCCTCGGCCGCCACGACCTGTCGGAACTGGTCCGCCGTCGCCTCGCGCGTCTCCTGCGCGTCGCTGGGCGGTGGCAGCAGCCGATGCAGGGCGACATCGAACCACCCGCCTAACGCGGCGATGGGCACGAGCAGTCGCTCGACCGCCCGGATGAAGGGAAACATCCGGATGGCGGCCGCGCCGCCGCCCATGCTTCCCATGCTGCGCGCCAGGGATTCGGAGGCGCCCACGAGCACGAGCGCGGCGAGCATTCCCACCAGCACGTCTGCTCCCCGCGATCGCGCCGCCAGGTCGAGCGCGACGGCCACGCTCACCCCGGCCGTGAGCTGCGCCATCACCCGGGCGAAGGCAAGCGCGCGGTGCGCGCGCTCGCGCCGTGTGTACAGCGCCCGGAGATCAGGCGGCAGCGGCCCGTCCACATCGAGTGCCAGGAGAGCACCGTCCGACGCGGCACAGGCGCTGGCAATGGCGGTGCCCAGCACCACTCCGATCCACGCGAAGATCATGGACGCGCTCATGGCAGCAGCCCTGCGGCGCGCGCCCGGCGGAGCCAGCGCTCCTGACGGCGCCACATCTCGGACTGCTCGCGTCCCTCGCCCGTCGGGTGTTCCCAACCGATAGCATGCAGCACGCCATGGATCGCGAGCCGGGCGAGCTCCTCCCGCACCGGCGAGCCGAATCGGCGCGCGTTCTTCCGGGCCACGCCCGGCGCGATGTAGATGTCCCCGACGATAGGTGCCCACTCGCCGCTCGGTGCGTGCTCGAACGTCACGATGTCCGTGGCGCCGTCGTGGCCGAGATGCGTCCGGTTGAGTCGCGCGATGGCGCGATCGCTGACGAACGTGATGCCGATGGCCACCGGCCGCGTGCAGCGCTCCCAACCCAGCACGTGGGCGGCGACGGCCTCGACACGGGCGAGCGCCAGCGGCACTCGGACGCCGTCGCGGGACACGCGGATGTCCCGCATGGTCGGACGCGCGCGTTTCGCGCGTCGTGACGGAGGCTCGTCGTTCACGGCCTAGGCGCCGAGATCGTCGGCGTAGGCGCGAATGATCTCGCGCACCAGCCGGTGACGGACCACGTCGACGTCCGTGAGGTAGTGAATCGCGATGCCGTCGATGTGCGAGAGGATGCGTTCGATCTGCAGCAGGCCCGAGTCCTCCCGCTTGGGCAGGTCGATCTGCGTCTTGTCGCCAGTGATCACCGTCTGCGAGTTCGCCCCCAGTCGCGTCAGGAACATCTGCATCTGCGCCGTGGTCGCGTTCTGGGCTTCATCGAGGATCACGAAGGCGTCGTTGAGCGTGCGCCCGCGCATGTAGGCCAGGGGCGCGATCTCGATCACGCGGGTTTCGAGCGCCTTCTGCATGCGCTCGCCCGGCATCATGTCCTCGAGCGCGTCGTACAGCGGACGCAGGTACGGATCGACCTTCGCCTGCATGTCACCAGGCAGAAAGCCGAGGCTCTCGCCTGCTTCGACCGCCGGTCGCGCGAGGATGATGCGCCGCACCCGCTTGCGAGTGAGCGCATCCACGGCGCTCGCCACGGCTAGGTAGGTCTTTCCGGTACCCGCCGGGCCGATGCCGATCACGATGTCGTGCCCGGCGATCTGCTTGAGATACTCCCCCTGCCCCGGCGTCTTGGGCTGGATGATGCGCCGCACCCCGGGCAATGCGATGCGATAGTCGTCATTGGTCCCGTCGCGCAGCGACTCGAGCGAGAGGCGCAGGATGTCGTCGGCATCGAGGGACGCCCGCTGGCGTGCCGAATCGATCATGCGGGAGGCGATGGCCGCGGCGCGCTCGACCGTTTCGGGGCTGCCGGACAGCGACAGCGCGTCACCGCGCAGCGCCACGCGCGCGCCGGTAATGCGCTGCAGTTCGACGAGGTTGGCGTCGTTCACGCCGGCCAGCGTCAGGGGATCTGCGCCCTCGGCGCTGAGGCGCTGTACGATAGTCTCTTCGGACACAGGTCAGGGCTTGATGGAGAGGTGGAGTGCATCCAGGTCTTCGGGCTTCACCGACGTCGGCGCACCCTCGAACAGGGCGCGCGCCGCCGTCGTCTTGGGGAAGGCGATCACGTCCCGCAGCGACGGCGCCCCCGCCAGCAGCATCGCGATGCGATCGAAGCCCAGCGCGAATCCGCCGTGCGGCGGGGCCCCGGCGGCGAGACCGTCGAGCAGGAAACCGAAGCGACGTGCCTGGTCCTCGGCCTCGATACCAAGCAGCCGGAAAATCAGTGCTTGCATCTCGGGATCGGTGATGCGGATGGAGCCGCTGCCGAGTTCATTCCCGTTGTACACCGCGTCGTAGTGTTGCGCGCGCACGCGGCCCGGCTCGCTTTCCAGGAAGCCGAAGTCATCGGCGTGGGGAGCGGTGAACGGGTGATGCGCCGGCACGTGCGCCTTGCGCTCGGCGTCATACTCGAAGAGCGGAAAGTCCACGATCCAGCAGAAGGCGTGCGCCGTCAGTTGCGGCACGCCTGGGCGCCGGACGACCTGCGTCCGCACCGCGTGCAGTGCGGGAGAGGTGAGGTCGTCCGCCCCCACCACCGCCAGCAGCAAGTCCCCCTCCGGGGCGTCCAGCTGCGCCAGTGCCAGCGCGCCAATGGCCTTCACGCCCTGCCCTTCCCAACCCGCGGCCGTGCGCTTCGCCCAGATCAGGCCACCGGCCCTGGCATCCTTGGCCACGGCGGCCAGGGTGTCGATCTCCTTGCGCGACGCGTCGGCTCCACCCGGCACGAGCAGCCCGCGAATCCGCCCGCCAGCGCCTAACGCGTCGGACACGAAGGGCGCCGCGTCGGCTCCCACCAGGGGCGAGAGATCCCGGATCTCCACACCGAAGCGCATGTCCGGCTTGTCGATACCGAAGCGCTCCATGGCGTCACGCCAGGTGAGGCGCGGGAACGGCTGCGCAATGGCGTGCCCTCCCTCGTCCCACAGCGCCACGAGAATCATCTCCACCACGTCCTGCACATCCTGCGCGCTCACGAAGCTCGCCTCGAGGTCGATCTGCGTGAATTCAAGCTGCCGGTCGGCGCGCAGGTCCTCGTCACGAAAGCAGCGGGCAATCTGGAAGTAGCGATCGTAGCCCGCGACCATCAGCAACTGCTTGTAGATCTGCGGCGACTGCGGCAGGGCGAAGAACTCGCCCGCGTGCATGCGGCTGGGCACGAGGAAGTCGCGCGCCCCTTCCGGCGTGGGCTTGGTGAGAATGGGCGTCTCGATCTCGAGGAATCCCAGCCCGGACATCGTGGTGCGCGTGCGTTGCAGCAGGCGGTGACGCAACACGAGGTTGGCCTGCAGCTCAGGGCGCCGGAGGTCGAGCACACGATGCTTCAGCCGCAGTTCCTCGGCGGCCAGCTTCTCTCCCTTGCCGCGCGCGACCGGAATGGCCGGCGTGACCGCGGGCCCCACGACGCGCACCGACGCGGCGCGCAGTTCCACAGCGCCCGTGGCGAGCTCCGGGTTGCGCCCTTCAGTGGGCCGGGCCACCACCTCGCCCTCGACTAGCACCACGGTTTCCGGCGTCAGCCGCTCGCCAATGGCCATGGCCTCGGCGCTGGCCGTGTCGGGAGCAAAGGAGACCTGCAGCAGTCCCGCGCGATCGCGCAGGTCCACGAAGACAAGCCCGCCGAGGTTGCGCGACCGGTGCACCCATCCCCCCACGCGCACGCGCGCGCCGACATGCTCTTCACGGAGTGCACCGCAGAGGTGCGTGCGAAGGGCGGTGGCCATCGGGTTCGAGCTCCTCACGTCGGGGTCTCCCGGCGCCGGAGCGCCGTCACTGTAAGTAGAACTATGCCGAGCGTGGCGCCTGACACGTCGGCCATCCAGTCGGCCAGCTCCATGCTGCGTCCGGGAACGAACTGCTGGTGCCACTCGTCCAGCCCGGCGAAGAGCGCGATACCCGCCACGGTCCACCAGAAGGTGCTCCACAGCGGTTGCTGTTGCGCGCGCCAGATAAGCGCGCCCAGCATTCCATACAGGAACAGGTGCACCAGCTTGTCGACGCCCGGAAATCCGGACGCCAGTGGCAGCGCTGAACCGGGAATGGAGGTGGCGACGAGGATGAGCGTTCCCCAGAGAACGCTCGGCGTCCAGCGCCGAGCCATGCTCATACCGAGAGGAAGCGTGACGCGGCGCGCCGGGCTGCGCCTGAGCGGCGCGGGAACGGACCTATGGGCGGGCGAAGAGATCGGGTCACGCGTGGAATGAGTGAGGCGGAGCAGCGGCCATCGACCCCGTCGCAAGCAACTGCGATCGCGACCGTGGGTCACATGGCATCTGGAATGTATGAATCCGACGCTCTCCGTGGTAGGAGACATGTTGACGCACTGGCCCTGACCCGATAAGCTCAACTTCAAGTCACGCTTGGCGTTGGGCCGTTCGACCTCCCCGTCCGCCACTGCTACAATCCGCCCGGCTCCGCGCTCGTGCAACGCAGGACGCCCCAAATGAGCCTGCCCATGTCGCCCTCGGCCGTCGAGTCGTCGAACCCGAAAACGAACCTGCTGAACCTTACGCCCCAGCGGGCGGCGGCCGTCTTGCAAGCGTTCATGGCGGCTCGGGGTGAGCCCGGCTATCGCGTGCAGCAGATCGTGGCGCGGCTCTGGTTGTCACCCGTGACAGTGTTCGATGAGATCACGACGCTGTCGCGCGAGCTGCGCGCCGCCCTCGACGAACACTTCGAGCTACCCCGGCTCGAGCTGGCGACGCGTCAGCATTCCTCGGACGGGACCGAGAAGTTTCTGTTCCGTCTGCACGACGGGCAGGCGATCGAGACCGTCGCGATCCCGGACGGCGACC
>JBDSVW010000215.1:0-7117 GCA_039927015.1 Gemmatimonadaceae bacterium | reverse complement strand
TCAGGCTGGAGCTGCAAGGACACCTCAGCGCTGGCGGCTCCATGGGCGCAGCCGTGCTGGTGAATCCGGCGCACCCCTCGCAGGGCATTCGGGCCGTCGTACGGCGCGGCGCCGGTTCCGATGGTGTGCTCGTCATGGAGACGACGGCAGGCCTCGCGATCTCGTCGCACCCGCTCACGGCGATCGGCGACTCCAGCGCACTCACGATTGAGGTGTTTGCCGATGCCGTCCGTTGCCGCTGCGGCGATGCGATGTTGAGTGCAGCGCGCAACGATCGCGGCGCCGGCCGCTGTGCGCTCGTGGCCAACGCCGCATCGATCACCGTGCTGCGGGTGCGCGGCATCGACATGTACCGGTTGCCGTTCCGTACCAGCCGCTACGAAGGCTTCCACGCGCACATCGACAGTTGCATCGGGGTCGAGCGGTACGATGCGGGCAGCGCTGCGGAGCCACTCGCGAGCGTGTGGTCGCGGCTTGGGGGCGGCGTGGCCACCGTGATGCGCGCCGAAGCGTCACACACGGACCGCGAGTCGGTCTTTGGCGCGGCCGCCAGCGCGCTTGCGATTCCACTGCTCGAAGATCCGGCTCGCCTGCACGTGACACTCGCCAGCGCCGCGAGCGATCGCTGGTTCGTGCTCGAGAGTCCGGAGCCGATAGACTTCGTGCAGGAAACAGTGCTTCGCATGGAGCGGCGCGTCGTGCGCCCGGGCCTGTCCCCCATTGACATGGAACGACTCGGCGCACTTGTCGAGCGGGCGATTCGCAATGCGACCACCGGACCCCGACCGTTCCCGCCGCCGAGATTGCCGGTCGGCGTGCGGGCGCGTGTGCTGCCCGGCAACGGCCGGTGGACCGCGGGTGGGCCCGGCGCGTCGAAGGCCGCGTTCACCGCGCGACTCGTGACGCGATATCTCGAAGTCACCGAGGTGGCCACAGGGGTGCAGCGCCACCTGCGCATCTCGGGCCTTTCGGCGGCGGATCGGGAGATGCTTCGCGACGTCACGGTGGATCTCAATCGCGACCTCGAGATCGTTCGCTGGCACGTGGGCGACATCGTGGAATGGGTGCAGCAACCGCTGTCGATCATTCAGAACGCCGATGCCACCAAGGCCCTCGTGCTGCCACATGGTGCGCCGCTCATGGACGGTACGTATCGCATGGCATTCGCGATAACGCGCCGCTGGTTCGACACCATCGAGCCGGCCGGACCCGCCAACACGTATCTCGACGAGGCCGAGATCGTGTTCGATATCGTCGGCTGACTCGGCGGCGGTGCCGGACACTGTACGGAGCTGCGGGGCGATCGGGAAGGGACGCGAAGTGGTGTCCGCCCGCGGAGCGCCCCGTCAGCCACGGTGATATGTTAGGCAGAACGGAGAGTCCCACCCCGCGTGCCCATCGTCCCCGTCTGGCGAAGCCCGCCCAATGCGACGCGCTCCACTTCAACTCGACCGAGGATTCGCCATGGACACCATGTTGTTCACCGAGCGCAGTATCTGGACGATGATTCACGGTATTGTCCTGGGCGGTGGTGCGCTAATGGCGTCATCCGCCGCCCTATTCTCCCTTCGTGCCATGCGGACCGACAATGCTTTGGATGCCGCGTCACAGCAGCAGGCGCGCTACCTGGTATGGCTGACCGTCTTCACCGCCGTTGTCCTGTGGCTGACCGTGCTGGTTGGTACTTACGTCAACTTCCCTTCATACCGCGCCACACCGCCCGAAGGCTTGACCGATCTCAGTCAATATCCCAGATCCCTTATTCAATCAAACCCGGGCACCGTGTGGCTGCATTCATTTGCGATGGAGATCAAGGAGCACATGCCCTGGATCGCCGCGATGCTGGCGACAGCGGTCGCGTTCATCAGCGTGCGTTACCGATCGCAACTGTTGAGCGATGCGAAGCTGAATAAGATGGCGACGACGCTGTTGGCCATCTGCTTCGGTTTGGTCTCGTTCGTGGCACTATTGGGCGTCTTCATCAACAAAGTTGCCCCACTCGAATAGCAACGACAAGGAGGTTGAACATGGCCATCATCGAAGGCAAACGCGAAGACGTCGTCAACGGCGCAGCTCTGGCTTCGCTCCTGGCGGCCGGCATCGGCGCGTTTGCCGTAGGCTTCATCGTGATCCTCAACGAGGCGGGTCTATTCGCTGTGCCTGCCTTGTACGCGCCTGCCGGCGGCGTATCAGGCCGCACCACCCTGTCCGCAGTGATCTGGTTGGTTGGATGGGTCGTGTTGCACAACCGCTGGAAGAATCGCCAGCTCGAATCGCGGAAGGTGTACCTCCTCAGTGTAATCCTCATAGGCCTGGGTGTTGTGTTTACGTTCCCGCCCGTCTGGAAGCTCCTCTGATCGGCATCTCCGTGTCACGGCGGCCAGCCTGACGCAGGCGTTAGGCATCGGCGCTCGCTGGTCGATCGCACCCCGCGTAACTGACGTGTCGCGGCGGTCACCACGTCGCTCCACAGAACGGCACCTCACACCCGCGTGGGTCCCAGCTTCCTGATGAACGTTTCGAGTGTGTCGAAGCCCGTCACTTCGATGCGCGGCAGTGCCAACAGCGGCGCATTGAATGCGGCGGGGCCGGGCCGGCAGGAAAAGCCGTGCACGTAGCCGGCCGCCCCCGCCAGGTGCTGCACCACCTCATCCACGTCGCCCCAGGGATACGCGATCGTGCTCACCGTGCGGCCCAGGCGTTCCTGGAGCGTCGCACGCGAGCGCAGGCACTCGTCCGCCACCTCGGTCGGCGAGAGCGAGGTGAGTAGCCGGTGGGAAGCCGAGTGGGATCCGACGGCCACACCCTCTTCGGGCAGCCGCCCGATCTCGTCCCAGTCGAGCAACGGGATTTTCTCACTCGAGGCAGCGTCCCACTGGTTGAACCCGCCGACGCGCTCCGAGACCAGAAACAGGTGCGCCCCGAAGCCGTAGCGCTGCAGGAGCGGCCATGCGTGGATCGCGAAGTCGCGATAGCCGTCGTCGAAGGTGAGCAGCACGGCCCGTCCGGGAAGCGGCCGCCGCAACTCCGCGCTCTGGCGCCACTGCTCCGCCGTGACGGTGTGGAAACCGCTGGCCGAGAGATACGCGAGCTGCCGCTCGAACTGTTCGGGGGTGAGCCTGTACCGCGTCGAGTCGCGCGCGCCCTCCGGTGCCACCCGGTGGTACGCCAGTATCGGCAGCCGCGCGGTCACCTGGGGCACGTAGCCAGTCGAATGGACGCGCTCCTCACTGGTGCGGAACGTCGCGGCGACGGTCGGAATCGGATCGACCGATTCAATCGGCTCGATCACCTCGGGCTCGAGCGAACCGCGGGCACCGGCCGGCCGTTCCTCGCGCGCGAACAGTTGAATCCGGTAGTGGCGCGAGCGCAGCTCCCGCAGCCATCGCAGGGCAGAATCTGCTGCAAGGGTCCGCCCGATGTGCCGGGCGCCGTAGGGGAAACTCCAGTCGAAGCCTGGTTCGTCGGGGGCATCGACCTGCAGGTTGGCGTGGGCCAGAATCAGCCGCCCGCCAGGAGCAAGTGCGCCGGCCAGCTTGCGCGCCACGTGGGGCAACCGATCCTGGCCCACGAAGTAGAGAACCTCGGAGCAGACGATGACGTCGAATCCTCCGGGCAGCTCATCGCCGGCCATGTCCAGGCGGCGATAGGTGATGTTGGACTGGTGCGCACACCGCTCGGCCGCTCGGGTCAGGGCCAGCTCCGAGATGTCGGCGGCCACGACGTGGGCCGCCCGTGTGGCCAGTGCGACGGTGAAGTCGCCTTCGGCACACGCCATCTCGAGTACCCGACCAGTGCCGGCCGGAATGAGGTCGAGTGTCTGTTGATACTTCAGAATCTCGTAGTCGGAGCGGTACTTCCAGGGATCGGCACCGGAGGCGAACAGCGATTCGAAGTAATGACGGTCGAAGCCGCTCCGCCGAGGTGCATCGTGCGTCGCGGCGTGATGCGGACTCACCACCGGCGGCGGAGCCAGAAGCTCCGGAGCATAGTGAACCACCGCGCTCGGCGAGGTCTGCGCTCCTGCGACGAGCGGCTGCGACGAGGCATTCGTCAGGCGACGAATCGCCGAAAGACACTCGCCCGGCAGCACTGCACGGCGGGAGCCGGCCGACCCGATCGGCATGTGAGGATACCGGCCGAGCATCACCGCATCGCCATGCGCGCCGCCGCCGGCTGCACGATGTGCCGCCTCGGCCAGGCGTGCGCGAAGATTCCCGGGCTGGTCGAGCGGGTGCCCTACCACGCCTTCCCTCACCGCTGCCACACACATCTCCAGGCCCCCGGCGGTGGTGATTGCCGCACGGAGTTGCTGGGGAGTGATTCGACCGGCGGTGTTCGGGACCCACACCCACCCGATCGACGCACCCCCCACCTGGCAATCGACCCAGAGGTGGTCGGTACCAACGTCGAGTGGCTGCAGCGCTCCGCTGATCTCGATCGTGGCGGTGGTCCCCGCTATGGCGCGCGCCCCCGCCGAGCGCTCCTTGCGCGCCGGGTCGTAGAAGTCGGCGCCGCTCCACTCCGGCAGTCCCCACAGCTCCTGGAGGAACACCGTCCAGCCCACGGCCTCGTGCAGCCACAATCCGTGGGTGTCGTGGTGGGGCGGCCGGTCAAGACCTTCGGCCAGGCATCGTCCCCCCCGCCACACCGACGCGCCTTCGGGGTCGCTCTGGATCGTTAGCTTCCGGGTGTAGATGGTGCGACCAAGGAATTGGCCGAGCAGATCCCACGCCACCTTGGCCGCGGCCGCGTCGGCGACCACCGCGGCGGGCACGATGCCACCAAACACGGGAAGGTCTACACTGCCGTTCTCGCGGCCCTCGATGCTCAACCCGATTCGGAGCCGCTCCACCGCCGCTGGCGGCCGCACGTCGGGCACGGCGGCCGTCAATTCCACACGAACGACGTGCGAACGACCAATCGTGAGCGGTTCCCGCCCGGATTGGTTCCGCGTCACGAGCTCGGCGAGCGCGAGCTGCGTGCGTCGCGCCAGCCCCACCGCCTCGGCGTGTCGCTCCAGGGCCTCCAGGAATCGTTCGAGATCTCGTTCGACCGCCGGCCAGAGCGACGCTGCGTTGTCAGGATGCAGGCCTCGAGGCAATACCATGGCCTCGAACAGCCCCTGGGCCACGCTCTCTGGTTCCAGGCCCGGTGCCGTCGTGGCGTCGAGCGCCTTGAGCAGTGGGCAAGGGTCCAGGCCCGCGCCGAGATGGAGACCCGCCGACCAGCAGGCCGATCCGAATTGCGCCTGGGCCAGCCCGTCCATCGGAAGACCAGCCGCGTGCAGCGAGAGGGGCGACCGCACGCGTGAGTCGGGCGCGTGGCCTCGCGCCTGCACCACGAGCGCATCGGCGAGCATCTGAGCTCCGTCCATCGAGGCGGAGGCCGGCAGCATCCGATACCACGCGCCCACGTCGGGCAGCGCAAGGAAGCTTGCTCCCGTCCTCGCAATCCGCTGCCACAAGTCCCAGTCTGCGCACGTAACGAGCGAGACATCGAAGCCCCCCGCCTCGTCCACCAATCGGCGGCGTGCCAGGCAGGCGTGAATCGGACCCAGGGAAGTCGTCGCCAGGAGGTCGAACAGGTCGCCGGTGACAGCGACCGAGCGTGCCTCCAACAATCCACCATCGGTCGCGATTCTCCCCCACCCCGACACCGCGACGGCTGCGGAGAGATCGCCAGCGAGTGCCTCGGTGAGGCGCTCGAGATGCGCCGGGTGGATCTCGGCGTCCGCGTCGAGAAACAGGAACAGGTCGTACCGGGCGTGAGACATCCCTTCGTTCCGCGCGGCGCTCACCCCGCGGTGTGGCGTTGACACCAGACGGATGCGAGGGTCCCGCGCGACCCACTCGGCGGCGACGCGGCGGGTGTCGTCCGTGGACCCGTCGTCGACAATCACCACCTCCCACTGCGGCATCGTCTGCGCGAGCACACACCCGAGCGTCATGCCGAGCGACTCGGCAGCCTCGAAGGCTGGAATGATGATGGAAACTTTTGCACTCATGACCGTGGGGGCAGCTCGCGACTCGCTCGTCGGTGTAGCCGACCCTGAGCGCGCGGTGGAAGATGTAGGTGTCGTCGCTGCAGCCGGTAGGGCTGCCGGCGCCCAGGCGGTCGTCGAGCCGGCCGATGGCCGGATGCCACCCAACGTTTCAGTTCACTGCTCGCACACTCAGCAGCCGGCCGGTGGTCGCATCGCCCCGCCGCGAGCGGGCGACGAAGTGACGACGGACCGCACCGCGGCTGATTGCTTGTAGACCACCAGTGTTTGGATCGTTGCGACCTCGGGAAGCCCCGACTGATCCACCACGAATTGAAACTCTGCCTGAAAACAGCGGCCGGTCGATATCTCGGAAGGATTGGGAGTCCAGTTCGCGCGGGGGAGGCTGCCTCGCAGCTTCGCCGGGCGGTCGACCTGGCAATCCTGCAGCACCTGATCTGCGATCGGCCTTCTGCTGCGGGCGAACGAAACAAGTGCGGGCGAAGCGAGCCTCGATCGCTCGCCCGATGACTGCAACGACACGTTAGGCCACGGACGCGCGGCGCGTCTCACGATCCGAACTCGTCCTGTACCAATTGCGTGTATCGCTCGATCAAACGCCGCTGGGGTTCAGGCGCACCCGGCGTCGCGTGCAGCGTTAGGCATCCAGTTTCGCGGCGCACCTGAAGCAACCGTTGTGCGGCTTGCTCGAGATCGCTCCGTCCGGTGTCCAAATCGAGGATAGCCTGCTTCACTCGTGCATCGAGCATCAGAGTCCGTCCCGTTTCGGTGAATCCTTGCTCGCTGCGTGAGAAGCAGAGTCCGCGATGCTTCGTCGTTTTGCCGCGTAGCCTCCGGCCTATCGTGAGCAGATCCGAACGCTACGGCGTGCCTATAAGGTCGTCAAGTGCTTGGCGCATAGCCCTTTACGCCTACTCCAACTAAGCGTCGCCATCGGCCCCCGAGCGCGTATCGTGGCGGGAGGCCTAACGAGCCTCTGCTCGATTCGGCGTGTGATATCCGGAAGGCTACTTCCTGCCACGGTTCGTCGGCACCGCACGCAGCGAGTCTCGGCGCATGGCGCGAGGTTATTGGCGATGCCGCCATCGCGAGCGCGATCCTCGACCGGCTCCT
>JBDSVW010000214.1:0-2697 GCA_039927015.1 Gemmatimonadaceae bacterium | reverse complement strand
GCGCGGAGAGATACTCGTCAGCCCCGCCCTGACGGATGCGGTACGGACGGTCGGAGTTGGCGAAGAACGCGCCGCGCTCCATGGTCAACAAGCCGTACAACTGTATCGACTTGTAGCGAATCGTGTTTGACCACGATCCGTTAAACGTCGGCAGCGGCGGGCCGAAGAACACCGCCGTGTCGGTGCGCGTCGTCACCGGGCAGCCATAGCTCGGGCACGTGCCGCCCTGCGTCACGCTGAAGCCCTTTGCAGTGGTGCTCCACACACCCTGCACCGGGAAGCCGAGGCGGACAGCGTTGCCGGACAGCGTCACGCCACCAAGATCGGTGACCTTGTTCTTGTTGCCATCCATCTTGATGCCCGTGGTCCAATCAAACTTCGCCTGGCTGATGGCGAGGTAGTTGATGGACGCTTCCCAGCCGCGGTTCTCCAGGGCGCCGATGTTCACGCGTTGCGCCTGGCTGAAGCCTCCCGAGGGCGGGAAGGCCTTGTTCACGATCGCGTCGCTGGTCTTGGAGAAGTACTGCGAGTACTCGATGCCCACTCGATCCTGCCAGAGTCCGATGTCGAAGCCGAACTCGCGCTCGTTCGTGACCTCCGGCTTGAGGTTCTTGTTGCCCGGATTCAGCGGCACGATGCCCGGCGTGCTCTCGAACACCGGCTGTGCACCGTAGCTCGTGAAGGAGTCGAACGGTCCGGGCATCTTGCCGGCCTTGCCGATGGCGCCGCGAATACGGAACGCGCTGAACACTTCTGGCAGGAATCCGTCCTTCGTCATGTCGTAGGACACGTCGACCTTGGGATACTTCTGGAAGCCGAAATCGGTACCGAACGCCGAGTTGCCGTCCATGCGCAATCCGACGGTCGCGAAGAGGCGATCCTTGAAGGCGAAGCGGTTCTGGGCGAGCAAGCCGAGGTTGATCGTCTCGGCGAAGGCCTCACCACCGGCGGTGGTGGCACCCGCGGCGACAGTTGAAACACCGGGGCCCGGGAAGGTGTTGCCGACCGCCAGGCTGAGGCGCTCGTTCTCCCAGAAACCCTGTCCGCCGTAGGAGAAGTTGGACTCGATGTCGAACGGCAGCTTGAAGTTGAGCGTGCCGAGGTAGTCGGCCGTCGTCGTGCGGTAGACGCGCGAGCCGATGTTGCGCTGGCCGCGCGTGACGCCGGCCGGGCCGTAGGAGCCTGCGTACGGGAAGAAGCGTGACTTCTGGTCGTTTACCGCATCCGTGCCGAAGATGAGGCGGTGCGTGAAGCTCGGCGTCATGGCGTACGAGAGCGTCACACCACCCGTCCAGCGGTCGGCGTCACTCTTCGTCTCCATTTTCTGGATGTCGGACACCGGCACCCAGGCTTCGCCGTACGGACGGGCCGCCGACGCGTTGCGCGGATTGCCGTTCATGGCGTTACCCAGCAGCGCCGTCCAGTTGTTGCCGGCCTGCACCTCGTTGATCAGGTTGCGGGTGTACGCCGAGCGCACTTCCACCGTCCACTTGTCGGAAGGCACGAAGGTGACGTTGGCGCGCAGGTTTCCCTTGGACTGGTCGTTGGGCTGAATGGAGCCCGTTTCCTTGGAGAGGAGTCCGGAGACGAAGTACGTGGAGCGGTTGGTACCGCCCTGACCACTGATGTCGAGCGAGTTGAACGGGCCATTCTCGATCAGGTCGTTGGCATCGCGTGCCTGCGTGCCATCGGGTCCCTTGAAGCGCGGGAACTCCTTGGTGGGCAGGTTTTCACGCAGACGGTTGAAGCCCGTGCCGTAGCCGAGGTTCCACTGCGTCTTGCCTTCGCCACGGCCCTTCTTGGTGAAGATCTGGATGACGCCGTTGGTCGCCTCGGATCCGTACAGGGTGGCGGCTGCCGCTCCCTTGAGGATCTCGACGCGCTCGATGTCATTCGGATTGATGTCGCTCAGCCGGTCGGCAGAGTTGCCGCCCGCGAACGAGCAGCACGCCGTGCTCGCGAGGCCCGTGGTGGTGGTCCACTCGGTGCCCTTGGAGTCGACGCGAATGCCGTCGATGTAGATCACGGGACGCTGGTTGAGCGAGAAGGACGCGATGCCGCGGATGCGCAGGTCCTGCCCGCCGCCCACGCCACCGCCCACGCCCACCGAGCGCACGCCGCTCACTTTGCCGGCAAGTGCCGACGAGAAGCTGGTGATGGGCATGATCTCCTGCTGCGCCGCCATGTCCACCGATCCGATTGATGCGCCCGCCTTGCGCTTCTCCGTCGCGCCGCCGGTGCCGGTCACGACGACCTGCTGCAGTTCCACCGCCGACTGGGCGATGGCGAAATTGAGGCGCGTCGTGTCGTTCGCGGTGAAATTCGCCACCTGCGCATCCGGCCGGAAGCCGATGCGCGTGACGCGGACGGTGCGGGATCCGACGGGGATGCCCCGCAGGAAGTACCGGCCGGCGTCATCGGTGGCCGCGCCTAACGAGGCGTCGCCGACCACCTGGATGCGTGCGGCAGAAATGGGGAGTCCGCTGGCCCGGTCGATGACGGTGCCCGTCAACATACCGGTGTTCGTTGCCTGTGCTCCGGCGCTTCCGGCAACGAATAGCAATGCTATTGTCGCCATCCAACGCGCGCCGGACTGTGTTCCGGGTGAACGAGTCGTGTGCATGCAACCTCCTGCGCCTGATGCGTGCTGCTGGGGTGATGGGCGGCGGTCCGCCCGCGGGTGAGCTGCTTTCATCC
>JBDSVW010000213.1:0-40353 GCA_039927015.1 Gemmatimonadaceae bacterium | reverse complement strand
TACCGCCGCAGTCGTCGCTCGAGCTTCCCCATCCGTTCACGATTCTGAAATGAGCGGACGCGCGTCAGCGGGGGAGCGCGCGATGGAGGCGCGACTTCGTGCGGCAGTGCGGGACGTGGTCGACTATCCCAAACCGGGGATCCTGTTCAAGGACATCACGCCCCTGCTGGCCAGTGCGGAACTGTACCGCGCGGCGTGCGAGGCGCTCGCGGCGCCGTACCGGGAGTCGGGAGTGACGCACGTGGTCTCGATCGAGAGCCGCGGGTTTCTGCTGGGCGGTCCGGTGGCCATTTCGTTAGGTACCGGCCTCGTGCCGATCCGGAAGCAGGGCAAGCTGCCCCACCAGACGTCGCGCGAGGAGTATGCGCTGGAGTACGGCACCGATGTCCTGGAGATCCACACGGATGCGCTGACGTCGTCGTGCAGGGTGTTGATCATCGACGACGTACTGGCGACGGGTGGGACCGCTTGCGCGGCGGTCAGGCTCGCGGAGGGCCTCGGCGCGACGATCGCGGGTCACGCGTTCCTGCTCGAACTCGGCTTCCTCGGCGGGAGGGCGCGCCTGGATCCCCACCGCGTGGAGAGTGTGATCGCCTACGCGTAGCGGTTCCGCTGCCTTTACCCCCCTCGGCGGAGCAAGTAAATTCCGAGCGCATGACGACAGCCCCCGTAGCTCAGATGGACCGAGCTGCGGTGCCGTAGATTGTTACTCCTTCGAGCAGTATCGAGGAGCGAACATTTCAGCCCTTGTAGCTCAGATGGATAGAGCACTCGTTTCCTAAATGAGGGGTCGTGAGTTCGAATCTCGCCAAGGGCACCTACCGAGACCCACCCAGAGTATCGGGTGGGTTTCGTGGTGTGTGCATTGCAACGTACGGCGAGTCATGTCAGCCCGGACCTCCCAGCGCGGTACACCTCGACGTCCCTGCATCCGCCGCACGGCACCCGGGGGCGGCCCCGCGAGTGCACCACAGCGATCGGGGTACGCCCTGGGAGGGGCAGGGCACCCCTATTAATGACAACACATCTACAGCGGCTCGAGCGCACATGAGAAAGGGCCCATCTCGCGCGATGCGAGCGGGGCCCTTCTCACTCCTGCGAAGCGGCGATGTCTCTAGGCGCCCTTTTTCGCGTAGATCTCCTTCTCCAGCTTCAGCCGCAACTTCTTCGCCTCTTCGAGCGCTTCCGCCTTCTTCCGTCCCTTGGCGGGCACGTAGTAGCGCTTCTGCTTCCCCGGTTCGGGATTGATGGAGACGATGAATGCCTGATGACGCTTATCCCACTGTACGCCCGTCACGCCATACTTGTTGCGACGCGAACGAACGACCACACGACCCGTTTGCGGCTTGCCCAGCGCTTTTTCGGTCTTGTCACGCCAGATTACGGCCTGGGCGAACGCCTTCTTTTTCCCGCCATGCTTGTTGTCCGAGAACCACTTCCGGTGCGTTTCTCCCTCGAAAGTGACCTGAACAAGCCAGCCGTGGTTGTGCTTTTCCGGCTGGTCGATCCGTGAAATCCCTTTGCGCCTAATCATGGTAAGTGGTTGAGGGTGAGGGGCAACGGAAGGATAGTGCGTTGCACCACGAGAACAAGGCCGCACTACCAACCAAGCGGTGCGCTACGCATCTTTAACTCATTCCGATCTTCTGCTTGTTCCGAAGAGATCGCAATTCATAACGAGACACAGCACCATGGATCGATGATCCAGGTGCAGGGAATGCCTGACAACACATGACCAAAACAGGTGAAGCGGCGCGGCCGCAGCTCGATGACTCGGCGGAGTCGATGATGGACTGGGTGCGCACGCACTCACGACAGGTGGGCATCGGTGCCATCGTCGTCGCGGTGGCGGTTGCTGGCGCGTGGCTGGTGTCTTCGTCGAACGCGAAGAAGGCGGAGAGCGCCGGGCGCGCGCTCTCCGAAGCACAGCGCAGCGTTGCCTCCGGCAACTTGCCGCTCGCCGCCGCCGATCTGTCGAAGATCGTGCAGCGATACGGATCGACACCGTCCGGTGTGCAGGCACGCTTGCTGCTCGCGCAGGTGTACCTCCAGCAGGGGAAGGTCGCCGAGGCGTTGAAGGAGCTCGACGAGGTCGGATCTGCCGGACCGCAGCAGTCCTCGCTGCATGCGCTGCGCGGGGGCGCCCTCGAGCAGTCGGGCAAGCCACTGGAAGCGGCCGCCGAGTACCTGAAGGCGGCCGACGCCACCCAACTTCCGTCTGAACGCGAGAGCTTCAAGTCCGATGCGGCGCGCGCCTACGCGATGGGCGGCAAGACCGACGAGGCGCTGAAGATCTGGACCGCCATCGCGGAGAATCCTGCGTCGGCGTTGAACGCGGAAGCGAAGCTTCGTGTGGGTGAACTGAGCGCGGTGCCGGTGGCGCAGAAGTAGCGCCCGTTCGCGAATCAGGCGGCCCCGACCGGCCGTTTGCCGTCGGGGCCGGTCGCTATTGGCGGCCCCCGGAGCGTAATCGCCTGAAGCGCGTCGCGTGGCGGCCGGCGTGGCGGCCGGCGCGACCAGCCAAGTGCCAGTTGCCAAAGTGGGTCGCTCGGTCGCCGTAGGCTCTGTCCGCGGCGCAGGACAGCGGTCACTCCGTCGAGCTCCTCGCCCGTCGTCACTCGGTGCCGCAATTCGAGCTCGCACTCCTCCAAAAATTCAGCAGCATCCTGTGCGCGCGCTGCGATGGCTCCGTATCCGCGCGTCGCCACGAGGCGAACCATGAATGGAGCGCCGACCGACCGACAGCGAGGCAGTGCTGTTTCAGGAGTGCCGCCCAAGTGACGGGATGAGCCGCCTGGATTCGGAGGTCGAGCTCTCCTGAAAACAACTGCGTATAATATGTGTTATGTAAACTTTGAACGTGGGAAAGTGTGGAGAACCCGACTGTCCTCCCAAGCACGTATATGGTGGAGACCGCTGGAGTTAGATGGCCAACTGATGCCCCCATCCTCCGTCTCGTCGCGTTGTGGCCGCGGCCGCCTGGGAGCTGGCGAACAGCCGACCGGGTGGACGGAACGCGACAGCGTTCCTCACTGAGCCAGCGCCTGCTATTGCGACAGTGGCTGGAAGCAACCCGAGGCGCGCGCTTAAACGAGTTTCTCAGCCCGGACGGCGCTTCTGGTGAGCCCTGAGGCGCCGCAAGAGGCGCTCTGACTGGCCCAAACGGGCTCGGGGTGGCTTTCCCGGCCCTGTTGGCGACGAACAAGGGGCTCAGGGCCTCAGCGCAGCTCCTTGGCCGCGCGTCTCGTCGAGTCCGATTTTTTGTAGACGGAACGCGCGCAGGTGTCGCCGTCTAGTCAGCCCGTGCCAAGGTCGCGCGGCAATCGGCGAAGATCAGGGCGGGCGCGTGGCATCGAGACGGTTGTCGAGTGCGATTCGCGGCGGCGGGAACAGCAGCTCAGCGGACGAAGTCGCCGAGCGTGCCCTCGAAGACGATGCGACCCTCGCCACCCAACGTAGGGGGGCGAGATCCGTCCAGACCCGGCACGGAGGCCGTGAGGGCGCAACCGGAGCGCGTCTGGAGGCTCAATCGGTCGCCCGTCTCGCCCCACGCGTACAGCAATGCGACGGTCGCCACGGAGCCGGTGCCGCACGCCAGGGTTTCCTCTTCCACGCCCCGCTCATACGTGCGCACCGACCATCCGCCGTCCGCGCGCCGACCAACGAAATTCACGTTCGCGCCGTCGCGAAGCGAGGCGTGGTAACGCAGTTCCCGTCCCCGCTCGAATACGGGCGCGGCCGCAATGTCATCCACCAGGATCACCAGGTGCGGCACGCCGACGCGGGCGTAACCGATGCGCCGCTCACCGCTGGCGAGCGGGAGGTCCATGGCGACCTGCAGCTCAGTGACCGGCACCATGTCGATCTCGGGGACATCGCCGACGAAGCGTGCCGCCACCGGGCCCGACACGGTCTCGAACGAGAAGCGTTCGCCGGCGACGAGTCCCAGCTCGCGCGCCAGTCGCGTCGTGCAGAGCGCGGCGTTGCCGCACATCTCGGCCAGGGTACCGTCGCGGTTGTAATACCGCATGACGAACGGAAGTCCGGGGAATGGCTCGAGAAAGACGACACCATCCGCGCCGATGCCGGTACGCCGCTCGCACATCGCCGCGATCGACGCCGGGCTGGCGAGCTCCCCGGGCGGTTGCTCGAGGGCGTTGAAGACCACGAAGTCGTTGCCCGAGCCGCTCATCTTCCAGAATCGCCGGCCCGCCATGCTACAGGCGTCCGGTCATGGCCCACCACCGCAGGCGCCACACCATCCAGATCGCCTCGCGCACGATGCGCCTGGACATCTTGCTCTGCCCCTCGGTTCGGTCCACGAAGACAATCGGAATCTCCACGATGCGGAATCCACGCCGCCAGGCGCGAAAACTCATCTCAATCTGGAAGGCGTAACCGTTTGAACGAACGCTCTTTAGGTTGATCGCCTCAAGTACTTTCCGATGGAAGCACTTAAAGCCGCCGGTGGCATCGTACAGGGGCAGGCCGGTCACGAAACGAGCATAGATGTTCGCCGAGTAGCTGAGAATCAGCCGGCTGATCGGCCAGTTGACGACGGTCACCTTTCCGTCGCGATACCTCGAGCCCAGCACCACATCGGCCTCGACGGCGCTTTCCAGGAATTGCGGAAGATGCGACGGGTCGTGGGAGAAGTCGGCGTCCATCTCGAACACCAGCTCGTAGTCGCGGGCGAGCGCCCATGCGAAACCGGCGAGGTACGCGGTGCCGAGTCCCATCTTCTTCGCCCGGTGGAGCACGTTGACGCGCGTATCGACTGCGGCTCGCTCGTCCACGAGGGCGCCGGTGCCATCCGGAGAGCCATCGTCGACCACGAGGACGTCGATCCGGGCATCCTGGCTGAGCACAGCATCAATGAGCCGGAGAATGTTCTCCCGCTCATTGTAGGTCGGCACGATCACCAGAACCTTGTCAGACACTGGTGATGCGTCTCCGGTCGACGAGGTAGCCCGCGGCGGTCGCGAGCAGCGCCAGCAGTATGGCGAAGATCGTCACGCGCTTCCCTGTCTCGTACGACACGCTCTCGAATGTCAGCTCGATCTTGCGGGCGCCAGCGGGGAGCGCCACGCCAATGAAGGTGACATCAGCCTTGCCCAGCACGGCCGGCGCTCCGTCCACGGTGGCGGTCCAGCCGGGATACCAGTTCTCGGAGACCATGAGAGCCGACCCCTCGGGCGCTGGCTTGTCGAGGGAGATAGAGACCTTGCCCGCTTGGTAGGAGGTGACGTTGGCCGAGATGTCGAGTGGTGGAGGAAGCGCCTGCACGCTCTTGCCCTCTACCTGCACCGACGAATCGAACAGCGCCGCACGCGTGACATCGAAGCGCGAGTCCAGCACGGTGTTGAGAATTGAGGCCTCATCCGCTTTCACGATCACGGGCGTAACCCATGCATAGTGCGTCTCCACCGGGAGCTGATGGAGGTACAGATCGTTGCCCGCCGCATCTTTGGCCGGGCCGGCCACGGTGCGCAGTCCAGGAATACCCATGCTGTCCGGGGAATTCGTCAGGATGTACCGCATGTTCGCGAGCCGCCAGAAGTTCGGGTTCCCCAGCTGGCGATAGCCTTCCTCACTTCCGGCCAGCCGGTCGTAGCTGGAGAGCTGGTTGCCGTGGTAACCCAGCACCTGCGCAATGTCGTGCACCATGAGACCATCGTAGCGCAGCGTCGGATCGCGCCACACCTCACTCGGGGCCGTCTGGTTCGGTAGGACGCGAAACGGTTGCGGCTGTTGCTTGAGGTAGTCGATGACCGGGTTGCTTGCGAACGATACGGACGCGGGCTCCATGAAGATCCAGTAGGAGCGCAGGACGGTCCACAGGTCGGTGGCGACGACGAGGGCGAGCAGGATACCGGAGAGGTCCCGTGAGAGACGGCGAGCCGAAATCATCCAGAGCGCGGCCAGGAGCAGCAACGCGAAGACCATCGATCGCAGCGCCCCGACCTTGAGGGCGCCGTCGTTCGCCATCACCGCGTCGAGACGCTCCGGCAGCGCGAGCGCCACCGCCAGGTTCGTGAGCATGCCAGTGGCGCCGAGCAGTCCGATGAGCAGCGCCGCGATTCCCCAGCCGATCACGTAACGCGGGCGAACACCGCCGCGAAGCGCGCGCTCCGCGCCAAACGCGGCCAGCACTGCGAGACAGAACGACACCACGTACAGCATGGTGCTCGGCGCACGGAAATATTTCGTGCCCGGGACGACCGCGTACACCAGTGCATAGAACGGCGTGAATCCTCCCATTGCCCAGAGCAGGGAGATGATGAAGGAGACGAGCCAGAATCGGACGAGCCGCTTCTGCGAGCCCAGCGCCCACGCGCCGAATGCGAGCCCCGCGAGCATGAGCGTCGTGATGCCGACGTAGTCGGCGTGGAAATGGATGCCGTTCTGTCCCCAGTAGGAATCGAGGATTCCTGAAAACTGCGGCACCGCGAAGTTGAGGGTCTCTTCGGGCGGCATCGAGTACGAAATGGCGTGTGCCCAGTCCTTTCCTCCCGCGCGGGGCGAGAAGGGTTCGTACGTCTTGACCGGCCAGTACTGAATGGCGCCCATCACCATGCCCAGCCCGACGCTGCCGAGCGCGAAGGCGAGCCGCGTCATGCCCCTGCGCCGCGGGAGGAGTTCGTCACTACCCCATCCCATCGCCATGAACAGGGCGAACGCGCCCGTCATCAGCAGCATGTACTGCAGCAGTTGGGGGTGAGGCGAAAGCACGGCGAGGCCGATGACGATGGCCAACACACCCCACGAAAAACGCTTCCCGTCCCGCACACCCCGTACGACGAGCAGGAGTGCCAGCGGCAGCAGGGCGGCGATGAACAGCTTTCCGTCGTGGCCGGGCGACACAAGCCCGGCCACGTTGCCTCCCATCTGATATGCCACACCGCCTACCAGGGAGGCGAAAAACGACAGCCCGATGGAGCGGAGGAACAGATACGAAAAGAGTCCGGCGAGGAAGACGTGCACCATGAATCCCCACGTCATGCCAACGTCGGTGCCAAGCAGCGCCCGAAGCAGTGCCGTGGGATAGAACGTGTCGCCGTGCATGGCATCCACGAACGGCATGCCCCCAAACAGGTAGGGGTTCCATTGGGGAATGGCGCCGTGCTCGCGGAAGTAGCGCGCGGCGAAGTCGCGGAACGCGTAACCGGCGATGTACTGGTCAGACCGGGGGTTAACGAGGAACATCCCCGCCAACGCGGGAAAGCCCAGCGCGAGCGTGCTGAACGCATAGGCGAGCGCGGCCCACAGTACGGCGAGCCGGGGGGCGCTGGCAGTCGCGGTCGCCGTGCTGGCGGGCGCGGCGACGTCAGGCGTTCGGGGCATGGTCGTTCGGCAAGGGTTCTCGTTTCCGGAGAGTGTCAGCGGCGAGCAGCAGCAGCCCGGGCAGCAATTCGAGCACAGTAAGCCAGAGCCTTGAAGTTAGCGTCACGATGCCCGCTTCCCCGCCAGCGGTGAGGCCCAGACGGCCCAGCGCGGCGATGAGGGCCGGTTCGCGGACGCCAAGGCCTCCCGGTGCAAACACGGCAATGTAGCCAGCCAGATACGATCCCGTGAAGGCGGCGACGTAGGATGATGTGGGACCAGGGGCGTGTCCGATCACGCCGGCGACGAACATCTGGAAGGCGACGCCGTAGAGCAGCCACGCCGCGAGGCAGCCCAGTGCGGCAATCCAGATGGCGCTGTCCGGCAGTCGCGGCACCTCCAGACGACGGCGAGTGACCGCGCCGAGGAGTCGTGCGAGCGGCGGCAGCAGCCGGGGGGCGAGCGCGAGCGCCGCGAGCAGGACAATGGCCAGCACGATGGCCGCGCCTCGCTGGTCGAAGTATTCGGCGCCCGCCGCCAGCGTGAGCCCGATGCCGGCGAGGAGGTTCACGAGGTTGATGACGATGGCAGATCCCGTGGCGGCGATGGGCGACACGCCCCGCTGTTGCGCCATAATTCCCATCGCCCCGATCTGCCACACCTTGCCGGGGAGATAGCGTCCGAGGTTGGAGATGAACCAGATGCGTGCCGCGGCTCCCCACGTCACCTCGCTGTCCCACGCGCGGACCGTGCGGCGCCATGTTTCGATCAGGATCGCGTACGCGAGAAACACCACCGCACTTGAGGCGGCGATCAGCGGCCATCGGGGCGAGAGACTCGCGCCCGACTCCTGAAAGCGCCGCCACTGGCCCCAGATCTCGCGAGTCGCGAAGAGGATCGCGGCGACCGCCAGGACGGCGAAGAGAAAGCGCGTGGACTTACGGCGCAACGATTGACCGGTAAAGGGAGGCGTACCCCCGTGCCACCGACTGGGGGGCGAATCTCGCCAGCGCGGCCTCGCGTCCGGCGCGCCCTAACGCGAGTCGGCGTTCCGGTGCATCGAACAGTGCGTCCAGCGCACCCGCGAGGGCTGGCACGTCGCCGGGTGCGACGAGCAGCCCGGTGACATCGTGAGAGATGGTATCGGTGATGCCACCGGATTCAAAGGCCACCACGGGGGTTTCGCACAACTGCGCTTCGACGGTCACCAGACCGAGGCCCTCCCCCACGCTCGGCACCACGAGCGCGCTGGCCCGCTGGTAGAACGCAGGCAGATCCTGTTGTGAGCGCGCTCCGTGCCAGGTCACCCGGCTCCCGAGCCCCAGCGCAATGGCGCGCTGGCGCAACGATGCGCCGTCGGGGCCGTCGCCCACGATGTCGAGTGCGACGGAATGCCGCATCAGCGCCAGCGCGGCGAGCAGGCGGTCCACCCCCTTTTGCGCGTTGAGTCGGCCCACGAAGAGCAGCCGGTCGCGGCAACGTCCCGCGCCGGGGGTGAAGAGCGCCGTGGAGACGGGCATCGGCGCCACGCGTGGTGTGGTTCCCGGCGCCATCTCGCGCACCTCGGCCGCGAGCCACTCCGACACGGTCGTCACCGCGCTCGAGGCGCGCATGACGCGTCGAAAGAGGGGCCGGGCGTACGATCTCGCGCGCGCGAGCCGCACGTCGGTGCCGTGCATGGTCGTGATGAGCGGGAGGCCGGCGACGCGCGCGACGCCGACACCGACGAGCCCACCGGGAAACCACCAGTGCGCATGCACGATGGCGGGTGCAAACTCGCGCCGAATGCGCTGCGCGAGGGCGAACTCGGCGCCCAGGAAACCCATCAACGCGAGGCGGGCGCTCCACGACCGTTGCACCTCCTGCGCCATTTCGCCCGTGTAGGCGAGGTTCTCGTGACGGCCCGGCGCATAGCGAAAGCGATCGACGCGAATGCCGCCGAAAACATCCACGGCAGGGAGGCCGGGCGCCGAGGGCGCCACGACGCGCACTTCGACGCCCTCGGCGCGCAGCGCGACCGCCAGGTGCAACAGGAAGCTGCCGGCCGCGTCTCCCGGAACCCTGGGGTAGGAATGCGTGAGGAAAAGGACGCGCATGGCGGGCGCGTCAGGCGTCGCGTGAACCGTCGCGTATCTCGTCCGTCACGCGGCGAAGTTCACGCAGCTGCGCGCGCAGTCCCGCGACCTGTTCCCCGAGGATGCCAGTGGCGAAGAAAATGGAGCCGAGGATGAGGCACGTCTGGATGAGCGTCCATACCCAGCGCAAGCCGATGCCGGACACGGCGAGCCAGGCGAGGGCGAGCAGGCCGGCCGCGACGCCCACGCCGAACAGCGCGACGCCCATCATCCCGAACAGCAGCAGCGGCTTCTGTGCGAAGCGCAGCTCGAACCAGACCGAGAGCATGTCCAGCACGCCCACCGGAATGCGTCCGATGCCGAACTTGGAGCGGCCGGCGTTGCGCGGATACAGCGGGACCGGGATCTCGGTCACCGTGAAGCCATGCGCGGCGGCGATCACGATCATGTAGCGATGCCAGTCCGGACGCGTCGGCAGGATTTCCATGATCTCGCGCCGGTACGCCTTGACGCTGTTGAGATCCCGCACCGGCACCTGAAAGAGCGAGCGACTCAGCTTGTTGTAGATGCTGGAGACGAACGCCTTCTCGTACTTCCCTTCCTTGAATCCCGTGACCATGTCGGCACTGTCATCGACAATGGGGGCAACGAGACGCGGGATGTCCGCGGGCTTGAACTGCAGGTCCGCGGGATAGAAGACCAGGATCTCACCGCGCGCCTCGAGATAGCCGCTGCGCAGCGCGTCGGCGATGCCCCGGCGGGCGCGATGGCGCACGGTGCGAAGGAAGGGATACTGCGGCTTGAGCGCCTCCAGCACCTGCCAGGAGTCATCGACCGATCCGTCGTCGACCACGATCACTTCGTACCCGATTCGGCTGTCACGGAACGCCTCCGCCGCCTGCTCCATGAACAGGGGCAGGTTCTCGGCTTCATCCTTCGCGGGCACGAGCACTGACACGCGAATGGAGGTCCGATCGGCCACGGAGGCGCGGGACTCGTGACGGGTCGCGCGCTCTGGGACGGCACTCATGAGGAGGGGCGGAGACTCCGGTGCAGCGCGTCCACTAGATGCGCTTGCGCATACGCGCGGAGAGCACGCCGAGCTGGTCGCGGTACTTCGCCACCGTGCGGCGCGCGATGTTGACCCCGCCGTCGCGGAGGATGTTCACGATCGCCTGGTCCGTGAGCGGGTTCTTCGGATCTTCGTTCGTGACGAGCTTCTCGATCTGGTCCTTGATGCCGCGCGCGGACACGTCTTCGCCGCCGGTGGTGCTGAGCCCGGAGGAGAAGAAGTACTTGAGCGGCAGCACGCCGCGCGGCGTCTGCACGAACTTTTCGTTCGTCACGCGGCTGACGGTGCTCTCATGCATCGAGATGACCTCCGCCACTTCGCGCAGCGTGAGCGGCTTGAGGTACTGCACGCCCTTCTCGAAGAAATCGCGCTGCCGGTCGACGATGTAGTGCATGACCTTGAGCATCGTCTGCCGCCGCTGCTCGATGGCCTGGATCATCCAGTTCGCCGAGTTCAGCTTGGAGGAGATGAACTCCTTGTTCTCCCCGTTGAACTTCTTCTTGTCACGCGCAATGTCCTGATACGCCTTGCTCAGCTTGAGGCGCGGCAGGTTGCCGTCGTTCACAAAGACGCGATACTCGCCGTCGATCTTCTCGACCACCAGGTCGGGCACGATGTAGCCGTCGCTGGCATTGCTGTACCGCAATCCGGGCTTGGGGTCCAGCTTGGCTACGGCATCGGCGGCGCCCTGCACATCCTGCGCACTGATGCCGAATTTCTTGGAGATCTCGCTCCAGCGGTGCGCGATGAGCTCATCGAAGGCGTCGCGGACGAGACGATGCTCGAGCGTCTCTTCGTGCTTGAGGTCCCTCAGCTGCAACAGGAGGCACTCGCGCAGGTCGCGCGCGCCGACGCCGGACGGGTCAAGGGTCTGGATGATCTGCAGCATCTCATCGGCATCCGCCGCGGTGTAGAGCGGCAGCGCGCCCTCGAAGCCCTCGCGCTCCGCGGCGCGGGCGACGACCTCGTTGATGCTCTCGATGATCTCACCCGTGGCGCAGGTGAGATACCCGTCCTCGTTGATGTTGCCCGCGAACTCGTCGGCGAGCAGCAGCTGGCGGGGCGTGAGCTCAAGCAGGGAGATCTGGTCGCGCAGGTGGTCGCTGAGATCTCGGCGGTCCACCGAGACCGGCTCGTAGTACTCGCGTTCCTCGTGTTCCTCACGCACGCCGTTGGTCTCGAAGCCATCGAGGAGGATCTCCTCCCAGTCGATGGTTTCGTTGGCGGCGGACTCCCGCTCCTCCTGCGGCGCCATCTCGGGCTCCGCCAGGTCGACCGGGCCCTCCTCCCCCTCGCGCTCCTCCTCCTCCTCCGAGTCTTCCTCATCCGGATCGATCATCTCGAGGAAGGGATTGACCAGCAGTTCCTGCTTGAGGTGCTGCTGCAGGTCGAGCAATGGCATGTAGAGCAGGTCCATCGCCTGGTAGAGGCGTGGATTGATCTTCAGCTCCTGCCGGAGCGAGGTGCTCTGGCTGAGCCCCGTTCTCATGACGCGTTCTCCTCGGCGGAAAAGCGCGCCCGCAGCCGTGCCGTCAGGGTCGGTCCGAGGTAGATGCGCGAAACCTCGTCGTCATAGACGAGTTCCCGCACAGTGCCGGAGACTTTGACCTGCCCGTCGAACATGATGTAGGCACGGTCCACGATGTCGAGCGTCTGTTCCACGTTGTGGTCGCTGATGAGCACTCCGATGCCGCGATGGCGCAGCCCGGCAACAATCGTCTGGATGTCGTGAACGGCGATCGGATCGACGCCGGCGAACGGTTCGTCCAGCATCATGAACTTAGGCTGCGACACAAGCGCCCGTGTGATTTCCAGTCGCCGGCGCTCCCCGCCCGAGAGCGCGTACGCCTTGCTGTGCCGCAAATGCTTGATGCTTAACTCATCGAGCAATCCTTCCAACCGAGTTCGACGCTCTTCCCTGCTGATTGGCAACGTCTCCAGGATGGCGAGGATATTGTCCTCCACCGACAGCTTCCTGAAGATCGACGGTTCCTGCGAAAGGTAGCCGATGCCCCGCCGGGCGCGCTTGTACATCGGCATTCGCGTGATGTCCTGCGCGTCGAGATGGATGCTCCCCGACTGTGGAGGGATGATACCGACAATCATGTAGAAGGTGGTGGTCTTTCCCGCGCCGTTCGGGCCCAGCAGGCCGACAATCTCGCCCTGCTGCAACTTCACGTCGACCTGGTTCACCACCCGCCGCTTCCGATAGATCTTCACCAGTCCACGGGCCTCGAGCACGCTGCCGGCCGGTTCAGCCCGGTGCTCTCCCGACCGTCGGGCAACGGCATGCGGATGCGCCATCGCGGTGGCGTGCTCGCCGGTGAGCCGCAACGATTCCGCCACGTCCACGCGACGCGGCGCAATCTCGCTCCACAGGTCGCGCGTCATGCGCAACCTCGCCCCCACATCCTCTACGCCGCGCTCCGGCGCTTCGATGAGCCCCATGCCCGCCAGGCGCGGAAACACGGAGCGCCGCAAGAAGGCCCGAACCTCATCGAGCGAGAGGCGGCCGGCCTCGCGGTCGGCGTCCCCGCCGTTGGCTCGAATCGCCGCCAGCCAGTCGTCGCGGAAGCGAATGGCGACGTCGTTGAAGACGGCCTCGCCGTTGGCATCGGCCTCCTTCACCAGGGAGTGCAGTCCAAACGCGATCGATCGGTCACCGCCGGCGCGCGCCTCGATGAGCGCACGCACGTGCTCCGTCGCCGGGTCTTCGCTCATGGGCGCCGGGTGTTCGCTCATGGGCGCCGGAGGCCGCTAGCGCCGTTAGGCACCCGTCGCGGCGGCTGTTGCCCTGCCCGTGGCGGCCGTCGCGGCGGGGGCGGCTTCTTCTCGGTTAGCGAATCGGGCTTGGCCTCCAGGAAGAGGCCCGAAGCCTGGTCGAGCACGGTCACAGTTTGCACTGCCTGTTCCTTGAAGTCCACGACAATCTGCCGCCCCCGCACGTAGTTGATGCCCGGCTTGTCGATACCGGAGTTTCCGGGCACCTGATAATACGAGCTTGCCGAGCCCGAGGAGACCAGTGCGCGGATGACCGGCCGCGAGGACGTGTCACCGGCGGCCGCGGAGTCGAAGCGCGCGACGATGGTATCGCCCCGCAGCCAGTCGCGCTCGATGGACCGGATCTTGGTGCTGTCGGGCGACGTTTCGGCGTACGCGTTGCGCACGGCGCGCATCTCCCGAATCTGCTGGTCGGGCATCACGACATCGAGCGAATCGGCCAGGATCGTGCGCTCGCTCGAGATGGCCGACGCGGCGCCCGGCCCGAATGCGAACGCCCGTTGCAGCTTGTTCTCCTTCACGCGCAGGTCGATGGTGTCCGAGGCCAGCGTGAGCTCCTTGTTGACCGCCACCGCTGAATCCATCGCCAGCACGCGTTCCACCTGGCGGGACTGCCCGAACAGGTCGATCACCCGGCCGCGGAGCGTGAAGGAGTCCGTGCCCTTGCTCTCGATGTAGGGCGCCTTCATGAGCCGTGAGAACTGCGTCACGTTGTCCAGCACCGCGGAGTCGCCGCGCGCCCGCAGGTCGGTGCGGTCGAGTTCCACCTTGCCCCAGGCCACGAACAGCGAGTCCCCCTCCCCATTGATGTTGTCGGCGATCAGGACCACGGGGTCCTTGCCCTTGCGACCCAGGGAGTCCTTCTCGTAGAGCGTGAGCGTCGGGCGCATGGTGGCCACGATGCGCGGCCGGATGCGAATGCCGCGCACGGCGCGATAGTACTCCGCGCGCGGGCCCACCATCGTGGAGGAATCCTCCATCACGGCCACCACGTTGCCTTCCGCCAGCAGCTTTTCCTCGGCGCGGAAGTAAGTCACGCGATCGGCGTCCATGGAGACGCGCTTCTCTCGGTACTTCACGTTGCCGATGAGGAAGTAGAGCTGGTTCTGGTCGTAGAACTCGGCCGAGTCGGCGATGATCGTCATATCCTGCGCCCGGCAACGGCCGATGACGCCGCCTCCCATGTACGAGGTGTAGCGTCCCGAGATGGGGTCCTTGATGAACTGCGAGCGATCGCCGTCCACGTCGAGGATGCAGCGCTCGGCGGGATTGTCGGGTGTCTTCGGCGCGACGGGCGGGCGCCACGAGGTGTCTTGCGGGATGATGGGAATCGTGATCGCCATGCTGTCGGGCATGGGGACCACGATCGAGTCGCCCGGGAGGGCGGGCCCGACGACCACGGATGGCTGTGCGGGACGACGCCCCGGCCGCGAGCATCCGGACAGCGCGACGAGCGCGAGCACGACGAAGACGAGCCCCCGGCGCATCACGTCTTCGGGATCGTGAGCTGGTTGCCGCGCGACTTGGCGGCCTTGAGCACGCGGACGTTGTTCAGGTCCGGATCGGCAATGAAGCCGATGCCCTCCGTGCTGCGTCCCCCGCGCTCCACCATCAAGAAGACCGAGTCGCTCGCGATCTCGTTTCGGGCCGGGTCGTAGCGCAGGTGCGGCGTCGTCAGGCGACGTCCGTCGGTGGACACGACCACCACGTCCCCGCGCGCCTCCATGTTGCCAAGGCGCACGTTGTACGTGCCGGTCTTCGAGGTAAGCACGGCGTCCTTCTCGCCCCCCGTCTTGAAGAAGGTCGTGTGCACGACCCGCAGGTCGGTGCGCGTGTTGTCCTCGTACATGAAGGCCGTGTCGGCCACCAGATCCGCGCGCCTAACGCCGCCATCGGTGAGGAAGAACTGCACGCCGAACAGCACCTGGTCGGCCGAATCGGGCACCACGCTGCCTTGCGCGAGCGGCGGAGCGCTCGTCGGCTGGCAGGCGGCCAGCAACGCCGAAAGCGGGAGCAGCATGCCGAGTCGGCGCATCATGCAACCCCCGCGCGCATCAGGTCATGGAGATGCACAACGCCCACAACGGTTCCGGTGTCAGTGGTGACGGGCATCGCCATGATGCCGAACTGTTCCATGCGGTACACCACGGCGCTGGCAAGTTCCTCCGCCTGCGCCGTCTTGGCATGGCGATTCATCGCCGCTTCGAGTCCCAGGTCGATGGCGTGGTCGTCGTGCTCCAGCAGCCGCGTGAAATCGCCCGCGGTCACGATACCGAGCAACCGCTTCTGCTGGTCCACGGCCATCACGATGCCCCGGCGTTCGGCCAGCAGGACGATGACGGCGCGCATGGTGGCCGTGGGCGGCAGCGTCGGCAGGCGCTCCGACTCCATCAGGTCGCGCACGCGCAGGAGCAGCCTGCGCCCCAGCGCGCCTCCCGGGTGGAAGCGCGCGAAGTCCTCCCGGCCGAACCCCTTCTGTTCCAGGATCACGACCGCCAGCGCATCGCCTAACGCGAGCGCCACCGAGGTGCTGGTGGTGGGGGCAAGGTCGTGTGGACACGCCTCCTCCCGCACCCAGCCGTCCAGCACAGCGTCGCACTCGCGCGCCAGCGTGGAGTCCCGGTTGCCCGTGAGCGCGATGGTCCGCACGCCGAAGCGCTTGAGATGGGAGAGCATCACCAGCAGCTCGTCGCTCTCCCCGCTCTTGGAGAGCAGGATGGCCACGTCGTCGTCGCTCACCATGCCCAGGTCGCCGTGCAGACTCTCCGTCGGGTGCAAGAAGGTGGCGGGTGTGCCGGTGGACGTGAGGGTCGCCGCGATCTTGCGCGCGATGAGGCCGGACTTTCCCACGCCCGCCACGATCACCCTGCCGCTGGATCCCGCGATGAGCGAGACCGACCGCGCGAAGCCGTCACCCAGCCGGCGCTCCGCCTCCGCGAGCGCTTCGGTCTCCATGCGGAGCACGCGCTGTCCACGCGCGATCGTTTCCTCGGGCGTCATGCCGACGGCTCCGCATCGCGGGACGCCACGTACGTCTCCACCAAGTCATCCCACTCGCCGCGCGCCCGCAGGAGCAATTCGGCGAACTCACGCACTGCGCCCTGGCCCCCGGCGCGCGAGAGCCTGATTCGCGCCACGCGAAACACCTCGTCCGTGCAGTTGGCGACGACCACCGGCAGGCCGACTTCTCGCAACACGCCGAGATCGGGTATGTCATCGCCCACGAACGCCGCCTCGGCGAAGGAGATGTTGCGTCGCGTGAGAATCTCGCGCAGGGACCGGATCTTCCGCGCGTCCTTGTCCTGCACGAGTTCATCCACTCCCAGCTCGGCGGCGCGCAGCGCCACGCTCTCCGAGACCCGACCTGTGATGATGCCCACCACAATGCCGGCGGCCTGCAGCATCTTGATCCCGAGCCCGTCCTGGATGTCATACCGCTTGAACTCGTGGCGCTCCCCGGCCACGTCGCCGAGATAGACCCCGCCATCGGTCAGCACACCATCCACGTCGAGCCCCACGAACTTCACGCGCGCCGCAAGCTCGGGTTCGAGCTTCGTGCCGCCGGGGACCGCCAGCGGCTGTTCCCGCCCCGCGCCGAAGCCGATCATGAACGGGCCGCCTCCCAAACGGCCACCGCGCGGCGCAGGAGGCCTTCCATGTCTCCAAGGGGCAGCATGTTGGGGCCGTCGCTCGGCGCACGCTCAGGGTTCGGGTGCGTCTCGAGAAAGAGACCGTTGGCGCCGGCCGCGATGGCGGCCAGGGTGAGGGACGGGATATGCTCCCGCAGTCCTCCGCTGGCCCCCTCCGCTCCCCTGCCCGGCTGCTGGACGCTGTGCGTGCCGTCGAAAATCACCGGACATCCCGTGGCGTCCCGCAGGCGAGCGAAGCCGCGCATGTCCACCACCAGGTCTCCGTAGCCAAAGAAGGTGCCGCGCTCCGTGGTGGCGATCGTTCCTCCGAACGCCTGCCCTCCGACCGTCGGCCGGGCGAAGCCGATCTTCTCCACCGCCCCGCGCATGCCTTCCGGGTGCATCCACTGCCCCTTCTTCACAGTCACCGGACGTCCCGTGGCGCCCGCCGCCTCGAGCAGGTCGGTCTGGCGGCAAAGAAAGGCAGGAATCTGGAGCACATCGACCACCTGCCCGACGCTCTCACACTGATCCGGGAGGTGGACGTCGGTGAGGACGGGCAGCCCGCAGGCGGCGCGAATTCGCGCCAGCTTCTCGAGGCCCTCGTCGAGTCCGGGGCCGCGCGGCGCCCCCGGATTGGAGCGATTCGCCTTGTCGAACGAGGCCTTGAAGACGATGCCGCCCGGCACGAGCGGCGCGAGCCGCGCCAGCGCATCAGCCACCCGGAGATTCAGCTCGTCGTCTTCCAGCACGCACGGACCCGCGATGAGGAAGAGGCGGTCGTGCGGAAAGCGTGCGAACTCGCTCAATCTGCCGCCTCCACCAGTGCGCGATGTTCATCCGACGCGGGGGTGCCGCGCTTCTTCGCGCTGGCGGCGGCCACGAAGGCCGCGAACAAGGGATGTGGGCGCGTGGGTCGTGACTGGAGTTCGGGGTGAAACTGGCAGCCCAGGAACCAGGGATGTCCACTCAGCTCGACGATCTCCACGAGGGAGCCATCGGGCGAGAGCCCGCTCAACTTGAGGCCGTGCTCGACGAAGGCGTCGCGGTAGGCGTTGGAGACCTCGTACCGGTGCCTGTGGCGCTCGCTCACCTCGGGAATGCCGTAAATCTCGGCGGCCATGGAGCCTCGGCTCAGCCGGCACGGATAGGCGCCCAATCGCATCGTGCCGCCCATGTCGGTCACATGCTTCTGGTCTTCCATGATCGCGATGACGGGATCCGTGCACTCGGGGGCGAACTCGCTCGAGTGCGAGTCGGCCAGTCCCAGCACGTTGCGGGCGAACTCGATGATCGCCACCTGCATGCCGAGGCAGATGCCGAAGAACGGCAGTCCCATCTCGCGCGCGGCGCGAATGGCCTCCACCATGCCTTCCACGCCGCGCACGCCGAAGCCGCCGGGCACCAGCAGGCCATGGAAGTCGGCGAGCAGCGACTTCGCCTTGTCCACGGAGGTGAAGAGGTCGCTCGAGATCCACGAGATGTCGACGCCAACGTCGTTCCCGATGCCGCCGTGGATGAGCGCCTCCTGCACACTCTTGTAGCTGTCGACGAACTGCGTGTACTTGCCGACCACCGCGATGCGCACGCGGTCGCGCGGCTGCACCACGCGCTGCACGCGCTCACGCCACGCGGAGAGATCGGGTTCGCCACCCGTCAGTTCCAGCCGCTGCATCACGCGCTCGTCGAATCCCTGGTCGTGGAATTCGAGCGGAATCTGGTAGATGGTCGGTACGTCGCGGCTCTCGATGACGTTGCCGAACTCCACGTTGCAGAACAGCGCGATCTTGCGCTTCACGTCTTCCGACAACGGCCGCTCGGTGCGGCAAATCAGCACGTCGGGCTGGATGCCGAGCTCCATGAGCTCGCGCACCGAGTGCTGCGTCGGCTTGGTCTTTACCTCGCCAGCTGCCGAGATGTAGGGGACGAGTGTGAGGTGGATGAACATCGCGTTCTGCTTGCCCACCTCCTGGCGGAACTGCCGGATGGCTTCGAGGAATGGCTGGGACTCGATGTCGCCCACGGTGCCGCCAATCTCGACGATCACCACGTCGTTGCCCGGCGCGAGTCGCTTGATGTGCGACTTGATCTCATCCGAGATGTGCGGGATGACCTGCACGGTCGATCCGAGATACTCGCCGCGACGTTCCTTTGTGATGACGTTCAGGTAGATACGGCCGGTAGTCACGTTGTTGAGCTGCGACAGCGACCGGTCGATGAAGCGTTCGTAGTGCCCGAGGTCCAGGTCCGTCTCGGCGCCATCGTCGGTGACAAACACCTCGCCGTGCTGGAACGGCGACATGGTGCCCGGGTCCACGTTGAGGTAGGGATCGAACTTCATGATCGTCACCTTGAGCCCGCGCTCCACCAGCAGGCGGCCTAACGAGGCGGCGGCGATCCCCTTGCCCAGCGACGACACCACGCCTCCGGTGACGAAGATGTATCGGGTGGCTCGGTTCGGTGTCTGGGCTGTCTGCATTACATGTGTCCCGCGTAAATGTCATCCCACAGCGCGTTGGCGCGTGCGAGGTCTGCTTCCGTATCTACACCGCCCATGGGCGGTGCATCGATCGTTGCCACGCCCATCGCCATGCCGGCGGCGAGTGGGCGCAACTGCTCCAGTCGTTCCACGCGCTCCAGCGGATGCGGCGCGAGCCGTACCCACGCGGCAAGCGCCTCGCGGGTGTAGGCGTAGATGCCAAGGTGCTGCCGGACGAGCGCATCGCGCTCGTTTCCGTCCTCGGCCTCCCGCAGAAATGGAATCGCCGCCCGTGAAAAATAGAGGGCGCGACCGTCATCTCCGCATACCACCTTCACCACCTGGGGTTCGCCGAGCATTTCGTGGCCGGCGCGTGCCGACGCGGTACCCAGCGGGAAGCCTCGCTCGGAGACCATCGCCAGGGCCCCCCGCACCGCGGCGGCGGAGACGAAGGGCTCGTCACCCTGCACGTTGAGAATCACGTCGAAGCGCTCGTACTCGGGGCGCCGGGAGACTTCGGCCGCGCGATCTGTGCCCGACGGATGGCCCGGGTCAGTCAGCACCGCCACTCCCCCTGCTCCGTGAACCGCGTCCACGATCTCCTGGCTATCAGTGGCCACCACGACGGCCTCCGCCACTCGCATCTCGTGCACGCGCTGCCAGACGCGGACCACCAATGGTTGCCCGCCGATGAGGCGGAGCGGCTTGCGGGAGAGGCGGGTTGCGCCAAGCCGGGCGGGGATTACGGCAAGGACCGGCATGAGGGCGCAGAGGCGGCCGAGTTGAGAAAAGGCACGCCACCCAAGTTACAGCGCGCGATGACGCTTTTCAAAGCGAATTGACGCGTTCGCCACCTGCCGGGCGACGCGCCGAGTCGCGGCGCCTTGCACTCCCCTCCACCGCCACTTCGCGGCCTTCAGGCGCTTCGAGCGGGCGACCGAGCGGGCGACCGAGCGGGCGGCCGAGCGGGCGCTGTGCGGGCGCTGTGCGGGCGCTGTGCGGGGAGCAGGCTTTCAGTCGCTGCCGGGACGCTCGTGGAAGGCGTCGGCCATGCGCAGGAAGTTCCGCAGGATGGTCATGCCCCCGTCCGTCAGGATAGATTCGGGATGGAACTGCACCCCCCACACCGGGTGCTGCCGGTGCCGCATGGCGTGCAGCTGGCCGGGCTCGTCGGCGACCGTGGCGGTCACCTCCAGTTCCGCCGGCAGCGAGTCTCGATCGACCACCAGCGAGTGGTAGCGCATGACGCGCAGCGGCGAGGGCAAGCCCTCGAACAGCCCGGTGCCGTCGTGACTCAGTTCCGACGTCTTGCCATGCATGACGCGCTCCGCCCGCACGACGCGCCCTCCGAACGCCTCCCCGATGGACTGGTGACCCAGGCAGACCCCCAGCATGGGGATGCGGGAGCCTAACGCCTTCAGTAGCGGCACGCTCACCCCGGCCTCGGCCGGCGTGCAGGGGCCAGGGGAGATGACGATGGCCCGCGGGGCGAGCGCCTCGATCTCTGCGACGGTCAGGTCGTCGTTGCGGCAGACACGCACCTCGCGCCCAAGCTCGCCCAGGTACTGCACGAGGTTGTACGTGAACGAATCGTAGTTGTCGATGACGAGAATCATCGCGGGCGCGCTGGACTCGGCGGGAAGTCGCAGGAGAAGCGACGGCTGCGGCTCCTACCCACGGGGATGAAATTGCTTGTGCACGCTTCGAAGGTAATCCCGGCTCACGTGCGTGTAGATCTGCGTGGTCGAGATATCGGCGTGGCCCAGCATCTCCTGCACCGCGCGCAGGTCCGCGCCTCCTTCCAGCAGGTGGGTCGCGAACGAGTGGCGCAGCGTGTGGGGGGAGACGCGCTTCTCGATCCCGGCGTCGGTGACGTGCCGGCGCAGGATCTTCCACGCTCCCATGCGCGACAGGGGGGTGCCCCGGGCGTTCAGGAAGAGCACGCCTTGTCCGGCACCCTTTTCGAGGCGCGGACGCAATTCTCGCAGGTAGATGGCCAACGCCCCGATGGCCGGCCGGCCGATGGGCACGAGCCGCTCCTTGCCCCCCTTGCCGAACACCCGCAGGAGGCCGTCCTGCATCAGCACGTCCCGCACCCCGAGGTTGATCCACTCGCTGACTCGCAGCCCCGCGCCGTACGCAATCTCGAGCATCGCGCGATCGCGGAAGCAAAAGGGCTCGTCGATGCGCGGTGAGGCGAGCAGCCGCTCCACCTCGTCCACGGTCAGCACCTCAGGCAGCTCGCGCCAGCGCTGCGGCAATTCGAGGCGATCGCTGGGATCACTCGTCACGACGTTTTCGCCCACGAGGAAGCGGAAGTACGTGCGGATGGCCGACACGTTCCGCCGGATGGACGTGCCGGCGAGCCCCAGGTCCTTCAGGTGGTAGACGAAGTCGCGCAGGAGGCGGGCGGAAAGCGCCAGCGGCGTACGCGCTTCCCTAATGATGGCGAACGCGGCGAGGCGGGCGACATCCCGGGCGTACGCTTCGCGGGTCGTGGTGGCAGCGCCCTGCTCGAGGGAGAGAAAGTCGTCGAAGCGCTCGAGCAGGAAGGCGCGCCCCACCTCGTCGGGAAGCGGCGGGGCGGTCACGCCCGGCCGCGACGGCGGCGTATCCACCAGACCGTCGCTCCGGCCGCGGCGACCAACGCCGCCCCCACTGCCGTCCACCGTCCGACAGAGGCGATGCTCCTGGAAAGCACCTCCCAGTTGTTGCCGGCTCGGAAGGCGAGGTACGTCACGAAGCCATACCAAAGGGCCGACGCGAAGCTGATCGCAAGCAGCGGCGCGAAAGGCGGAATGCGCATCGCGCCGACCATGGGGGGCACGAGCGAGCGGATGCCCGGAAGGAATCGGCTGACGAAGAGTGCGGCCACGCCATACTTCTTGTGCATCTCGATGAGCCGGCGCTCGCCGTTCGTTCCCTCGCCGAGGTGAAAGCGCCGGCGAATGCCCGCTGTCCCGACCCGGCGTCCAAGCGCATACATCAGCACCGCCCCGGTCACGCTCCCGAGCCACACGGCCAGAAAGGCGGGCCATGGCGATGCGCCGGTGCGCGCGGAGATGAAGCCGCCGAATGCCACCAGCATGTCCGCCGGGATCGGTGGAAAGATGTTCTCCACCGCTGCCAACAGCGCCATGGTGGGCAGCAGTAGCGCCGGCGGAATCGACATCAGCCAGTCGAGCAAGTTCTGGAGGAGCGGCACGAGGATTCAACCGCGGTCGGAGGTGAGGGTCGCCACCGCGATGCAGGCGAGCCCCTCGCCGCGGCCTATCCAGCCCATGCCCTCGTTCGTCTTTCCCTTCACGCTCACGGCGTCCGCCTCCACGCCTAACGATTCGGCGAGGCGTGCCCGCATGCCGGCCCGGTGCGGCCCGATCCGCGGACGTTCGGCAATGACGGTCACATCCACGCTCACGACGTACCAGCCCATCGCGGACACCCGCGCCACGGCCGCGCGCAGCATCACGATCGAGTCGCGGCCGCGATTGGCCGGGTCGGTGTCGGCGAACATCTCCCCGATGTCGCCCGCGGCCACCGCGCCGAGCACGGCATCCGTGAGCGCGTGGCAGATGGCGTCGCCGTCAGAGTGCCCCACGAGCCGGACGTCACTGGGCACGTCCACGCCCCCCAGCCGCATCGGCCCGCCGGCGTCAAAACGATGCGAATCGTATCCGATGCCGGTGCGCGTGCTCATGCGGAGAACCGGCGTCGGTTGTTGCGAGGTGTCATTCGGGCTCAGGCCGCGGCCGGCGTGCCCGACTGGATGATGGAATAATCCTGGCGACGGCGTGCCGGTTGGAACCCGGCGTCGCGAATGAGGCGCTCCAGCTCGTCCGTCGTGGTGCGGTGGGTGGTGTTGGCGGCCGACACCACGTTCTCCTCGATCATGAGCGACCCGAAGTCGTTGCAGCCGAAGCGCAGCGCGAGCTGCCCCACCTTCATGCCCATCGTGACCCAGCTGGACTGCAGGTTGGGCACATTGTCGAGCACGATGCGAGAGATGGCGACGGTGCGCAGGTAGTCCACCGCGTCGGTCTTCTGCATGTGCGACATGGTGGGCGTATTCTCCGGCTGCAGCGGCCACGTGATGAAGGCGGTAAAGCCGCCCGTCCTGGACTGCACGTCCCGCACGCGCTGCAGGTGCTCGAGGCGCTCGGCGAGCGTCTCCCCGATGCCGTACATCATGGTGACCGAGGTCTTCATGCCCTCGTTATGCGCGAGCTCCATGATTTCGAGCCAGCGGTCGGCCCCCGCCTTCTTGGGTGCGGCGATGTCACGGACGCGCTGTACGAGGATCTCGCCGCCCCCGCCCGGAATGGAATCGAGCCCCGCCTTCTGCAGTTCGCGAATGACCTCCACGGCGTCCATGCGGAACGTCTTCGCGAAGAAGTCCACCTCGCTGGGGCTGAAGCCGTGGATGTGAATGGGATGATTCCGCTTGATGTAGCGTAGCAGATCCACGTACCACTCGAAGGGGATGTAGGGATTGTGTCCTCCCTGGATCAGGATCTGCACACCGCCCAGCGCCTTCGTCTCCTCGATCTTGTCCCCGATCTCCTCGAACGAGAGCGTGTAGCCCTCGGCGTGCTTGGGGCGGCGATAGAACGCGCAGAAGCCGCAATCCGCTACACAGACGTTCGTGTAGTTGATGTTCCGGTCGACGATATACGTGACGACGCTGTGGGGGTGCTTGGCCTCGCGCACGCGGTCGGCCTCGAGTCCCAGCTCGAGCAGCGGTGCGTTGGTGTAGAAGTCCAGCAGGTCGCGATTCATGGGCGGTAGGTGAAGCGAGAGCGCGGGCGACGACGGAACGCGGCGCCCGCATGACGTTGACAAGTTATGCACCCGGAACCGCCATTGACCAGCGAGTGCGCCGGGCGATGCGGCGACCTACGCGGCAGGCAGGAAGGAGAGCGTCCCGTTGGGCACCCGTCCGGCCGCCACCAGCCGCCGGAAGAACTCGGTGAGTCCCGCGAGATGCTCGTATCCTAGCCTGTAGTCGAGCCCGCGGAAATACTCGGCGCAGGCGGCCATCTCCACCCCGGTCACCGCCGAGGCCTGCGACGCGAGTTCCGGCAGGTGCTCCAGTCCCCAGTCGCGTGAGTTGATGAGCGAGGCGTGCGCCGCGAGCGAATCGCCGACCGCCACGGAGCGTTGCGCCACCCACACTGCGAAGACGAACGGCAAGCCCGTCCACCGCTTCCACTCCAGGCCCAGGTCGTAGACGTGGGGATACCGCGCCGCGTTCTCCGCCGAGCGGCCGGCGTCGTTGAGGATGAGCGCCGCGTCGCCAATCACCAGTCGTGCGTCGTGCGCCTCGTCCCCGAAGCGCGCGATATCTGCGCACTCGGAATCACCTGGCACGAACTCAGGGAGCGCGCGCCACACGTGCTCGAACAGCAGTTCGAGCAACGCCACGCTCGTCATGGAACTGCGCGACACGATCACGCGGCGGCCGCTGAGCTCCGCGGCCGGCAGCTTGGAGAAGAGCATCACCGAGCGCACCGGCCCGTCGCAGGATATGGCGAGGTCGGGCAGCAGCAGGTAGCGGCGCGAATCGCGCGCGTACTCCATGGCCGACACCACGCTCACGTCGAGCGTGCCGGCCGCCATCTGGGCGTTGAGCGCGCTGGGAACGCCATCTACCAGCTCGCCTTCGAGCGGCACGACACCGCGATCGATCGCTCCATACACCGGATAGCAGTTGATGTAGGGAATTCGACCGATGCGCATGTCAGGCTGCCTCGGCGTCCGGCGCAGGGTCGTCGAACCGGCGGACGATGTTGTAGAACGAGTCCCGCTCGGCGGGGACCTTCTTGGCGCCCCGGATGAGCCGGAGCAACGCCTCCAGCGACATGCCCTGCGGCGTTTGTGCGCCCACCGCGTGGTAGATCTTCTCGCGCAGCACCGTGCCTTCCAAATCATTGACGCCGAACGCCAGCGCGGTCTGCGACAGCGCCGACGAGACCATGATCCAGTGCGACTTGATGTGCTGGAAGTTGTCCAGGAAGAGCCGGCCGACCGCCAGGTTGCGCAGGTCATCGAAGCCGGTGGTGCCCTGCCCCTCGCGTCCCAGCTGCCGCCCGAGTTCGTTGTCGTCGGGATGATAGGCCAGCGGGATGTAGGCGAGGAAGCCGCCCGTCTCGTCTTGCAGCTCACGGAGCATGTTGAGGTGCTCCACGCGGTCGGCGAAGGTTTCCACGTGTCCATACAGCATCGTGCAGTTCGTGCGGATGCCCAGCTCGTGCGCCGCGCGATGTACGCCGATGTAATCGGCGCCACCCAGCTTCTTGTCGGCGATGCGCTCGCGGACGGCGGCACTGAAGGTCTCCGCTCCCCCGCCAGGCATCGTGTCGAGGCCGGCTTCACGCAGGGCAACGAGCACGTCGCGCCACGACATCTTTTCGATGCGCGCGATGTGCGCGATTTCCACGGCCGTGAGGGCCTTGATGTGCACGTGCGGCAGTTCGCGCTTGAGGGTGCGGAACATCTCGGTGTAGTACGCGAGCCCCGCCTTCATGTCGAGGCCGCCCACGATGTGGAACTCGCGCGTCATGGCGCCGCGCGCCTCGTTCGCTTCCGCCATCACCTGGTCCATCGTGTAGCGGTACGCCCCCTCCTCCTTCGGGAGTCGGGCATAGCCACAGAAGACGCACGTCTTGCGCAGTACGCAGACGTTGGTGGGGTTGATGTGCTGGTTGGACGAGAACGTGACGACGTCGCCATTGCGTGCGCGGTTGGCCGCGTCCGCCATCGCCCCGACCCCCAGCAGGTCGTGCGACTCGAACAGCAGCAGTGCATCAGCCGAGGTGAGCCGCTCTCCTGCGCGGAGTTTGTCCGCGATGGGCTCCAGCGCCGCATCGCGCAGCACTCCGCGCGGAAACTCCACGGCGGCGGGCACGGCTTACGCCTCGTATCGCTGGACGGCGAGCGATACGTTGTGACCACCGAAACCGGAAGAGTTGCTGAGCGCCACGCGGACATCCCGCGTTACCGGGACGTTGGGCGTGATGTTCAGGTCGCACTCCGGATCGGGGGTGAAGTGATTGATCGTGGGCGGAATGATGCTGTTCACGATCGCCAGCGTGCTGAAGATGAACTCCACCCCACCGGCGGCGCCGAGCATATGACCCGTGGCGCTCTTGGTGGAACTCACGTTTAGCGCGGTCGCATGCTCGCCGAACACGGTCTGGATGGCCCGAATCTCGTTCGGGTCATTCAGGGGCGTCGACGTCCCGTGCGCATTGATGTACTGGACGTCGCTCGGCGTCTTGTCCGCGTCCTTCAGTGCACGGCGCATCGCCCGCTGCAGCCCCTCGTGGTTCTCGGGTTGCCCTGTGATGTGGTAGGCATCGCCCGTTGCGCCGTAGCCGACGATCTCACCATAGATGCGGGCGCCTCGCCGGCGGGCATGCTCCAGCTCCTCCAGGATCACCACGCCCGCACCCTCGCCCATCACGAAGCCGTCGCGATCCTTGTCGAACGGCCGCGACGCCGTGGCCGGATCGTCGTTCCGCTGCGAGAGCGCCGTCATGTTGGCGAACCCGCCGATCGACATCGGCGTGACCGCCGCCTCGGAGCCGCCGGTGATCATCACGTCCGCATCGCCGTACTGGATGGTGCGGAACGCATCGCCGATCGCGTGGGCGCTGGTGGAGCATGCGGACACGGTGGCGTAGTTCGGCCCCTTCGCGTTGAAGCGCATGGACACGATGCCCGCCGCCATGTCCGAGATGAACATCGGGATGAAGAACGGCGAGATCTTGCTGGGCCCTAACTCTCGATAGACGTCATGCTGCTCCTCGAAAATCTTGAGGCCACCGATCCCGCTGCCGATGATGACCCCCGTTTCCTCGGGGACGTAGCCATTCTCGCCGAAGCCCGCGTCCGCCATGGCTTCAACTGAGGCGGCCAGCGCGTACTGCGAGTACACGTCATTGCGCTTGGCCTCCTTTCGCTCCATGTACTTCAAAGGATCGAATCCCTTGACCTCACAGGCGAACCGGACCTTGAAGCGCGCCGGGTCGAACTTGGTGATCTCCGCCCCGCCGGACGTGCCGGCCAGCAACGCACGCCACGTCGTCGCCACGTCGTTCCCAACGGGCGTGACGGCCCCGAGGCCAGTGACGACGACTCGACGCCGCATTACGCGCCGACCTTCTCCTTCAGGTAGGCGAGGGCATCGCCGACCGTGCGAAGCTTTTCGGCATCCTCATCCGGAATGTCGATATTGAATTCCTTCTCGAACTCCATGACGAGTTCGACGATGTCGAGGCTGTCCGCGCCAAGGTCCTCGATGAAGCTGGCCTCGTTCGTGAGCTTCTCGCGCTCGACGCCGAGCTCCTTCTCGATAATGTCCTTGACCTTCTCGCTCTGGTCGGCCATGACAGGTTCCTCTACGTAGGTTCGTTGAAAAAGTGAGTGCAGAAAGATAAACGTAGTGCGTGTTACGTGTTACATCACCAGCCCGCCGTCAACAACAAAAACCTGGCCTGTGATATAGGCCGCGTGGTCTGACGACAGGAAGGCGACCATCCCGGCAATGTCGCCCGGCGTACCCAGTCGCTCAAGCGGGATCTGCTGGCTCATGACCGCGCGCGCCTCGGGCGACATCGCGGCGGTCATCTCCGTCTCGATGAAGCCGGGGGCGATGACATTCGCCAGGATACCCCGGGAGGCGTATTCCTTCGCGACCGACTTCGTGAGCCCGATCAGGCCCGCCTTGCTGGCCGCGTAGTTGGTCTGCCCCTTGTTGCCCGTCAGCCCCACCACGCTCGAGATATTGATGATACGACCCCATCGCCGCTTCATCATTCCCCGGGAGGCGGCGCGAATGGTCAGGAACGCCCCGCGCAGGTTCGCGTCGATCACGGCGTCCCAGTCGTCGTCCTTCAGCCGCAGCATGAGGTTGTCGCGGGTGAGTCCGGCATTGTTGACGAGGATATCGATCCCGCCGAATGCCTGCTCCACATCGGTGATGAGGGCCGCGACCTGCTCCGGCTCGGCGACATCGCAGGCGAACCCCTGCGCGCCCCCGCCCACCGCGCTCGCTTCCGTCTCGGCCCGCGGCTTGTCGCGGCCGACAATCGCCACCCTCGCGCCCGCGTTCGCCAGGGTCTGGGCGATGGCCCGGCCGATGCCACGCGTGCTACCGGTCACGAGCGCGTTCTTTCCCGCCAGGTCGATGCGCATCAGCTCACCATGGTCAGCAACTGCTCCACCTCGGCAGCGGTGCCGCAGGTCGCAGTCTTGAGGGTCGGGGCAATCTTCCGAGCGAGGCCGGTCAGGACCGAGCCCGGTCCCATCTCGACGTACAGGGCGTCGGGATACCCTCCCGCCAGGGTGAGCATCACGTCGGTCCAGCGCACGGGCGCCGTGAGTTGTTCCACGCAGAGCGTGCGTGCCGTGGCGGCATCGCGAACCGCCCCGGCGGTCACGTTGGCGACCACCGGTACCCGGGGATCGTGAAAGGTCATGGCGGCGATCGCGCTGGCCAGTCCGTCGCGCGCGGGCGCCATGAGCGGCGAGTGAAACGCCCCGCTCACGTTGAGTCGCAGGGCACGCTTGGCCCCCGCCGCCTTGCACAGCACCATCGCCTTCTCCACCCCCGACACTTCGCCGGAAATGACCACCTGCCCGGGACAGTTGTAATTGGCCGGGACGACTACGCCGCCATCCGCGGCCGTGGAGGCCTCGGCACAGATCGCGTCGATTGACGTGGACAGATCGCCGAGGATCGCGGCCATCGCGCCGGGCCTCGCGGTGCCGGTGCTCGCCATCAGCTCGCCGCGCGTCCGGACGAGTCGCACCGCGTCGCGAACGGACAGCGTGTCGGCCGCGTGGTACGCGCTGAACTCTCCTAACGAGTGCCCGGCGGCCGCACGCACCGATCCGCGCAGCGCATCGGCGGTGGCCGCCCAGACCGCGGCGCCGTGCGCCAGCAGCGCGGGCTGCGCATTCCGCGTGAGGGTCAGTTCCTCGGCGGGCCCTTCAAAGCACAGCGTGGAGAGCGACTCTCCCACCGCCTCGTCGGCCATGGTGAACACGTCGCGCGCCGCGGGAAACGCCTCGACGAGATCCTTTCCCATGCCGGGCTTCTGCGATCCCTGACCGGGAAAGAGCAAGACGATATCCATGGTCGTCAGCCCGGGCCTAAAAGCGGATGACGAGCGAGGCCCAGGTGAAGCCCGCGCCGAAGGCGACAAGGAGCACCGTCATACCTGGCGTGATGCGTCCGCAGCTGATGGCTTCCTCGAGGGCGATGGGCACGGAGGCCGACGACGTGTTGCCGTAGCGCTGCACGTTGACGAAGACCTTGTCCATCGGGATGCCGGCATGCCGGGCCGTGGCTTCTATGATGCGCACGTTGGCCTGGTGCGGAATCATGACGTCGATATCCGCCCCCGTGAGCTTCGCGCGTTCGAGGGCACGGTCGGCGGCCTCGGACATCGAGCGGACCGCGTGCTTGAACACCTCCCGACCTTCCATCTTCACGTAGAACGAGCGGTCGTGCAGCACGCCGGCGTCGAAGGGCTTCACGGCACCGCCGGACGGACGATACAGCAACTCGGCGAGCTTTCCGTCGGATCGCATGAACGACGAGAGAATGCCGGTGCCGTTGTGGGAGCGCTTGAGCACCGCTGCGCCGGAGCCGTCGCCGAACAGCACGCACGTCGAACGGTCCTGCCAGTCCACGATGGTGGTCAGCATTTCCGTGCCCACCACCAGGATCGTCTCGGCGTCTCCGCTGAGCATCAGACCTTCGGCCACGATCAGGCCGTACAAAAAGCTGGAACATGCGGCCATGACGTCGAACGCCGCGGCCTTTGAGGCGCCCAGTTCCGCCTGTAGGTCCACCGCGGTGGACGGCAGGAGCCGATCGGGGGAGGCGGTGCCGAGGACGATGACGTCGAGTTCTGCCGCCGTGACGCCGGCCCGCTCCATCGCCACGCGCGCGGCCGCGGCCGACATGCTGCAATTGGACTCGTCCGGGCCGGCCACATGGCGTTCGCGGATGCCGGTGCGTTGGTAGATCCACTCGTCGGTGGTCTCCAGGCCCATGGCCGCGAACTCCGAATTCGTCATCACGCGCGGTGGCGCGTACATGCCCATGCCGGCAATGCGGGCAATCGGGCGATTCACGCGGCAGCGCCCCCGTTCTCGTGGTCCGACAGCCGCCGGCCAATGTGTTCGTTCATCCGCGACTCCACGGCGCGGAGTGCGACACGAATGGCGTTCTTGATCGCGCGCGACGAGGACTTTCCGTGCGAGATGATCGACACCCCCTTCACGCCCAACAACGGCGCCCCACCCTGCTCCGAGTGATCGAGCTGACCAAACGCCGCTTCCAGTTGCTGCTGCGAGAGGCCGGAGTGCCGCGCCACCATTGAGATGATGGTGGGCGCGATGGCCTCGTAGAACTTGAGCAGCGCGTTGCCGACGAAGCCGTCGCACACCACCACATCGAACGGCCCGCGATCGCTGGCTCCCATGGCGATGTCCCGGCCCTCGACATTTCCCTGAAAGTTGAGTCCCGACTTGAGCAGGAGCTGATGCGCCTCCTTCACGGCGGCGTTGCCCTTCTCCGCCTCCTCTCCCACGCTCAACAGCCCGATGACCGGGTTCTTGCGTCCAAGGATGTCGGTAGCGTAGACCGCGCCGAGCCGGGCGAACTGGACGAGTTCCTGCGGTGAGCAGTCCACGTTGGCGCCCGAGTCGAGCACCACGACCGACTCCCGGGCCGTGGGGAACACCGTGCTGATGGCGGGCCGAGAGAGGCCCGCGTGCAGCCGAAGCACAAACGACGAAATCGCCATCTGCGCGCCGGTGTTGCCGGCGGAGATGAACGCATCCGATTGCCCGTCCACCTGGAGGCGGAGCCCGACATGCATGGAGCTGTTGGGCTTTCCGCGCACGACGGCCGAGGGCTTCTCCGACATCTCGATCGTCTGCAGCGCTTCCACGATATCGAGCCGGTCCGCGTGCTGCGCCAGCGACGCATGCGCGCCCCCCAGCTCGGCGGCGATGGCCTGCCGAATCACGTCAGGCGCACCCACGAGCTGGATACGATGGGACCGGTCGAGCTCACCTAACGCGAGCAGTGCACCCGCGACGGTGGCAGAGGGGGCGAAATCGCCCCCCATCGCGTCGAGCGCGATGCGCGCCAAGCTATGCTTCCTGTGCGGCTACTCGCTGCTCACCCGCGTAATATCCGCACTCCGCGCACACACGATGCGGACGCTTCATGCTGCCACACCGCGGGCAGTCCTGGATTGCAATCGCCGGAGCGGTCTTGTGCGTGTTGCGCAGGCGCTTTCTTTGCTTGGAGGTTCGGCGCTTGGGAACGGCCATGGGACTATCGTCTCAGAAAAAGTGATCCGCCTAACGCGCCGACTCGTCCATCGAGCGGAGCGCATCCCAGCGGGGGTCTCGCGTCGGTGCGCAACTGCACGCCCCGTCATTCAGGTCAGCACCGCACGTGGGGCATAATCCCTTGCACTCGTCCCGGCAGACCAGGAGCGAGGGCACGGCCAGCAGCCATTGTTCCCGGATGGCCGGCCGCAGGTCGAGATTGTACTCACGCGTATCGATGAGATATACGTCCGACTCGTCGGATTCCTCGCCGTCCGACCCGGCAAACACCAGCTGCACATCTTCCGTGACCGGAGCGCTCGCATCCACCAGACACCGGCGACATGCGTCCTGACTCACCCCGTCGATTCGTCCGCTGAAGTAATATCGCCCTGCGCCCGCCGTGGACAAACGCCCAGTTACGTGAACGCCATCCCTGGGTCGCGCATCGTCCGCGTTCCAGATCGCATCGTCCGCGGCCAGCACGGCGTCGACGTGAACCGCCTCGGAGTCGAGAGATCGGAGGTCAAATGACAGCATAGCCCGGCAATTTAGGCGGGCCGGACTAGCGTATCAAGTGGCGATGGCTCAGGAACTTAGGCCGTTCTCAGAGAATCTCAGACTCGGCGAAGAAGAAGCGACACTCCCGAGAGGCATTCTCGTCCGAATCCGAGGCGTGAATCGCGTTCCGCTCCTTGGACTCGGCGTACAGCTTCCGCACCGTTCCGGCCGCCGCTTCGGCGGGATCGGTGGCGCCGATGACGGTCCGCAACTCGCCCACGGCGTTCTCCCGCTCCAGCACGACCGGCATGCACTGCCCCGACGTCATGAAGGTCACCAGGGAGCGGAAAAAGGGACGCTCCCGATGCACGCCATAAAACTCCTCGGCCTGCGCCGAGGAGAGCTGCATCACCCGCGCGGAGACGAGCCGGAAGCCCGCCCCCTCGAGGTGCGCGATGATCTTGCCTGCCTTGCCGGCGCCAAAGGCGTCCGGTTTTACGATGGTCAGCGTGCGTTGCCCAGCCATGTAGTCCTCAGTTGCAGTTCAGAACGGTTTAGTTGAGACGAGCCTTGACCAGCTCCACGAAATCGATCGGTCGCTTCGCGACACCCATTCCCGCGTCCTCGAAGGCCTGGATCTTCTCCGCAGCCGTGCCCGACGAGCCGGAAATGATGGCGCCGGCGTGTCCCATGCGGCGACCCGGGGGGGCGGTCTGGCCCGCGATGAAGCCGACCACCGGCTTCTTCATGTGGCGCTTGACGAATTCGGCCGCTTCCTGCTCGTCCGTGCCGCCGATCTCGCCCATCATGCAGATCGCCTTGGTGGCCGGATCCGCCTCGAATGCCTCCAGGGCGTCGATGAAGTTGGTGCCGTTGATGGGATCGCCGCCGATTCCGACGCATGTGGTCTGGCCGATGCCGGCCCGCGTGAGCTGATAGACGATTTCGTAGGTCAGGGTGCCCGATCGTGAGACGACGCCAACCGGTCCTGGGGTGCAGATGCGGCCGGGAATGATGCCGACCTTGGACTGCCCAGGCGAAATAAGTCCCGGGCAGTTCGGGCCCAGCAGGCGGGCGCCCTTCTCCTTCACGTACGGATGGACGCGCGTCATGTCGAGCACAGGCACGCCCTCGGTGATCGCCACGATGAGCTTGATGCCCGCGTCCGCCGCTTCCATGATCGCGTCGGCGGCGTACATCGGGGGCACGTAGATCACGGACGTGTTGGCGCCGGTGGCGGCCGCGGCGTCGGCAACGGTGTTGTAGACGGGCACGGAGCCCTCGAACTTCTGGCCACCCTTGCCCGGCGTGACACCGGCCACGACCTGCGTGCCGTACTCCATCATCTGCTTGGCGTGGAACGAGCCATCACGGCCCGTGATGCCTTGCACGACGACGGTCGTGTTCTTGTCGATGAAGACGCTCACGAGGCCTGTCCTCCCGTCGCGAGTTGCACGGCTTTCTGCACGGCTTCGTCCATGTCCTTGGACGCGGAGAATCCGTTCTCGGTCAGAATCTTCATCGCGATTTCTTCGTTGGTGCCGGTGAGTCGAATGACGATGGGCACCGTGAGGGGGTTCGCCTTCGTCGCGGTCACGATGCCGTTGGCAACGTCGTCGGTGCGCGTGATGCCGCCAAAGATGTTGAACAGGATGGCCTTCACGCTCTTGTCGGCCGTGATGATCTGCAGCGCGGCCACCACCTTTTCAGGGTTGGAGGAACCGCCGATGTCGAGGAAGTTCGCCGGATCGCCGCCGTAGTACTTCACGAGATCCATCGTGGCCATCGCCAGGCCCGCACCATTCACGACGCAGCCCACGTTGCCATCGAGCTTGATGAAGGTGAGGCTGGCATCACGCGCCAGCACCTCGCTCGGTTCCTCGGCACTCTCGTCGCGCAACGCGGCGATGACCGGCAGGCGATCGAGCTCGTTGTCGTCGATGACCATCTTGGCGTCCACGGCGATCACTTCGCCGGCGGTGGTCACGACCAACGGATTGATCTCGGCCAGGGAGCAGCCGTTCGCCATGAAGGCGGTGTAGAGCTGCTGCATGATCTTGGACGCCGTGCGGGCCTTGGCCGCGTCGTCGAAGAGGAAGAAGCCGAGTCGCATGGCCTGGAAGGGCATGAGCCCGTATCGCGTTTCGATCGGCAGCTTGAGGATCTTGTCCGGGGTCGAGGCGGCGACTTCCTCGATGTCGATGCCGCCCGCGGGACTCACCATGAACACGGGCTTCTTGCTGGCCCGGTCGAGGATGATGCCGACGTAGGCTTCGGAGGCGATGTCCACCGCTTCGGTCACCAGGACCTTCTCGACGGTGAGCCCCTTGATCTGCATGCCCAGAATCGCCTGCGCCTTTTCCTTGGCCTCTTCGGGCGTCTTGGCGAGCTTCACGCCGCCAGCCTTGCCGCGTCCGCCGGCGTGCACCTGGGCCTTGACCACGACCATCTTGCCGATGCCGCGTGCAATCGTTTCTGCCTCGTTAGGCGTGGTCGCGATGTCTCCGGGCGGAATCGGCACGCCGACGGCGCGGAGGAGCTCCTTCGCCTGGTATTCGTGGATGTTCACGCGTTCTCCGACTTTGTGGACGTTGCCGCCGATGAGGGTGCCGCCTGACCACCGCAAAGGGGGCGGCAACGCTCGCCCTCGGGTGACCGCGCGCCCGATGGAGCGGTGGCGCGCCTTGCGGCAGGTATGGTGTCTCGGCGGGTCAAGCTACGGACCCTGCAGAGGGGGTTCAAGGCTTGCTCACGGCTTGGGGGCCGGCACGGAGCGCAACGTGCGGCCCAGGGACTCGTACGCGGCACCGAATGCCAGCCAGTCACCGCGGCGCATCGCCTCCCGCATGTCACCGTAGAGCGCCTCCACCCGATCGAAGAACTCGGACGGCGTCAGCGGATCTGTCGGCATCGTCGGCACGGGCAGTCCCACCGCCCCCGCGATAGTCGAGCCCGTTCGCACCGTGTCGTCCGCCAGCACGGCCACGACGCGAATCGCGGGCGTGCCCTCGCCCCGCCAGAGATAGGCGGTCTGGACGTACGCGCTCGCTCCCCCGTACGGCAGCAGGCGCACCGGCCCGCGCACGAGTGGCGCCTCGCGAGGGGTCATGGCCTGAGAGAGCGAGTCGACGGCGCGGTGGAGTCGATCGACGACGCTCATCCATCGGGGTCCCGGCGTGGCGAAGGGCTGCCAGCGCACCGCGTAATCGGCACCGCCCGTGGCGACGACGACGCCGCGCATGCGGTCGGATGCGTCGAGGATGGGATATGCCAGCGCCAGGTTTCCCGACGTGGAATCGACGAACGGGGAAAAGGTGGGAAAGGAGAAGAGCGTATCCCCGCCATGTTGTCGCGGCAGATGCGACGGCGGACCACTGACCCCCCGAGGCCCGACATGCGCGAACAGGCGCGCGTGCACAAGCGCGGCCTCCACGGGCGGGGGGATCGGTGCCGTCAGTTCGCGCGGGAGCGCGCTGAGCGACACGAAGAGGAACGGAAAGCGCTTCATCCACGACAGGGTGATCGGGTCGGGCGACGGATCCGCCACGGCAAAGACTCGGCCGGTATGGGCATTCACCATCGCCACGCCGGCGTGCTGGAAGTAGCGCACCTCCTCGTTGCCGATGCGCATGGGATCGCTGAGCGGATAAGTCGCCGACGCCGCGTAGAGGTGGACGCTCCAGAAGAGCGAGTCGCGATACACCACCGGCGCCACGCGGGCTCCGTGCAGGAGGAAGGGGAAGATCCGTCGCACACGTCCGCGCACGTCGCGATGCATGACGAGCCGGGCATTCTGGCGCGGACCATCATCCGTCAGGAGCCGGGGATTCTGGAGTCCCCAGGCGTACGCCACCCGCGCGCCGAGCGACCGCAGCGTCGGCGCGGCGATCTGGCCTAACGAGTCGATCACGATCGCGTAGCCGGAGGCCGAGTCGTGCACGATTGCCCCTGGAAGGGCGGACTCCCGGTCCGAACCGGCCACACTGAGTGGCGCGCCCTGCTCGGTTGTCATCCCGGCGTCCACGCGCACGACGTTCCACCGCGCCAGGGCCTCGCTCGCGTCGGTACCAGAGGGCTGCTCCACGAGGAGGCCGTGAAGGCGGCCGTCCTGACTCTCCCAGCCCGGCGCGCCCATTGGATGCCCGGCGCGCCGCTCATGCGCCAGGGCGCGCTCGAGCGCGAGGGGATCCCACGATGCCGCCCCGCGCACCGCGCCGGCCAGCGAGCGCGTGCTGCCGGCGGAGTCCGCCGTCGTGATGCGCTCGATGTTGTACGCCCGCCGCGTGTAGCCCGCCCGCGTCTTGAAGTAGGAGGCGTCCCGCACGTCCGCGTCGCTCGGCTCGAGAAAGCGCTCAGCGATCGGTGGCAGGAACTGCCGGAGCGCGAGGGCGAGCAGCAACGTCATGCTCACCGTCGCGAACGCGATGCGAAACTGCCCCACCCAGCCCGACCAGAGGAGCAACATGGCGGCGGCAATGGTGCCGAGGGCGAGCACGAGACTGGCCGGGATCCCCACGCGATGGTCGAGGGCGTTGAAGACGCCCAGGGCTCCGCTGCCGTTGAGCAACAATTCGTACGCATCGAGCCGGTAGCTCCACCCCAGCAAGACGAGCAGGATCGCGCCTAACGCGAAGAAATGACGGCGCACATAGCTCGAGACGCGCAGCCGGCCGCCCTCCCAGCGCAGGCTCGGCGTGAGGGCATACAGGACCACGACGAGCAGCGTGACGACCAGCAGCGTGATGAGCGACCACAGGTGGGCCTCGACCTCGAGCGGCAGCCAGTAGATCCAGAATGCCATGTCGAACCGGAAGTACGGGTCGCTCTCGCGGAATGCTTCCCCGTGCCGCAGCAGGTCGAACGAGGTCCAGTCACTGTGCGGAAGCGCGAGCGCCAGGCCAAGGACGAGCGAGATGATGATCACCGCGCCCATCAGGTATCGCCCCGGCACCTCCTCGCCAATCTCGAGGTCACCCACGCGTCGTGGGAGCACGAGTGAGACGACTGAGTGCCGCACCGCGTACAGGTTGAGGAACACGAACGTGGTGCCGACAACGAACGCGAGCCCGCGCATCAGGAGCAGGTCGATCGTGCGCGCCCGCCAGATCGCGGCCGCTCCCAGCGCATCGTACCAGATGTACTCGACGTACCATCCGGCAGCGAGGCGGCCGATGAGGAGAAGCGCCGCAATCGCGACCACCCCCCCGCCGATCCAGCGGCGGCGGCTCACGTTACGCGGTCATGCGGGAGTCATGCCTTGCGAGCGCAGCCAATCTTCCATCTCCGTCTGGATCTCCGTGAGCCGGCCGGCGCTGAGCGCCTCGTACCGCGTGACCAGAATCGGCTGCGTATTCGAGGCCCGCACAAGTCCCCAGCCGTCGCCGAACAGCACGCGCACGCCATCCACGTCTATCACGTCATACTTCGCCTTGTAATGGCGCGCTGCGGCTTCCACAACCTCAAACTTGCGGTCGTCGGGGCAGTCCACCCGGATCTCCGGGGTCGAGACAAACTTTGGAACATCGGACAGCAGCTCGCGGACCGACTTGCCGCTGTCGGCAATGATGCGCAGCAGACGCGCGCCGCCGTAGAGGGCGTCGTCGTGACCGTAGAAGCCCTCGGAAAAGAACATGTGTCCCGACATCTCGCCCGCCACGGGCGCATGTTTCTCCTTCATCTTGTCCTTGATGAGGGAGTGGCCCGTCTTCCACATGAGCGGCACGCCTCCCGCCGCCTCGATGGCGTCGGGCAGCGCCTGGGAGCACTTCACGTCGAAGATGATCGACTGGCCGCGGCCCGTGCGGGCGAGCACATCCCGCGCGTACAGGATCAGGATGTGGTCGCCCCAGATGATCGTGCCTTCGTCATCCACCACGCCAATCCGGTCGGCGTCCCCGTCGAAGGCGATGCCAAGATCGGCGCCGCGCGTCTCCACTTCGGCGATCAGGTCCTGCAGGTTCTCCACCACCGTGGGATCGGGGTGATGGTTGGGAAAGGTGCCATCGCTGTCACAGAAGATGTAGGTGCCCTGCACGCCCAGCCGTGAATACAGGCGCTCGGCGACCAGCGCACCCGCGCCGTTGCCCGCGTCGACCACGACCTTGAGTGGACGTGACAGGGGCCCGACGCGCGCCACAACGTCGTCGATGTACTCGTCCAGGACACTCGTAATCGAGACACTTCCTTTCCCAGTGCGTGACGTGCCGCTATTTACGAGCCGATAGAGCTCCTGGATACCCGTTCCGTGCAGCGATTCGCGGCCGACGGAGAGCTTGAAGCCGTTGTACTCCGGGGGATTGTGCGAGCCCGTGATCTGGATCCCGCCAACGACGGGCAGATGATGGAGACTCCAGTACAGCAACGGCGTGGGAACGACGCCAATGTCGATCACGTCCACACCACTGGATGTGAGGCCACGCACCAGCGCATCGCACAGTCCGCTACCACTCGGCCGGTTGTCCCGGCCTACCGCCACGCTGCCGGCGATGTGCCGATCGGCGAGGTACAGCGCGTAGGCGCGTCCGATGGCCTCGGCCGCTTCCTCGGTGAGGTCGTCGCCCACGATGCCGCGTATGTCGTACTGGCGAAATATGCCCGCTGGAATTGCCATGAATCCTCGTGCCGTACGGCGAAACAAGGCGGGGCCGCAGTGCGGCCCCGCGTGAGATCAGTGTCCCGGCGCCACCTGGGCGGTTCGGGGTGCGTCCACGGATATCGGTCGTGGCACAGCGAGGGAGTTCGAGGCCTTCGCCAGGCGCACCACCGGATCGGGATACACCCCGAAGATCAGGATGATCGCGGCGGCGGCGAGCACGACGACGCGCGTGAGGCCCCGCATGGGGGCGATTACGGGCGCGTCAGCGGGTCGCTGCTTCATGAACATCACCATCACGACGTACACGTAGTAGCCGGCCGAGATGGTGGAGGTGAGCACCAGCAGCACCGCGAGGCGGGTCTGCGGCGCTGGGGCCTGCATGGCCGCCTGCAGGACGTACCACTTCGCGAAGAAGCCCATGCCGCCGAAGATCGGGAAGCCGAGCAGCGCCAGCATGAACACCATCATGGCGATCGCGATGGATGGGTTGCTGTGCCAGAGTCCGTGATAGTCCTCGACCGATTCCCGCTGCGCGTCGCGTTGGCTCACCACGATGACAATGGCAAACGCTCCCATCGTCGCCAGCGTGTACGCCAGCAAATAGAAGAGGAACGCCGTGGCCGCCTGCGGCGTCCCGGATGCCAGAGCCACGAGCACGAAGCCCGTGTGGCCGATGCTGGAGTAGGCCAGCATGCGCTTGAGGTTCTTCTGCTGCAGCGCAATGAGGTTTCCGACGACCATCGTGACGGCCGCCAGCCACCAGACCGCGCGATGCCACTCGGAGTAGACGCCCGGGAAGGCTTCGAGCCACACGCGCAGGAACGCGGCGAAGGCCGCCGCTTTCACGCCCGCCGCCATGAAGCCGGCGATGGGAGTCGGCGCGCCTTCGTAGACATCTGGTGCCCACATATGGAACGGCGCCGCCGCCAGCTTGAAGCCGAATCCGACCAGAAGCAGCGCGATGCCCACCAGCAGCATGGGCGTCTTGGCCAGGTCGAGCGCCGCGATGCGCTCGGCGATGGTGATGAGGTTCGTGGAACCGGTCGCGCCGTAGACGAGCGCAATACCGTACAGCAGGAACGCGGTCGAGAAGGCGCCGAGCAGAAAATACTTCAGCGCGCCTTCGGCGCCGCGGCCACTGCGTCGATTGAGGCCGGCCAGCACGTACACCGCGATCGACATCAACTCGATGCCGAGGAAGAGCACCATCAAGTCTCGCGCCGCGACCATCACCATCATGCCGCCGGTGGCGAAGATGATCAGAACGTGTGCCTCGCCGGCGAGGATGCCTTCGCGTGCGTTGTAGTCGATCGAGAGCGCAATGGCGATGATGGCCGCCAGCAGGAAGAGCGCGTCGGAGGCCCAGCGGAATGAGTCCACGGCAATGACGCCGTTGCCCGCCGAGAGCCCGCGCGTGGCGGTCACGATCACCGTGGCTAGCACGATCACCGCCAACGCCAGGCTGGCCATCCCGACCGTGCGCTGATTCTCCGCGGACTCACGCTTCCACGCGGCCAGCAGCAGCAGCGCCATCGCGCCCACAA
>JBDSVW010000212.1:0-3188 GCA_039927015.1 Gemmatimonadaceae bacterium | reverse complement strand
ACTGGTGTTCGACACGGCGGGAATGGCGGAGCTGGTGGAACTAGTTGAAGCGAGAATCACGACCCTTCGGCAGGACAACTCGGCGATGGAAATGCGGCAGTAGCGGGTTTCGACGTCATTCTGGCGTCATGCTGACTCGCAACTGTCTCTGAAAAACCGCTGAATGCCCCGGGATCCGTGGGGCTCATCAATGCGGCTTCGCGACTCCTTTCGTCGGATCGCGCTCCACCGCGAGGGTGTAGTCGGTGGCCAGCGCGGCAATGGCGCCGATCGCCGCCCAAAAGGGAAGGAGCGCAGCGCCGGCGACTCCGGCCGTGAGCGGCAAGTCGAGCAGGGTGCGACCCGACGGATTGCGGATGACGATTCGACGAATATTCCCCTCGCGAATCAACTCCCGGATCTTTTCCTTGAGGTTGGCTCCCGCCACCTTGATCTCTTCCATGACATCCTCCGCGAAAGCCGCATGCTGAGCGCGGCATTGTGCCCAGCGCTCGGTGAAGCCGTGCGCACACCCAGAGATACCCGCCTGCTCGCCCCACGTCGCCCTGAACGCTGAACGAGGGAGCGCCCGCTGCAGGGTTCTACGAGCGCTCCGCCGGTTGTGTGTCAGTAACCATCTCATGATCGAGAGGTCCGCGCCATTTCCATGTTCACCGCCATTCCCATGTTCACCATCCGTCCAGCCGTTCCGGCCGACCGCGACGCGGTCGTTGCCCTCACGCCGCGGCTCGAGGCGTTCGGCCTGCCCGCCAACATCCGTCCCAACGAGCTGGCCTCCGGCGAAGCGCGCGCCCTGCAATCGGCGTTCGAGCAGCTGCCGGAGGGGGCGGCCCTGTTTGTGGCCGCTGAAGAGTCGGGACGCCTGCTTGGCTTCACCTTCCTCGAGACCAAGGTGGACTACTTCTCCCAGCGGTCGCACGGACACGTTGGCATCCTTGCGGTGTCGGAGTCGGCCGAGGGACGCGGCGTAGGAAGCGCGCTGCTGCGGGCAGCCGACGAATGGGCCGAGGGACTGGGCTACGATCGCCTCACGCTGTTCGTCTTCGAGAAGAATGATCGCGCGCGACGGGTGTACGAGCGCGCTGGATACTCGGCAGACCTCGTGCGATATCGAAGGGACTTGCCAGGGCGCGAGACAGGTGACGCCTGACGGCTGCGCACGGAGATCCTTTCTCCTCGCCGCGTGCCTTGGTAGCTTGCGCCGCATGACGGCATGCCCATGCGAAGCGCCAATCTGCGTCGGGAACGCCAGTCGGGAGGCTCGGTAAATGGCCAATGATGTCGTTGCCCGGTTCACCGACGGCAGCACGTTGAAGGGCACCTGTCTGGATGTCGATCCCAATCGTCCGAAATGCCATGTGCGGACCGCCGACGGTGCCATGACGCCGGTGATGCTGGCAGATCTCAAGGCGCTCTTCTTCGTGAAGTCCACCGACGGGAACCCGGCCCACGTCGAGAGCCTCGAGATCGAGCCGGTGGATCCCAGGCTGCGCGGCTCACGTCTCGTCGAGGTGAAGTTCAGCGACGGCGAGCGGCTGGTGGGGTTCACGTCGGGCTTCGCGCTCAAGCGCGCCTTCTTTTTTCTCATCCCGGTGGACGTGCGAAGCAACAATGTCCGCGTGCTGGTCAATGCTGCAGATTTGATCTCCATCTCGACGGTAACTCCTGTCCCAGATGAATAGATCGGCACCTTTGTGCGTTCTTGTAGCGATTGTGGCGCCTTGGTGTGCTTCTAATGCGCAGGATAGCGCTCCATCACTTTCCTCCGCGCGGATAGCCGCGCAGGTCTCACTGGCCACGCTGGCCGCCCCGGTGGGATTTTTTGGCGCTGGGGCGACCACAAAGAAGCTGGCGGTGCGCTTCGGGGTAGCAGAGGAGCGAGCTGGCAAGCTCGCCTATGTTGCGGCATACACCGGTACCTGGCTCGCGACCGCCGCAGTGCCGGCGTGGATAGGCAACGACGGAAAATTCCCGGCGGCGTTGGGCGGGTCGGCGCTGGGATTGCTCGCCTCCGTTGGCGTTGCCAGGCTGGGCAACTGGCGCTACGAAACGGACGAGCGGGGCTGCGGGCCCATCTGCTGGACACTGGGCGCGCTCGTCGTCGCGCTGCCGGGTGTAGGCGCCACCATCGCCTACGACCAGTCGCGGAAGTAGCACGTTCGGCCGGCCACGCGTCCCTACATTTCTCCCATCAGTCGAATCCCGAGGACGAGAGACTCCATGCATAACGCGAAGCGAAAAGGCACACTGCTCCTGTCGGCGTTCGCCCTGGTGGCGACGCTGGCCGCGGCATCCTCGGCTCGCCACGAGACGACTCCCGTTGAAGCGAGCCTCGCGTCGTCAAAGGTCGTGATACAGGTGTTCAAGTCGCCCAGCTGCGGCTGCTGCAAGGCATGGGTGACGCATATGCGTGACGCGGGCTTCGACGCACAGGTCGTGGACATGAGCGACGCCGAGCTGCAAACCAAGAAGGCAAGCCTCGGGGTGGGGGCCAAGCTGCAGTCGTGCCACACCGCCGTGGTCAATGGCTATGTGGTCGAGGGGCACGTGCCCGCCGCCGACGTGAAGCGCCTGATCGCCGAGAAGCCGGCCATTGTCGGTCTCGCGGCCCCGGGTATGCCGCGGGGCAGCCCGGGGATGGAGATGCCGGGCGGCGCGAAGGACGCCTATGACGTGGTCGCGTTCGAGCAGAGCGGCGCGACGCGGGTCTTTGCGAAGCACTAGTCGCCGCGTGGGTCGCCGCGTGGGTCGCCGCGTTGTTCATCGCGCTTCGTGCGGTACGCTGATCGTGGGCGCGGCGCTCTTGTCGGCCTGCACGCAGCCGCGTTCTTCCGCAGAGGTCCCGATGGCATCCGTCGATTCCCTGCTGGCCATTTCCACCGAGTCTACGCTCGGCGCGGTCACATTCGCGGTGGAGGCGGAAGCCTGGCGTTCCTACCAGCCCATCCGGGGTGATGCGGGCGATCCGATGATCATCGTCCTGCGGCTGCAGGCGCGTGACGACGTGGGCGTGCCGGGCGATGTGGGCATCGAGACCGTCTATCTCATTCGCGGTGAGGAGCTGATCGTCACCGAGGCGAGAGAGGAGCAGCCGCGCGAGGCACGAGCACGCAGCGTCGAATTCGTGGTGCGCAACGGCCCGCTGTGGTCGCCGGGAGACTCCCTGGACGTGGTGGTCACCTTGAAGA
>JBDSVW010000211.1:0-5954 GCA_039927015.1 Gemmatimonadaceae bacterium | reverse complement strand
CCACCACACGCACTGGATCGCGGCCTATGTCGGCATGCGGCGGCCCATGGGGCACTGCACCGGGGCAATCGCCGCAGCCCCTCTACGCACGGGGAGCGACACCCTCTTCGTGATGCACGGCCGACTGCCGGAAGGCGCGGTCTGCTGAGCGCACTTGCCGGTGCCATCGAGCGCAGTGCGGCGACTCAGTCCGCATTTGCGGTCGCATGAACGTCAACCTCCTCTCGACAGTGGCGCTGGCTAGCCACTGGCTCATCGTGGTGGGACTTTCCCTGCGCGTCGTCAACCGGCGACGGCCCGTCGGCGTGTCCCTGGCCTGGCTCGCCGTGATCTTCAGCGTGCCGTTCGCCGGTGCGTTGTTGTACCTGCTGCTCGGCGAGCAGCGCATCGGACGCGGTCGCATGGCGCGCACCGTCGCGCACGTCAATGACCTTCGGCGCTGGCAGGCGACGTTGAAGGCCCCTGCCGAAGCGACGTCGCCCGCCGCCTCGCTGTTATACGGACCACTCGGCGAGCAGGCGGAACGCGTGCTCGGCTACCCGGCGATACCGGGGAATGCCATCACGGTGCTGGGAGACGCGAATTCTGTCTTCGACGAGATGGTTCGCGACATCAATGGCGCAAAATCCACCTGCAATGTCTGCTTCTATATCTGGCATGAGGGCGGACGGGCCGCGGAGGTGGTCGAAGCACTGGTGCGCGCGACGCGCCGAGGGGTACGGTGCCGGGCGCTGGCCGACGCCGTGGGGAGCAAGGCGTTCCTCACGGGCCCGCAGGCCTCGCGTCTGCGACACGCCGGCGTACACCTCAGGGCAGCCCTGCCCACGAGCCTCTTCCGCGCGATCTTCGTGCGTGCGGACCTGCGCAATCACCGCAAGATCGTCGTCATCGACGGCCGCGTGGCCTATACCGGCAGCCAGAACATGGTGGATCCGCGCTTCTTCAAGCAGGACGCCGGCGTCGGCGAATGGATCGATGCCATGGCGCGTATCGTCGGACCCGCGGCTGCGGCACTGGACGGCGTGTTCGCGCTCGACTGGGCTGTAGAGCACAACCAGGCATTCGAGCCACCACCCGTGTGGCGGGGATCGCCCCGAGATCAGGGCGCCTCCGTGGTGCAGGTGGCTCCATCGGGGCCCGACCTGCATCCCGAGGCCATCCATCAGCTCCTGCTCACCGCGATCTACTCGGCGCGGCACGACCTCACGCTCACCACGCCGTACTTCGTGCCCGACGACTCGATTCTCACGGCACTGCTGTCGGCTGCACTGCGCCATGTCGAGGTGACGCTCATCGTGCCCGCCCGCAGCGACTCGCTCCCGATTCGATACGCGAGCACGGCCCACTTCGACGCACTCATGACGGCCGGCGCACGGATCTATCTCTTTCATGGCGGCCTGCTGCACACCAAGAGCATGTCGATCGACGATGGTGTGGGCGTGGTGGGCTCGGTCAACCTCGACATGCGCAGCCTGTGGCTGAACTTCGAGATCTCGCTGTTCGTGTATGACCCGTCGTTCAACGCGCGGCTACGGACCCTGCACGATGGCTATCTGGCCCAGTCGGAGCGACTCGATCTCGCCACGTGGCGTCGCCGCCCCGCCCTGCAGCAGTTCCTCGAGGACGTCTTCCGCCTGCTCGGCCCTCTGCTCTAGACCAACGCCACCCGCGCCGGCCGACGCTAGACGAGTTCGTACGCGATCAGACCGCCAATGCGGGCCATCCCCGGGCCATGTACGTCATCACGCAGGCGACGTCACGAGCCAGAATTACTGCGTCGTGCGGCCTCCCGCCACCGAATCGTCCCCCATTTCCTCCTTGCAGAGTCGGCCTCTCCATCCCACGTTCGAGGCACGCCTCGCTACGCCAGTGAGGCGATTTTCCTTCACGTTCGATCGCGGGAGCTTACAGATGGGGACTCATGTCAGACTCTGGGTGCTCGCAGCGGCAGCGATGCTGCTTGCACCACCTATCGCGTCGGCGCAGGAGCGCCGCGTGACCGGTACCGTTACCAGACAGGGACCAGGTACACCGCTCCAGGATGTTGAAGTCTCCGTAATCGGTCCCACACGGGGACAGTCCGTACGTACGGGGGACGATGGACGCTACATCATCACCGGTCCAACCGGGGAAATGCGCCTGCAGGTGCGGGCCATTGGATTCAAGCGCATCGAATTCACGGTACCCGCCAACCAGTCCACCGCCGATTTCGCGCTGGCGCAGGACGTGTTCAATCTCGACGAAGTCGTGGTGTCCGGACAGGCGACCACCGTCGAGCGCAGAAGTGCCACCACCTCTGTTTCACTGGTGACGGGCGAGGAACTCTCGCGCGTACCGGTACCGAGCGTGGAGTCCGCCCTCACCGGCAAGATCACCGGCGTGAACCTGCAAACGAACTCCGGCGCCCCGGGCGGCGGCATCCAGATGCAGGTTCGCGGCAACAACACGATCCTGGGCGGCTTCGATCCGCTGTTCGTGGTGGATGGCGTGATCTACTCAAATGCGTCGATCCCGAGCGGCCGCGGCTACACCAACAACGCGGCCAGCGTCACCCTCGAGGCCGATGCGGTCAACCGCCTCGCCGACCTGAACCCACAGGACATCGCTAGCATCGAAGTCCTCAAGGGAGCCGCCGCTTCATCGATCTACGGCTCCAAGGCCGCCAATGGCGTGGTCGTCATCACCACCACCCGCGGCCAGAGCGGCGCCCCGCGCTTCAATGTCACGCAGCGCGTCGGGCAGTTCTCGCCCCTGAAACTCATGGACGCACGACGCTGGACCCTCGACTCGGCGCTCGTGCGCTACGGCGAGCCCGCCCGACCGTTCTTCGCCAACAATGCGTCCCCCTACTTCGACAACGCCGCGGCGATCTATGACAACCGCGATCCGTCCTACGAAACGATCGTGGACGTGAGCGGTGGCACGGGCGGCACGCGCTACTTCGTCTCCGGCAACTGGAAGCACGACGAAGGCACCGAACGGGGCACGGGCGCTACGAAGCAGGGCCTGCGCGTGAACGTGGACCAGACGCTCGGCAACACGGTGGACCTGCGCGTGTCGAGCGTTTACTCCCGCAACGCGAACGATCGCGGCTGGAGCAACAACTGCAACAACTACGGCTGCCACGGCTACGCCCTCTCGTACATCCCGAGCTTCGTGGACCTCACGAAGCGCAGCCCCGACGGCTCCTTCCCCACGCCGACGGTCTCCGTGCAGTCGAACCCGATCCAGCTCACCGAGCTGGGCGTGAATAGCGAGGAAACGAATCGCTTCACCGGCGGCATGAACATGGGCTGGAACCCGCGCATCGGTGGAAACCAGTCGCTGCGAGTCGTGGTGGGCGGCGGCCTGGACGTGTTCGACCAGGCCAACGATGTGTGGACGCCGAACGACCTCTTCTTCGAGCGCGTGCAGGCCCTGCCAGGCGAATCGGTGGAGAGCGGTGGACGCAGCCGCTTCTTCAACTACAACCTGAACGGGGTGCACACCTGGAATTTCGGTGGTTTCTCCGCCGCCACTTCTGCCGGCTTCCAGTACGAGGACCGGCAGCTGCATACCTCCCTCATCCGCACGCAGAACCTGCTCCCAGGCCAGCGGAACGTGAACCAGGGAACGAACATCACCGCCAATGAGAACCTCACCGCCGAGCGCACCATCGCGTTCTACGCGAGTGAGGAGCTGCGTCTCTTCTCCGAGCGCCTCCTGGTGCGCGGTGGGTTGCGCGCCGAGCGCAGCAGCGTGATGGGCGACATCGACAAGTACTACGTGTTCCCGCAGGTGTCGGGCTCGTACCGCTTCGAGAACCTGTTGGGCAGCGGCAATGAGGTGAAGTTCCGTGCCGCGTACGGCGAGACTGGCAACCAGCCGATCTTCGGCCAGAAGTTCACCAACCTGCTCACCCCGACGCTGGGCGGCCTGCAGGGCGTGGCCGTATCGACTGCGGCCGGCTTCGCGAACGTGGAGCCCGAGCGCCTGAAGGAGATCGAGGTGGGTGCCGACGGCGCGCTCATGAACGAGCGCTTCACCTGGGAAGTGACCTACTTCAACCGCAACACTACCAACCTGTTGCTGAATCGCGTGCCCGAGCCGTCGTCCGGCTTCGCCACGCAGGTGTTCAACGGCGGAAAGATCCGCAACTGGGGCTATGAGGTGGGCGTGGGATACAGCCCGATTCAGAACGCCAGTGTCACGTGGGTCAGCCGCGCGACCTTTACCACGTATGGCAGTGAGGTCGAGGACCTGGCGGGCCTTCCGCCGTTCTTCCCCGCCGCGAGCGGCTTCGGCAACCTGGGCCGCACGCGCGTCCAGGTGGGCAAGCCGATCACGCAGATCGTGGCCTTCGGCCTGGATGCACAGGGCAATCGACTGCCCGCGCTGTCGCAGCTCGGCAACTCGGCGCCCGATTTCCGCATGGGCTTCGTGAACGATGTGCAGTGGCGCCGCCTCTCCTTCAACACCGTCATCGACTGGCAGCAGGGGGGCGACATCATCAACCTCACCGACTTCCTGCAGGACGACGGCCGGACCTCGGCGGACTGGGGATCGCCCGCCTGGGCCAAGCGCTACAACGGCTACCTCAAGGGCGCGGTCGAGCCCTACATCGAGGACGGAAGCTTCGTGAAGGTGCGCGAGGTGTCTGTCAATTTTGAGCTGCCGCGCAGCTTCTTCTCCGCCGTGAACTCGCTGCGCTCGGCACGCGTGGGACTCGCCGCTCGCAACCTGTTCCAGTTCTCGGACTACCGGGGCGTGGATCCCGAGGTGGCCAACTTCGGTTCCGCCGCCATCCGCAACAACCTCGACATCGGGCCGTACCCGCCGTCGCGCAGCATCTTCCTCAACGTCAGCCTGGGCTTCTGATGCCAAACCGACACTATATCCGCCAGTGGACCGGCAGACGCGCCGCCGCGCCCGTCGTGCTCGCATGCTCCCTGTTGCTCGGGGGCTGCGGTGAGCTCGATATCCTCAACACGAACGCTCCAACCGTGGAGACCCTCACCTCGTCCCCCACGAAGACGATCCTCGCCCGCGCGGCGACGGGCATCTTCGCGCAGATGTACAACGACGTCGCGACCGAGGTGGCCGTGTACGCCCTGTACGGACGCGAGGGATACAACCTGCTCGGCAACGATCCGCGCGAAACGCAGGAGCAGTTTCGCGGGCCGCCAGATCCCACCGGTCGCCACAGCGCCAACTGGATCGGACCCTACGCAACCATCCGGTCCATCAACACCTACCTGAAGGCGATTCCGGCTGCGTCGGGCCTGACGGCCACCGAGATCAAGGCAGCCCAGGGTTTCGCCAAAACCATGAAGGGGTGGATGCTGCACCGGGTGGCGATTCGCACCGGCGCGCTGGGCATTCCGATCGCCGTGGATCAGCCGTTAGGCAGCCCGCCCGCGCCCTTCGTCTCATTCACCGCGGCGCTGCAGGCGGCAGTCGACCTCGTGAACGAGGGCTATACCGACCTGCAGGCCGGGGGAAGCGCCTTCCCCTTCACCGTGCCGCCGGGCTACACCGGATTCACCACCCCGGCCACCTTCGCGCTCTTCAACCGCGCGCTGGCCGCGAAGATGCAGGTGCATCGCGCCACGTTCCTCAACTGCTCCTCCTGCTGGGCACTGGCGTCGACGGCAATGAACCAGTCGTTCGTCACTACGACCGGTCTTCCCGGATCTCTCGCGACCGGCGTGTACTACGCCTACTCGCTCACGGCGGGCGAGCCGGCCAATCCGATCTCGGAGCCGCTCAGCTCCAACCGTTACTGGATTCATCCTTCCATTATCACCGGTGCGCAGCAGCGACCGGGTGGGCAGCCCGACCTGCGGCTGACGAGCAAGACCATGGCGGCGGGACGCAGCCTGAACCTCAACGACCTCATCGGCACGTTCAAGCCGATCATGTACAACCAGGTCGGTACGCCAGCCAACGCCAACCTCGCGGCCCCCATTCCCTGG
>JBDSVW010000210.1:0-3407 GCA_039927015.1 Gemmatimonadaceae bacterium | reverse complement strand
ATGGCGACCTTGGCCACCTTCAGCGGCTTGAAGGAGTCCATCATCACGGCCAGCTCATTCGTGTACTTGGCGCCGATGGACGCCTCCGCACGGCCCGGATGCGGACCATGGGGCAGCCCGTCGGGATGATGCGTGATGGAGCCGTACTCGATGCCCTTGCGGCTCATGAACTCGCTCGAGGCATAGAACAGCACCTCGTCCGAATCCACGTTGGAGTGGTTGTACGGGACGGGCAGCGCGTTCGGATCGAAATCGTAGGGCCGGGGGCAGAACGAGCAGATCACGAAGCCGTCGCCCTGGAAGGTCTGGTGCACCGGCGGCGGCTGGTGGATGCGTCCGACGATGGGCTCGAAATCATGGATGTTGAAGATCCACGGATAGAAGTACCCGTCCCATCCCACCACGTCGAACGGATGGTGGTCCAGCACGAGTTCGTTGATCGCATCGTACTGTTTGACGAGCAGCGGGAAATCCCCCGACTCGTCGTGCGGAGGCAGCTCCATCGGGCGCCGGATATCCCGCTCGCAGTAGGGCGCGCCCTCGCGCAGCTGGCCCACGTCGTTGAGATAGCGCTTGGGAAAGCGCACGTGACCCCGGCTTTCCATCACTAGAAACTTGTTCGGCACGGCGAGATCGAGCCGCCAGCGGTGCAGGATGTTGCGGTGCAGCACCACGTAGTCGCCCGCCCGGTATGGCAGGTCCCCATACACCGATTCCAGCACGCCCTGCCCCTCGGCCACGTACACGACCTCGTCAGCCTGCGAGTTCCGGTAGAAGTGCGCGTCGTTCTCGTCCGGCTCCACGTACAACATCGCGATGTCACTGTTGAACAGGATGGGCGTGCGATCGAGCGTCGCGCTGCCCCCCTTCTTCGACTGGGCCGTGAGGAAGTGCCGGTGGCGCAGCGAGGTGTCCTCGTCGGCCTCCCACCGGATGTCACGCAGCTTGCGCGCCGTCTTGATGGTCGTGGGCGGGTGGGTGTGGTAGAGCAGCGACGAGGTGCCCACGAAGCCCTCGTGCCCCATCAGCTCCTCGGCGTACAACCCGCCGTCGGGCCGGCGAAAGACCGTGTGCCGCTTTCGCGGGATGTTGCCTAACGTGTGGTAGAACGGCATCAGAGGTTGCCCCGCAGCGCCTGCTCTCGCTCGATGGATTCGAACAGCGCGCGGAAGTTGCCCTTGCCGAAGCTCTTCGCGCCCTTGCGCTGGATGATCTCGAAGAAGACCGTCGGCCGGTCCTGCACCGGCTTTGTGAAGATCTGCAGCAAGTAGCCATCGGGATCGCGATCGACCAGGATGCCCAGCGACGCCAGGAGGTCCACCGGCTCGTCGATCTTGCCCACCCGCTCCTGCAACTCGTTGTAGTAGCTGGTGGGAATCGAGAGGAACTCCACGCCGCGGTCGCGTAAGGCGGTCACCGTGCGCACGATGTCGTCGGTGGCGAGCGCCATGTGCTGTACGCCGGGACCCGTGTAGAAGTCGAGATATTCCTCGATCTGCGACTTCTTCTTGCCCGACGCCGGCTCGTTGATGGGGAACTTGATGCGGTCGTTTCCGTTGGCCATCACCTTCGACATCAGCGACGAATACTCCGTGGAGATGTCCTTGTCGTCAAAGGTGAGCAAGTTACGGAAGCCCATCACCTCGGCGTAGAAGTCCACCCACGCGTTCATCTTCCCCAGTTCGACGTTTCCGACGCAATGATCCACGTACTTCAGACCCGCGTCCGCCGGCTGGTAGTGCGGCGTGAGCGGCTGGAAACCGGGAAGGAAGAGTCCGCGATAATTGCGGCGCTCCACCAGCGAGTGAATGGTGTCGCCGTAAATGCGGATCGCCGCGATCACCACTTCGCCGTCGTCGTCGCGCGTCACCTGCGGTTCGTGCACCGAGTGCGCCCCGCGTGCCACGGCCTTCGCGTACGCCTCGCGCGCATCGTCCACCCACAACGCCAGGTCCCGGACGCCGTCGCCGTGCGTGGCCACATGCTGCGCCACGAACGCCGATTCCGGCGAAAGGTCGGCCCTGATGGCGGTGGTGAGCACGAAACGGATCTTCCCCTGCTGCAGCAGATAGCTCGCCCGGTCACGCGTGCCTGTCTCAGGTCCGCGATACGCGACCAGCTGGAAGCCAAACGCTGCGCGATAGTACAGCGACGCCTGCTTCGCGTTGCCCACGAAGAACTCCACGTAGTCGGTGCCGTTGATCGGAAACGTGTCGTGCGCGACGTCGGCGGTTGGAGCGGTGGATGTAGCCATGGGGCCTCGACGAGAGGACGAGAGGACGAGAGGACGAGAAGACGAGAGGACGAGAGGACGAGAGGACGAGGAGAATCTAACGTGGGCGAGTGGGGGTGTTGGGTGGTCAGACCGGTCAAACCCTTTGCCACTGGAGGACTTACGGCGGGTCGATGACCTCGGCGTCAAACGGCCGTTGGTGCTTATGGTAGAGCTGGTGCGAGCGCGTGAGCGATTCATACACCGCAGCCGACCACTCGTGGACATGGTGCTCGCGGTGGGCTGCATCCTTTCGCAGTATTCCTTCGTAGGGTAGCAGGCGCGCGCGTGACGCGGTCCGCTGCGGCCCGCACCTTCGTCCCGAACTCCCTGAGATGACCACCCCCCCAGTCGACACGCTCGCCTTTGCCGACGCCCTCACTGGACAGTACCGGCTGGAACGCGAGATCGGACGCGGTGGCATGGGTATCGTCTACCTCGCCCGTGACCTCAAGCTCGACCGGGAAGTGGCCATCAAGACGCTGCCCCACGACCTGGCCACCGACGCGCTGATCCGGGAGCGCTTCCTGCGCGAAGCGCGCACGGCGGCCGCGCTGTCGCATCCCAATATCGTCCCCGTGCATCGCGCGGACGAACTGGGCCCGTTCGTGTTCTTCGTCATGGGATATGTCAACGGCCAGTCCATCGCGCAGCGCGTGCGTGAGCAGGGCCCGTATCCCCCCGCGCGGCTCATGCCTATCCTGCTCGATGTCGCCTCCGCGTTAGGCTATGCGCACAGTCGCGGGGTCGTGCACCGCGACGTGAAGGCGGAGAACATCCTGCTCGACCGCGCGGACGCCCGCGCCATGGTGACCGATTTCGGGATCGCGCGCGTGGCGCAGTCGTCCCAGCTCACACAGACGGGCGCGGTGCTGGGCACGGTGGCGTACATGAGTCCCGAGCAGGTCGCCGGCGAGGCGCTCGACGGCCGGAGCGACCTGTACTCCTTCGGCGTGCTGGCCTTCCATGCGCTCACCGGGCGCTTTCCCTTCGAGAGCGAGACGCCATCGGCGGTGCTCGTCGCCCACGTGCTCAACGCGCCGCCACCCATCCGGAGCGTCGCGCCTACGGTGCCGGCAGCGTTAGGCGATATCGTCGATCGCCTCCTGGCCAAGGATCCCGCCCGCCGCTATCC
>JBDSVW010000209.1:0-3742 GCA_039927015.1 Gemmatimonadaceae bacterium | reverse complement strand
GTTCTTTCCGAAACGTCCGCGAGCTCGTGGCCCGCATCAACACGTTTGTCACCCACTACAATCGCACGTCCCGCCCGTTCGTCTGGACCGCCACCGCCGACGCGATCCTCGCGAAACTGGAGCGACTAGCGAAAGTTCTTAACGGGACACCACACTAGCTGGCAGCGCGCAGCCGCTCGAGGTGGGGCTCCAGGAAGGGCCACAGGTTGCGAGCCACGCGCCGGGACCCCTCGACGGTGGGATGAATACCGTCGCCCTGGTTGAGTGCGCGCACCCCGGCAACACCCTCCAGCAGGAAGGGCAGTAGCGCGGCGCCCTCGCTGCGGGCGACGGCTGGATAATTCTCCCGGAAGCGGCGGGTGTACCCGGGACCCAGGTTGGGCGGCGCCTCCATCTGCAGGAGCAGCACCGGCGCCCCGGGGAGCGCCGCCTTCACGGTGCGGACAATGGCCACGAGGTTCGCGCGCGTGGAGTCGATGTCCACGCCACGCAGCCCGTCATTGGCCCCGGTTTCCACCATCACGAGCGCCGCCGGCTCCCGGAGCAGCCACTCCAGGCGTCGCAGCGCCCCCGCCGAGGTCTCCCCACTCAGCCCGGCATTCACGACCTGCACGGCATATCCGGCGGAATCGGCCATCCGCTGCAACACGGCGGGATACGCAGTCGTAGGATCGAGACCGAGGCCCGCGGTGAGCGAGGTGCCCACCACCAGGACCCTGGCCCGCGAATCGGTGCGCGCCGCGCGGTCCATCACGGAATCCGCGACGGCGGCACCACTCATGGCGCTGGCGCGTTCATCCCCGACAGGAGCGGGCGGGAAGTCACCGCTGGTATCTTTCGCCGGTTCGCCTCCGGAACAGGCGGCGGCCAGGACGACAACACCCAACAGGAATCGCATGCTCGAAGCTCGTGGTCTCACGAAGGAATTTGACAGCGGAAGGCACCATCTCACGGTGCTGAAGGACGTCTCGTTCCGCGTGCCGCAAGGCGCCCTCATGGCGATCGTGGGACCGTCGGGCAGTGGGAAGACCACGTTGCTCGGGCTCCTCGCGGGTCTGGATACCCCGACACGGGGACAAGTGCTCCTCGATGGCGCCGACCTGACGGCCATGTCGGAGGATCAACGGGCACGACTGCGCGGCGAGAAGGTGGGATTCGTCTTCCAGTCGTTCCAGCTCATCCCAACGCTCACCGCCATTGAGAATGTACAGGTTCCGCTCGAGCTGCGGGGAGACGGCGGCGCCGCGCGCCGCGCGCGCGCGCTGCTCCAGCGGGTGGGTCTGGGCGATCGCCTGGACCACTTCCCTTCGCAGCTCTCCGGTGGCGAGCAGCAGCGCGTGGCCATTGCGCGTGCCTTCGTGAACGAGCCGCGCATCCTCTTTGCCGACGAGCCGACGGGCAATCTCGACGCCGCCACCGGGACACGGATCGTCGAATTGCTGGAGGAGCTCAACCGCGAATCGGGGTCCACGATCGTGATCGTCACGCACGATCCTGCGCTCGCCCAGCGCACGCAGCGCGTGATTCGGCTGGCCGACGGCGCGGTAGTGGAAGACCGGTCGAAAGGTGAGGACGGCGGCTGGGCGGACGAGGAATCGACGATGGACGCGGCCTTCGTTGCGGTCGCACCGGGAGATGACGCGAGCGGCGGGCGCGTCGCATGAGCCCCGAGTCCGAAGGCGGGAACGCGGCGCCTAACGGGCGCTCACGCTTTCCGCTGGTGTCGCTGGCGTGGCGCGAATCACGCAGCACGCGCCGCCGCCTGCTGCTGTACATGTCGTCCATCTCGCTCGGGGTGGCCGCGTTGGTGGCGATCGATTCGTTCGCGGGGAACATCAACCGCTCGGTGCGGGCGCAGTCGCGCGCCCTGGTGGGAGGCGACGTGTCCTTCGGGGCGCGCGGCGGGTGGTCGAAGGGAACGGACGCGCTGTTCGATTCCCTGCAGCGCACGGGCGTGACGATGGCGCGGCAGACCAACTTCGCGTCGATGGCGACGGCCGTGCAGGGCGGAGCCACGCGCCTGGCACAGTTGCGGGCGGTGACCGAAGCGTTTCCGCTGTACGGTGACGTGATCACCGAGCCGGCGGGCCGCTGGGCTATGCTGCAGCGCGAACCGTCGGCGCTGGTGGACCCCTCGCTGCTGATCGCGCTGGACGCGGTGGTGGGCGACACGTTGCAACTGGGCTACGCGAAGTTCCTCATCGCCGGCAGCCTGACCAGCGTGCCCGGAGATCCCGGCATGGCGGCCGCCATCGGCCCGCGGGTGTTCATCGCCGAGAAGTACGTGGCCAGCACGCGGCTGCTCACCTTCGGTAGTCGCGCCGACTACGAGGCGTTCGCGAAGCTGCCGCCGGGGGTGAGCGGTGAGGAGTGGCTCACGCCGCTGCGTCCGCGATTCGACTCGTTGAAAGTGCGCGCGCGCACGGTGTCGCAGAGCGAGCTGTCGATCACGGAGTCGATCGACCAGCTGGCCGATTTCCTGGGCGTGGTGGGTATCGTCGCGCTGTTGCTGGGGGGCGTGGGCGTGGCCAGCGGCGTGAATGCATGGGTGGCGCGGAAGATTGACATCGTGGCCGTGCTGCGGTGCGTGGGCGCCACCAGCCGGCAGGTGTTGCTGATCTACGTCACGCAGGCGGCGCTGATGGGACTGGTGGGCGCGGCGCTGGGCGCCGTGCTCGGCGTGGGTATCCAGTTCCTCCTGCCCGGACTCCTGTCCGACGTGCTGCCGCTGGATGTGCAGGTGCAACTGGAGCCGCGCGCCATCGGCGTGGGTCTGGCGTTAGGGGTGTGGATTGCGCTGGCCTTCGCGCTGCGCCCGCTTGTGGCGCTGCGCCGCATCTCACCGCTGCAGGCCATCCGGCGCAACGTGAATCCGGAGCGGGTGCGGGGCATCAACTGGGCACTCGTACTGGTCAACGTCTTCATCGGGCTCACGGTGGTGGGCATTGCCGCGACGCGGGCCAATTCGCTGCGCGATGTGCTGGGCTTCAGCGCGGGCATTGCCGCCGTGCTGGTGCTGCTCCTGCTGAGCGCGGCCTTCCTGTCGCGCCTTGCGCGGGCCGCGCTGCGGGCCGGCTGGCCGTATGTCATTCGCCAGGGGGTGGCCAATCTCTACCGCCCCGCCAACCAGACGCGATCGGTGGTGCTCTCGCTGGGATTCGGCGCGTTCCTGGTGACCACGCTCTACCTCGTGCAGAGCAACCTGCTGGCCCAGCTGCGCATCACCGAACAGGCGTCGAAGGGCAACCTTGTCTTCTTCGACGTGCAGTCGGACCAGGGGCTGGGTGTCGATTCGCTCGTGCGTGCGGCGGGTGTGGACGTGGTCCAGCGCACGCCGATCGTGACCATGCGCATTGCGGCGGTGAACGGCAAGACGGTTGACCAGCTCGCACCACGCCGCTCCGCGGACACCACGCGGGACGAGGCGGCCGAGCGTGAGCAGCGTGCGGAGGGCGAGCAACCGCAGCGACCCGCCGGCTGGGCGTTGCGTCGGGAGTACCGCTCCACCTTCCGCGACACGCTGTATTCCGGCGAGAAGCTGGCGGAGGGCGCTTGGTTCGGCTCGACCAAGGCGCCGCCCGGCGCTCCGCTGGAGGAGGTGTCGCTGGAGAAGGACCTGGCGGCCGACCTGATGGTCTCGTTAGGTGACGTGATTACATGGGACGTGCAGGGTGCGAAGGTGGACACGCGCCTGACGTCGACGCGCGAGGTGAACTGGGCCCGCTTCGAGCCCAACTTCTTC
>JBDSVW010000208.1:0-20290 GCA_039927015.1 Gemmatimonadaceae bacterium | reverse complement strand
GAAGGCCAGCACCGCCACCGGCGTGAGGCGTCCGCTGGGAATGGGGCGCAGCCGCGTGCGCGCCATGATGTTGTCGATGTCGCGGTCCATGTACATGTTGACCGCGTTGGCGCCCCCCGCCATGAGGTAGCCGCCCACCGCCACGATCAGCACGGTGAGCCACGAGGGATCGCCGGCGACGAACATGGGCGCGATGGTGGTCACCAGCAACAGCGAGATGATGCGCGGCTTGGTGAGCGAGATGAAGTCGCGCACCAGGCTGTCCTCCCGCGCGGAGGTCAGTGCGATATCACTCATGCCCGGGCCTCGCTGCCGGCGAGGGAGGCCACCGTGCGGCCGGTGGGACCGGGGGCCGAGGCTGGGGCGCCGGCCAGCGAGGCGCGACGCGTGACGATGGCGAGCAGGAACACCACGATCCAGAGCAGGGTGCCGGCCGCTTCATGCAGCGAGCGCCAGACCGGGGGCAGTTGCAGCTCGACCATCATGGCGGCGATCAGGATCTGCAGCAGGCAGAGGCCGACCGTCACCTGCGCAAGTTTCGCCACGCGCGCTTCGCCGCGCCGCGCTGCGGCGAGCGCGAGCCAAATGAGTTGGAAGAAGAGCAGGAAGGCGATGATACGATGCACGTACTGCAGGTGCTGGGTGGGCGACGTGGGCAGCAATCCGCCGGCGCAGAGCGGAAAGCCCTGGCACGCCGAGTTGGCGCCCGGGATGTGCGCGGTGAGGGCGCCGAACACGAGGGCGGAGAAGGCGAGTGCCGCGGCACTCAGTCCCCCGCGGGCGCTGCTGGCGGATGCGCTCCAGGCGGCAGTCGAAAGATTGCCCGCGCGTGCAATTGATGACGTGCGGCCGTCGGCGGCGGCGTATTCTGGTAGTCGGGGGGGGCCCCCCGCGCGGACGATGGCCACGAGCAGCGAACCGAGGAGCGCCATCGCGATCGACAAGTGCGTAACGATCACCAACTTGTTCGTCAGCTCCAGCTTGACCACCACGGCGCCGAAGAGCGCGGCGGCGATCACCAGCACCGCGCTCACGATGACCGGCCGCAGGACGCCATTCGCGCCCGGCACTCCGGGCAGGCGACGACGTGCGAAGGTGATCACGAGCAACGCGACGATCGCCAAGGACAGTGTGGCCGCGAAGTAGCGGTGCGACACCTCGATGATCAGGTCGGTCCGCTGCAGCGGCGGAAACCAGTAGCCGTGACAGCGGGGCCAATGATCGCCGCAGCCCATTCCCGAGCCGGTGATGCGTACGATCGCGCCGAACACGATGTGGCCAAAGGCGAGCGCGAGCGATACCCATGCGAGATTCCGGATATCCTTCACGGCGTCGCCCCCGGAACGATTGCGGGGCCGCGCACCGGCGTGGATATGACGGGCGTGGTGGCGCTCGGCGCGGACGCCGAGAGGTCGTCACCCGCTGGCAGGGAGCGCCACGTCCACACGAGCGCGAGCAGCAGGAGACAGGCGGGGAGCAGCACCCACACGAGTTCGCGCACGCGGCCCACGACGGAGTTCGAGGCTCCCGGGGTGCGGCCGGCGAGCGCGGCGCGCACGACGGCCACCTGGGCGAGGGCGCAAGTGGCTGCGGCGAGTACGAAGAAGATCCTGGAGAGCGTCAATTGCGGCACGTGCCGTCCGTCCAAAAAAATGCGAGGAGAAATCCAAGGCGAAAGCTGTACGGGCGCGGGGGTGGATTCAACGCCCCACTCCCCGAAATCGGCCCCGTGTCGTAGGATTGCCGACCATGTCATCGCCCATCAATGCCCCCTCGAGTGCGACGCCGACCAAGGCGACGCCCGGCGCGCTGCCGCGCCGCATCGGACTCTGGAGTGCCGTCGCCGTGGTCGTCGGTTCGACGATCGGTTCCGGCATCTTCCGCTCCCCCGCCGGGGTAGCGGACAAGATCCCCGGCCCCCTGCCCCTGATCATCATCTGGGCACTGGGCGGCGTATTTGCCCTCTGCGGCGCGCTCACGCTGGCCGAGGTGGCCAGCGAGATCCCGCATACGGGCGGCTTTTACGCCTTCCTGCGCGAAGGATGGGGGCGGCTGTACGCCTTCCTGTTCGGTTGGGGGCAGCTCACGATGGTGCGCGCCGCGGCGTTAGGTGCTATCGCGATCACGTTCGCCGAGTACTTCGTGCGTGTGCTGGGCTTCGACCCCACCATTGCGCCGTATGACCAGTACGCGCGCTACGTGGCGGCCGCGGCCATCACGGTCACCGCGATCTTCAATATCGTGGGCGTGAAATGGGGCACCGCGGTCACCAACGTCACGACAGTCGCCAAGTATGGCGGACTCGCCTTCATCGTGGTCACGGCGCTGGCGCTGGGACTGCCGCAGACGGGAGGGAACTTCACGCCCATGGTGCCTGAGGGCAGCTTTGCGATGGGCAGTGCGGGGCTGGCGCTGGTGTCGGTGTTGTGGGCGTACGATGGTTGGGGAGACTTGAGCTACGTCGCAGGCGAGGTGAAAGATCCCCAACGCAACCTGCCGCGAGCGCTGATTGGGGGCACGCTGGCGGTGGTCGTGATCTACTGCCTGGCCAACCTGGCGTATCTCGCGGTGTTACCGGTCGAGCAGATCCGCACGTCCAAGCTCGTCGCGGCGGACGTAGCCGAGGTCGTGATGGGTCGGCCGGGCGTGGTTTTTGTTTCGCTCACCGTAATGCTCTCCACGTTCGGCACGCTGAGCGCGGTGCTGCTCACTTCGCCGCGCGTGCTGTTCGCGATGGCGGACGACGGCATGCTCTTTCGGAAGGTCGCGGCGGTGCATCCGAAGTATCAGACGCCGTACGTCGCCATCACCCTGGTGGGACTGCTGGGGTTCGTGTTTGTGCTCTTCCTGCGGTTCGAGTCGCTGGCCGACACGTTTGTCATCGCCATGCTGCCTTTCTACGGTGCGAGCGTGGGGGCGGTGTACCGCTTGCGACGGCGTCCGGGGTATTCCCCCGCCTTCCGCACGCCGGGCTATCCGGTGGTGCCGGCGATCTTCATTGCCTCGGTGACCTACCTGCTGGCCAACGCCCTGATCGATCCCAGCAGCCGGCTCAAGACGGCTGCCGTTTTTGCGGTGCTGCTGGCAGGGGTGCCGGTCTACTACCTCTTCGTGGCGAAGAAACGGTAACGATCTCGGCACGGGATTGGGGTCCGACCGGTCCCGATTCAGGGTCGCCGAGATTGGAGTTTTCCTGCTTGTCCGCCTCGAGGCTTCGGGCGAGCTTTGCCACGCTCTGCGGCGTGGGTATTGCTACACCCCGGACAACGCAGTCTCCCCCAGTCCTTTCCTCAAATTATGACAATCTCTCGTCCATCGAAGACACTTGGCGCCGCCGTGGTGGTGGCGCTTGGTGCGCCGTGGGCGGGGGCGGAAGCCCAGGGCATCACCACCGGCGCGGTGAGCGGCGTGGTGACTGATCCCGTTGGCTCTCCGCTCTCAGACGTCCAGATCCGGATCGTGAACAGCGCCACGGGCTTCGCCGCGGGTGGCGTGACGCGTGAAGTCGGTCGCTATTTCGTGCAGGGCCTCGAAGTAGGCGGCCCCTACGAACTGACCGCGCGTCGCATCGGCTTCGCGCCGGCGATCAACCGCGGGCAGTTGATTGCACTGAGCCAGATCCTGCGCGTGGACTTCAGGCTGACGCAGCAGCCGGCGACGATCACCGGTGTGCGCGTGGTGGCGTCCACGGGAACGGAGACGTTCTCGACGGCCAACACGTCCACCCGCACGATCATCTCCGACTCCACGTTGCAGCGCGCGGCCACGCTCACGCGCAACCTGACCGACTTCATCCCAATGACCCCACAGGCGTCCTCGTCGGGCCCGGGTTATTCGGCCGGCGGCATGTCGAACCGCATGAACAATGTGCAGATCGACGGGGCCACCGAGCGTGACGTGTTCGGTCGTGGCTCCACGGGCCAGCCGGGCGCGGCAGTGAACTCGAAGTCGGTGTGCCATTGAAGCCGTGAAGGAGCTGCAGGTGCTGCAGGCGCCGTTCGACGTGCGCCAGGGCAACTTCGGCGGACTGCTGCTGAACGCGGTGACGAAGAACAGCACGAACGACCTGCACGGCTCCGCGTTCTACTTCTACCGCAACGAAAAGTACGGTGCCGACACGTCGGTGCTGCGCGCCACCCCCTGCAACCGCAAGCAGTACGAATTCTCGTTAGGTGGCCCGATCATCAAGGATCGCCTGCACTTCTTCATCGCGCCCGAGTTCCAAAACGAGAACACCCCGGTCACGGGTCCGTACTTCGGACAGCCGGCCGACCAGCGGCCGCTGTACGCGATCACGGACGCCGATCGCGCGCGCTTCGAGAGCATCATGGCGCGACTCGGCGAGTCGAACCTCGGCTCCGCCGGAGCGCAGAACATCGAGAACCCGCTGTCGAACATGCTTGCGCGTCTCGACTTCCGGGTGAACGATGTGCAAAGGATGGTGTTCCGATACAACTACAGCAAGGGCGAGCGCCCGCGGCAGCAGAACGGCCGCAGTTCGACCACCTCGGTGTTCTCAAGCAACTACCACAACTTCGTGAACACGAAGAACGCCCTGGTGCTGCAGCTCTTCTCGAACTTCAAGGGCGGATCGTCGAACGAGCTCTTTTTGGGCTACAACAAGTGGGGCAACCGGCGCACGCCGACGTCCAACTTCCCGCAGATCCGTGTCAACACGGTGGTGGGACCGAACGGCAACGCGGCGATCCTCGCCGGTGCCGACCAGTTCTCGCAGGGCAATGAGCTCGACACGCAGACGTGGGAGCTGACCGACAACTTCACCTTCCGCCCGATGGGGAACCACACGATCACGGTCGGCACGCGCAACGAGCTGGTGAAGCTGCGCAACCTCTTCTCCCAGAGCTCGTTCGGCGTGTGGAGCTTCCGCACGCTGGACAGCCTCGATGCCGGCAACGCCAACTCCTTCCGCAAGGCGATCATCCTCGCGGACGGCGGCAATGCCTTTTTCGATGCCATGCAGAACGCATTCTACGTGCACGATCAGTGGCAGGTGAAGCCGCGCTTCGCCGTGACGGCGGGCCTGCGCTTCGACCTCAGCACCTTCCTCACCGACATTGCCTACAACGCGCCCATCGACAGCGCCTACGGTCGTCGGACGGACAACATCCCGGGCACCCAGGTCCAGTTCTCGCCGCGCGTCGGCTTCAACTGGGACGTGACGGGCAATTCGGTGAACCAGATCCGAGGCGGAGTCGGGTTGTTCGTGGGCACGCCGCCGTACGTGTGGCTCGAGAACGCGGTGATCAACTCGGGCAACATCATCACCTTCCTCAACTGCAACACGAGCGGCTCGTCGGCGCCGGCGCCGGCGTTCCAGCGCGATCCATCGGGGATCAACTCCTGCCGCAAGGGGCAGGGCACGAAGCCGATCGGTGACGTGAACTTCCTGGCCAACGACCTGAAGTTCCCGCAGCCGATGCGCCTGGTGCTCGGGTATGACCGCCAGCTGCCGTACGACCTCGTGGCCTCGTTCGACGCGTTGTACTCGCGCACGCTGAACCAGCTGTTCTTCGTGAGCAAGAACGTGCAGGCGCCGCAGGGTACCGGTCAGGGCGGCCGCACGCTCTACATCAACACCGTGAGCGCGACGAACGGCACGGTGACGCTGCTGCCGCCGCCGTCGGTGGTCGCGAATGGCGGCACGGCGCGCTTCAGCACCGCCATCGACCTGCAGAACCAGAACCAGGACTACGCGTACAACCTCACCGCGATGCTGCGCAAGCGGTATTCGAAGAACTGGGAGGCGATGCTGGCGTACACGTATTCGCAGGCGCGCGACGTGCAGAGCTTCACGTCGAGCACCGCGACGTCGAACTGGCAGTTCGGCCGCACCATCAGCGGGCGCCAGGAGGATGCGTTTACCGGCGTCAGCCTGTTCGACCAGCCGCACAAGGTTGTCGCCAATGCCAGCTACACGCTCAACTGGTTGAAGAAGCTCAGCACCGACTTCAGCGTCTTCTATCAAGGCGTGTCGGGCAGCCCGCACGACTACATCTACTCGAGCGGTGGCGGCACCGCGGGTGACCTGAAGGGCGACGGATCCTCCTCCAACGACCTGATATTCGTGCCGACCAGCGCAACCGATCCGGCACAGATCCGCTTCCGCGACATCACGAGCGGCACCACGGTCACGAGCTCGGCGGCCAACCAGGCCGCACTGTTCGAGGACTTCATCAAGGGCTCGTCGTGTCTCAACACGCAGCGCGGCGGCCTGCTGCAGCGCAACAGCTGCCGACTGCCGTTCTCCAACGTGGTGGACGTCGCGATCCGTCAGAAGCTGCCGGAAATCGCCGGTCAGCGCCTGTCGTTCCAGTTCGACATCTTCAACTTCGGCAACCTGCTGAACGAGAAGTGGGGCGTGCAGCGCGTCTCGCCGCTCAGCTCGAACGCGAACATCCCGCTCCTGCGCCACGTCGGCTACTCGAGCACAGATCCGAAGACGGCGGTGCCGATTGTGCAGTTCTCGCCGCCGGCTGGTGGTGAGTACAGCAACGGCAACTTCGCCGGCAACTTCTGGCGGACGCAGATCTCGTTCCGCCTGAGCTTCTAGCGCAAGCCCAGCAGTCTCGATGCACGGCACCGCCCCGGGGATCGCTCCCGGGGCGGTGCTCGTTAGGTGGGTGATGGTTTCACCGGTGCGGCCCCTGCGCGTGCTGGAGGTGCCGTACCCGTTCGGCTAACCGTTAGGCAGCCTGGACGATGCGGCAGCGCAGCATGCGGTGCTCGAGGCGATGTTACAGCTCGTGGAGCGCGCCGCTCCGACGGGGCTAGAAGATCTGCAGCTTGATGTAGCGCCGCGGGTTCTTCTTGAAGTCCGCGGTGAGGGAATCCACCCGCGTGAGCACGCCGCGCAGGTCGTTGTAGAGGCCCGGGTCGTTGAGCAGCTTGGCGGCCGTGCCGTCGCCGCTTTCGACCTTGGCCAGCACCGCGTTGAGCCGGTCGGTCGTGTGCCGCAGCTCTCCCGTCACCATGGCCATGTTCGCGCTCGCCTGCCGGAGGGAGCGCACGGTGGAATCCACCTGCTCGGAATCGACGGCCGCGGCGCGCGAGCGCACCAGCTGCATGGTGGATTGCAGCTCGCGGGACTGGAGCGCGGCGATCTGGGCGAGCTGCACGACCAGCCGGTTGGCCGCGATCATCGTCTGTCGCATTTCGCGAATGCCGACGGAGTCCACGAACTGCTCGCGCGCGGAGGTGAGAATCTGGTTCACGCCCGCCGTGATGGTGTCTGCGCGGGCCGTGAGCCCGGCGATTCCGGCCGGCGGAACGCCCACGGGGATCGTATCGCCCGAGGCGTAGGCTTCGAGCGTCGGCTTGTCTGGGGTCAAGGCGATCGCCTGGTCCCCGAAAAAACCGTTCGGCACCACGGTCGCCATGGTACCCTTGGGCACCTGATACTCATCCTGGATACGGTAGTGGGCCACCACAGTGCCGCGCGGATCGAGCTCCACCTTGTCCACATAGCCCACCGTGACTCCCGCGAGCCAGACGGGCTGGCCCTGCTTGAGTCCCGACCCCCACGAGAATCGCGAGTAGAGCGGATACCCCGCATCCAGGCCACCGCGGGCGAGCCACAGGGCACCGAGCACGACGACCGCGACGGCCGCCGTGGCGAAGATTCCAACGAGCACTTCGTCGCGCCTTTTCATCCTTGAAGCTGATTGGCGAGGATTGAGGCGGTCAGGGCGTCGAGCACGAGGATCGCGACCGAGGTGACCACTACCGCACTGGCGGTCGAGCGGCCGACGCCTTCGGCGCCGACGTCGGTGACATAGCCTTCATAGGAACAGAAGAATGCGATCGCCGCGCCAAAAATGGTCGCCTTGATGAGCGAATACGCAATCTGGAAGAAATTGTAGGACAGTCGCAACCCTTCGGAGAACTGCGCGAAGGAGACGTCGGTCGCGCTAACGGCGGTGATGTAGGCCGTCGTCACGCCCACCGCGTTGGCGAAGATCACCAGCAGTGGCAGCATCACGATCGCCGCGATGAGGCGCGGCACGACGAGGTAGGCGATGGGGTCGTACGACAACGTCTCGAGGGCGTCGATCTGCTCGGTGACGCGCATGGTGCCGATTTCGGCGGTCATGCGCGCCCCCACGCGGCCGGTGAGCACGAGCCCCGTGAGCAGGGGTCCGAGTTCGAGGATGATCATCTGCCGTGAGATGAGCCCTACCACCGACAGCTGCACCCCCGGGAAGAGCTGGTAGCGCGTCTGCAGCGCGATGACGGACCCGATGAACGCGGCGACGATGGCCGTGAGCGGGAGCGAGTCGACGCCCATACGTCGCATCTGCGCGGCGGTGAGCGGGAGATACGTCCGCCCTTCGGTGGCGAAGGCGCGCATGGCGTCGCGCAGGAAATACACGCGCTCACCCACGCCGCCGAAGATGTCGATGCCGAGGCGCGCCATCTTGCGGAAGAACCGGATGCTGGTCCGCTGCACCACCGGGAACTCCTCGGTGTTGCGATGCGTGCCGTGCATGGGTGACGTGATCACGTACGCACCCGCGCCAGCATGAAGAGACCCGCCACGCCGAAGACGGCGTTCGGGATCCACGCCGCCATCTCCGGCGTGAAGACGCCCTGACCGCCGACGGCCTTCGTGAGCTGGATCATGATGAGGAAGATGATCGTGGTGCCGAGGGCGAGTCCGATTCCATACGCGGCGCCTCCGCGGTGATTGCTGGTGGCCAGGGGCGCGCCAAAAAGTGCAATAATGACACACGTCACCGGAATGGCGAGCTTGAGCGCCCGGTCGACCCGCAGCACGTTCACGTCGCTGCCTGACCGCTCCAACGCCGTGATGTAGCGTCCGAGTTCCTCATATCCCATATCCCCGGGCGCCTTGGACGAGGCCATTAGCTGACCCGGTGTCTCGTCCATGTGCCGGTCGATGAGGGAGTCGAACTGGAATGCGACATTTTGTCCCTTGTGGGGAATGACGTGCATCGTGCCGCGCTTCACCGTCCAACCGCGCGCGGCCTTGAAGTCGGCGTCCTCCGCCGACACCACATAGGTGGGATAGGTGTCCTCGTCCTCCTTCCCCTTGCGTTCGACCTCGATGCCTTCGATATGGGCGCGCTCCACGTTGAGCGTGGTGGCCTTGTAGACCCGGCCGCGCTCCGCGGCGAAGGTGAAGTTGAAGCGCTCGTTGCCGCTGGTGAAGCGTTTCTCCTCCAGCAGTTCGCTGCGCATCCGGTTGGTGCCGGGCGCGAGCTCGCCGAGTCCCAGGGTAAGCCCGGCGGCCACGATGGCGCCGAAGAAGATGGGCAGCGTGAGCCGGTGGAAGGAGATGCCCGAGGCCTTGGCGGCGGTGATTTCCGCGTGCCGCGTGAAGGCGCCGATGGAGAACACGGTGGCAAAGAGCACCGCCGCCGGCAGCACCATGAACATGGAGTCCGGGATCCAGTACAGGTAACTCATCGCAATCGCCGAGGGCGACAGATTGCGATTCAGGTCCTTGTCGACGTTGTCGGTGAGGTCGAAGATCGTGAGGATGAACGGGAAGCCTAACGACGTGCTGAGGAAGATCTTCGTCCACTCGGCCAGCACGTAGCGGTCGAGCGGCCGCAGGAACCACCGCATCATGCGATACGCTCCCGCCGCCGGCTGCGCGAGAAGAAGGCCTTCATGGAGTCCATCATCTCCGAGAGGTCGCCGCCGCGCGACGTCGCGCTCTCGCGACCCATGCGGGCCAGCAGCACCACGGCAATGGCGGTGAAGAGGATGTTCGCCGCCCACATCGCCCAGAAGGGTGTGAGAATGGCGCGGTCGGCCAGCGCCTCACCGGCGATGAGTCCCACATAGTACAGCCCGAAGACGCCAAGGCTCACGCCGATCACGAGTCCCACGCCGCCCCGCGGGAAGCGCAGGGCAATGGGCGCGCCTAACAATACGAACACGATACACGCCATCGAGATCGCGAACTTCTTCTGGATCTCCACGGCGTACTGGTTCAGCTGCGCGCGCGCGGTGAGCATCTGGCTGCGCGACGTCTCCATGGCCACCGCCGCGGGAATTGTCGGCGACATGCCCGAGGATGGTGCGGGTGGCACGCCGGGCGGCACGCCGGACTGCTCGGCGGGCGGCACGGCGCCGGTGGCCTCGGGAGTGGGCGTGAAGCCGGGGTAGATCGTGTCCCCGTTCACGACGGTGACGCCCGCCGGAAGCGGGGTCGGGGGCCGCTGGATAGGGGCGACGACTGCGCTGTCGCGCGCCGTGCTGGAGTCGCCCCGGGTACGGAGGGTGTCGCCGCTACGGCGCACGGTGTCCTGCGCGGACTGGCGATGGGTGGTCGCGGCTACAACCGGACTGGCATGAGCGTCCGGGGTGGCGGGCGCGGACGCCGCGAACGCGGCCTGGGGGAAGAGCAGGCTGCCAGCGCCACGCATGGCCAGCAGGGTGAGGTTGCCCAGCCCGCGCTCCTCGAGATAGCGGAGGCCGTCGCAGTAGCTGCGCCCCAGCGACTGCACACGCGATCGGGGTGCCCGGTTGCCGGGCATCATCGTTGGATCGCCGACGGAAATTTCCACGAGGGCCTGCGGATCCTGCTTCGCGAGGCTGGCGGCGCGCAGATAGGCGTTGTACGAGCGGAAGTAGTCGCGCTCGTACCGGGCGACTTCGTTCTGCAGCTCGCAGACCGACATCTCGCGGTCGCTTTTGTAGTTGTCGGAGGAATCGCGCTGAAACGCATTCGCGACGCCCTCGACCTTGATGAGGTCCACCTTGTAGTACAGCCGCTGCAGGCGGGTGGGGGCATCTTTCGGCACCTCCTGCATGAAGCCGTCGTACAGCGTGAGCTGCAGGTCTGCCCCTTCGTCCACGAACGCCATGATGCCGCTGTCGGCATAGATGGTGCGCCGGCGCAGCGGGTCGCTCAGGTCGTAGATGGTGACTTCGCGCAGGCCGTTGGTCTCGCGATTGAGGTGGTTGGTGCGCAGGAAGAAGCGTCCCGGCGCCACCTCGTTGATGATCTGTTCCTTGATGGCGAAGGTGGGCTTCTTGCGCGCGATATCGCCTTGCAGGGTGCGCAAGCGGTGGTTCGTGCGGGGGAGCACCTGGTCGTTGAAGATGATCATCGTCAGTGCCAGCAGCGCGCCACCGCACAGCACCGGGATCATGAGGGTGGACATGCTGACGCCGTTGGCCTTGAGCGCCGTGATCTCATTTTCCGCCGCCAGCCGCGAGAACGCGTAGAGCACCGCGACCAGGACGGCCATCGGCAGCGTCATGGCGATGGTGAAGGGCACCGACAGGAGGAAGAATTCCAGGATCACCTGCCACGGCAGCCCCTTGCCCACGAGGTTCCCGAGCTGCTTGGCGACATAGTTCAGCAGCATGATCGAGGTGAGAGCCGAGAGCGCGAAAGCCAGGGGGCCCGCGTGCTCTCGCAGGACGTACTTGTGGATTATCTTCACGGTCGCTGCTGGTTCACCGGTCGCGGGATGGATCAGGGGAGACCGGGCTCCGTATTAAGGAGTGGACCCCTACGTTCCCGTCGTCGCTGGAAACTTCGCAATATAGCCCCTCGCGTAAGCCGAAGAACGCGGCTCCCGATAGAGGATCGACCGGCTGATACCCTCCCGTCTTCGAATGGTGCGTGTCGCACTCCTCCTCGGTCCCGCAGCGCTGGTGACGCTGGGAGCGTGGGCTGGAGTGGGGTACGCGCAGTCGCCGCGGAAGGACCTGGCCCGGGTGGCGGCCTCCCGCGCGGACACGCTCGACACGCGGGCCCGCGGGGTGTCCGTCGGCGATTCCACCGCGACGCCCGGCGGGGCGGGGGCGGAGGGCGCGCCGGCGGTCCGCGACACCTCAGAGCTCTCGATCGAACTCTTCACCCGCATCGAGGCGAAGGCCGGACGCACGCGCAATGAGCGCTGTGCGGCCAACCAGCTCTTTTCGGTGGGTTTCACCTGCCGGTCGGCGTTCACCCCCGCCATGGACGTCCAGTTCGGCCTCAAGACCTCCGGCGGCTTCGCCGAGCGGGTGAAGGTGGAGGTGGACTATGACACGCAGCGCGAGTTCGACGGGTCGAACAAGATCTCCATCTCGTACGACGGCACGGCGAACTCGCGCTTGCAGCGCATCGAGGTGGGAAACGTCTCCTTTGCGCCGCCGCCGTCTCGCTTCATCACCGCGGGCATTCCCAGCGGCAACTTCGGCGTGCAGGCGATCGCCAGGTTCGGCAACGTGAAGCTCACCGCGATTGCCGCACAGCAGAAAGGCACGGTGGTCCGCGACCAGGTGTTCACGGTGGGCCAGCGGACGACGCAGGCGCAGGATCGCGAGATCGAGGACTACCAGATCGAACCGCGGCGCTTCTTCTTCACGGTCGACCCGCAACGCTTCGGCGCGGCGTATCCCAACATCGACATCCTGAACGCGCAGCAGATGGCGGGGCTGGCGGCCTCGCTGTCCGACACCGTGCGTCCGGCGCGCGTGCTCATCTATCGGCTCATACTCGGCGGCCAGCCGGCCAACCCCAACGGGCCGCGCTTCCAGATCCTCGGCGATCCCTTCTCGCGGCCGGGTCAGGTCTACGAACTGCTGCGCGAGCACGTGGACTACTACATCGATCCGTCGCAACTGTGGATCGCGCTGGTGCGGCCGCTGGCGCTGAACAACGAGCGGCTGGTGGCGGCGTACTCGATGCGGGTGAACGGCCGCGACACGGTGATCGCGAACGTGGGCGGCACGCCGGACCTCGAGTTTGCGATCGGCACGCCGCAGTTCGCGAACCTGCTGTGGGACCCGCAGGTGACGCCGGACGATGCCGCGTTCCGGCGCGAGATCCGCTCGGCGTACCGGCTGGGCGGTGCCGACATCCGGCGGGAGAGCGTGCAACTGCGCATTGTGGCGGGGTCTAGCACCGACCAGGAGAAGCCGCCGGGGGGGACGGCGGAGACGTACTTGCAGCTGTTCGGGCTCTCGCAACTCGGGAACGCCTCGGCGTTCGACCGGGAGAACCGGCTGTGGCCTCGGCCTAACGATCCCAACTATCTGGTGGCGAACATCCCGGGCAGCCAGATCTTCCGGGACCAGTTCGTGATCTTCCCGTCGTTGGAGCCGTTCTCACGCCGCGGCCTCGCGCGTCCCCCGGCGGTGGCGGCCAACGACACGATCTATCGCACGCCCTCCGAGTACATCTACTCGGCGCAGCATCCCCAGTCGTTCTACCGCTTGCGGGTGCACTACGACGTGGACGGTGGAGGCGCGCTGGGGACGATCGCGCTCAATGCGGTGCAGATCCGCCCGGGCAGCGAGCGCCTGACGATGGACCAGCGCGTGCTCATCAAGGGCATCGACTACGACATCGACTACGACCTGGGGCGCGTGCAGCTGCTGGGGGCCGACACGCTGGTGGTGCGCGAGCGGCGGGTGGTGGTGCGATACGAGGAGAATCCCCTCTTCGCCAGCATCACGACGTCGGTATTCGGCCTCAGCACGCAATGGAAGCTGCGCGATGGCGAGGTGAACTTCGTGGCCATCTCGCAGACGCAGCGCAGCACGTTCAGCCGCCCGCCGCTGGGCTTCGAGCCGCAGGCGTCGATCGTCGCGGGCGCCTCGGCGAATTTCGGTTGGGCGCTGCCCGGACTCTCGGGTATGCTGGGCGGGCTGCCGGGTGCCGCGCCGGGTGGCCAGCTGGCGGCTGCGCCGTCGCGGCTCGACGTGCAGGCGGAGTTTGCGGTGAGCCAGCCGAGGCAGAAGAGCTCCCAGGCGTACGTGGAGTCGTTCGAGGGAGAGGGGGGACGGAACATCAACTTGCTGGATTCCCAGTGGGAGTTGTCCTCACAGCCCGCGTTAGGCCAGGTGCTGCGGGCACGGCTGGGCGCCGGCATCTTCGACACCACGCGGGCCACCACCATGGCCTACCAGAACTCCGGCGTGGGACGCGACGGCCGGCTCATCCAGTTCACCTTCCGCGACATCGATCCCCAGGCCAACCTGGCCGGGGTAGGATTCTCTCCGCCCGAGCAGCTGATGTGGCTCACGCTCTACCCGCTGAGCGTGGGTGGGGTGTATGACGCGGCGACGAGCCGCTTTCGCTGGTCCACCGGCAGCCGGGAGCAGGGCCGGCGCTGGCGCTCCATTCACACCGTGCTGGGGCAGGGTGGCGCGGGCATCGACCTCTCACGGGGCGAGCAACTGGAGTTCTGGACGCTGGTGGACACGGCGGGCATCCGCCGGCAGCGGAATCCCACGCTGGTGCTCGACTTCGGTGACGTCTCGGAGAACGCCGTCCGCTTCTCGCCCGAGACGCTCTCCGTCGTGACGCCCGACTCGGTGTACACGGGAAAGCAGCTGGCGGGGTTCAACCGGCTGGATAGCGAGCGTGACCGCTTCTCGCGCGCATTCAACGCGGACGTGAACGATCTCGGGCTGCTCGGCGACGTGGTGGAGCGGTTGACGGTGGTGGGGGATGGGCGCCCGCACGAGGCATCCAACGTGCCCATCTGCGTGCTCGGACGCGGACGGACGCGCCCGTTAGGCGATGCCCAGGCCAATTGCACGGTGCGCAACGGCCAGCTGGACGAGGAGGACATTGATCAGGACAACGCGCTCAACTTCACCTCGGCCGAGCGGGAGTTCGAGCGGGTGCGGCGATTCATTGTGGACCTCAGCGACCGGCGCACGTACTCACGCGTGGGCAGGTGTGGCGTGACCGTCCCCGACGTGTACGGCGCCGTTACGTCCGACGCGCGCCTCTGCTGGGTGCTGGTGCGTCTTCCCTTCACACAGCCCGACGACTCCACCGCCGGCGGGCCGCCGATTCGCCGCGTGCGCGCACTGCGCGTGACGTCGGTGTCTGGTGTGACGCTGCCCGACAGCCAGTTCTCGATGGTGGCGCTGGCCCGGCTGCGCGTGCTGGGATCGCCGTGGCTCAAGCGCTCGGAGCGTCCGCTGCAAGGCATCGCCGGCAGTCGGCAGTCGTTGCGCGGCACGGTGATCGCGACCGTGATCGGCACGCAGGATCGCGATTCCACGCGCGGCGTGTTCTACGAGCCGCCGCCAGGGGTGGCGGAGGTTCCTGACCAGGCGTCGTCGGTGTTCGGGGCGCAGCAGATCCAGGTGAACGAGCGGTCGTTGCGGCTGCTGGCCACGGGGCTGGCCACGGGGGAGCGGGCGGAAGCGTACTTTCGCTTTCCTGAAGGCCAGAAGAACCTGATGGGCTATCGCGAACTGCGCCTCTGGGCGCGCGGGCGCGGCTCCGGATGGGGGCCGGGCGGTGACCTGCAGTTCTTCGTGAAGATCGGCCGCGACGCCGACAACTTCTATCTCTATCGCACCGAGGCGAAGAGCGGGAACAATCGCAGCGCATGGGAGCCGGAGGTGCGCGTGCAATTCGAAAAATTCTACGCGCTGCGCGCCAAACTGCAGAATGCATTCCTGCAGGCGCGCCCCGACCTGCTGGGCTGCACCGCGGTGGACTCGGCGCTCATCGCCCAGAGCGGCCTGCCAATGGGGGCGCGCATCGATCGCTACGCCGCGTGCGAGGACGGCTATGTCGTCTATACCGTGGATCCCGCCGTCACGCCTCCCAACCTGGCGGCCGTGCAGGAACTGGCGGTCGGCATGGTGCGCGTCGATTCGCTGCGCGGCACCAACTCGCCGCTCCCTGGGGATACGCTGGAGCTCTGGTGGACGACATCCGGCTGTCAGACGTCGTCACCGCGGCCGGCTACGCCGGTGAGGTGAGCGCCACGCTCAGCGCGGGGGACTTCGGCAGCGTGCGCGTGGGCGTGCGCCGTCGCGACCCGAATTTCAGGCAGCTCGCCGAGCAGCCGTCGTTCCTCACCAACGACGATCTGGAGATCAGCAGCACCTGGCGCCTCGACCGGCTGCTGCCGTCCACCTGGGGATACGCGCTGCCGCTCACGGTGACCCACCGCGCGACCGGGGTGACGCCGGAGTTCGTGACGCGCTCCGACGTGCTGGGGGCCTCGGTGCCGTCGCTGCGGTCGCCGCGTTCGGACAACACCGTGTACACGCTGAGTGCGCGACGGTCGTCGCCGCTGGACGACGGCTGGTATTCCTCGCTGCTCAACAACATCGTGATGGACGGTAGCGTGCAGACGTTAGGCAGCCGGTCGGAGTTCCAGAGCGGCAGCGCGCACGACGTGAACGTGGCCGTGGACTACTCCAGTTCGGGTTTCCTCGGCGCGTTCGGGGGAACCGGTGGAGCGGCGGGCGGCACCGAGGGCGCGGAACCGGGCACCGGCCGGACGTGGCGGCTCCCGCTGCCGTGGAGCCGCGGCGGCTCCATTCCGGTGAACCTGTCACCCTCGCTGGTGCGGGTGACGAGTGCCGTGGTGCGCAGCTCCGACTCGCGCGCCTCGTACCTGAAGCCCGCCGCGGCGTTCGACGACTCGGTGCGGGTGGTGAGCGGCCTCCAGGAGTTATGGCGCACCGTGAGCACTGTCGAGATGCGACCTTTCGCCGGCCTCACCGTGCGCTGGGATGCCGTGACGGTGCGCGACATGCGGGATTATGGCGACAGCACCCTGAACGCCGTGGCGGCCGGCAACGAGCGCACGCAGCTGGCGGGACTCGACGCGGGGCTCGAGCGCGAACGCTCCATGTATTCCTCGCTCACCTACGCGCCCGTCGTGACGGGGTGGGTGCGACCGCGGCTCGTGCTGGGGTCGTCGTATTCAATGATGCGCGATCCCAACAATCGCGCGCTGGAGCTGGCGGTTGCACCTGGCGATGGCGTGCTGCCGCGGCTCGCGCGACGCCTTGGCAGCACGCAGGTGCTCACCGCCGGCACCACGATCGATCCGGCGCAGGCGCTGGCGGGGGTGACGGGCGAGGGCACCATCTGGCGGGACCTGTCGGCCATCGTCCGGCCCATCGACGTCACGTTCACCCGGAACCAGCTCTCCTCGTACGATGGCATCCCGCTCACGCCCGGGCTGGGATTCCAGTTCGGCTTCGGCGGCATCGACGACTTCCGCACGCTGGGAAGGGAGCATGCGTCGAGCGCGGGCGCGAGCAGCGACATCGTGGCCGGCAACTCGCTCGTCTTTCCGGGGGGGCTGGTGGTGACCAACCGGATGCAGCATACCGATGCGCGACACTGGAACCGGCGCCTGGCGTCCGACGTGGGCGTCGTGAACGGTGAGACGGTGGTCTATCCCGACGTCGCGCTGCGCTGGAGCGGGCGGCCGGTGATTCTCAGCGGCATCTTTTCGAGCCTCGGCGCCACGGCCCGCGCCCTGCACTCGCGCCAGCGGTGGACCACCCCCTCGACCTTTTCGGGAATCGGAGACGAGGTGCGGCAGACGCTGTTGCGTTCATATCCGCTGAGCGCGAACGTGGTGACGGCGTACGGCCAGGTGGCGATCTCGGGCGCCTTCGCGCTGTCGCGCCGCGTGGATTCGCTGCCGGGCAGCGTGGCGCGCTTCCGGAAGAGTGACATCGCGGCGGATATGAGCAAGAGTTTCCCCCTGCCCAAGGCGTGGAGCCTCAAGAGCCCGTTGCGGGCGCGCGTCTCGTGGCAGGAGTCGCTCACCGAGAGCTTCGTCTCCAACCAGTTCGCGGTCGAGTCCCGCAGCCGGCTTACCGACAACGGCCGGCGCGCCTTCAGTGTCAACGCGGATACGGACGTGGCCGACAACATGACGTTCAGCCTGCAGGGGTCACGCGTGGTGACCTTCGATCGCAATTTCAACCGACGGTTCGTGCAGACGGTGCTGACCGCGGTCTTCCAGCTGCAATTCTTCGGCGGAGTGGTGAAGTGAGAATGGTGACGACCCTCGGCGCGCTGTGCCTGATGGCGGCGTGCGGCAACAACAATGGGAAGGGCGCGGCGCAGGCGGCCACCCCGGGTCCGTTCGACGGCGAGCAAGCCATGGCCTACGTGCGCCAGCAACTCGAGTTCGGCCCGCGCGTGCCCGGCAGCGAGGCGCATCGCAAGGCGGGCGACTGGATCGCGCAGATGATGCGCGCGCGCGCGGACACGGTGATCGAGCAGCAATGGGAGCACACGGCGGCCGATGGCAAGGTGCTGCCGCTGCGCAACGTGTTCGCGCGCTTTCGCCCCGAGGCCACCGAGCGGGTGCTGTATATGACGCATTGGGACACGCGGCCGAGATCGGAGAGCGCGCGGGACAAGGGGCAGCAGCAGCTGCCCGTGCCGGGTGCCAACGACGGGGCGTCGGGGACCGCGATGCTCATCGCGTTAGGCGACGTGCTCAAGCGGACGCCGCCCTCGGTAGGCGTGGACTTCCTGTTCGTGGACGGCGAGGACTACGGCGAGTTCGGTCCCCCGGAAGTGGACGTGCTGATCGGCTCGCGCTATTTCGCCGAGCATCTCGTGGTGCCCGGGTACACGCCGTTGTTCGGGGTGCTGTGGGACATGGTGGGCGATCGCGACCTGCGCTTTGAGAAGGAAGCGTACTCCCTGCGCGATGCCCCCGAGGTGGTGGCGCGGGTGTGGGAGCAGGCCAACGTCCTGGGCTACGGTTCGACCTTCGTGCCGACGGAGGGACTGGCCATCACCGACGATCACATCCCGCTGCTCAAGGTCGGCATCCGGATTATCAACGTGATCGATCTCGACTATCCCTGGCACCACACGCCGGAAGACACGATCGACAAGATCTCCGCCGCCTCGCTCAAGCTGGTGGGTACTGTCGCGCTCGCGCTGGTGAACGCGCGCTAGCGTTCGCGCACGAATCGGATACAGGTGGCGATGACATGATGGCGTGGGTCGAGGGGGCGCATGGCACCTTGTGCGCATGACTCACGCGTCCTCCAAAGCTGCCGGCCTGCTGTTGCTCATTCTCACGCTGGGTGTGGGGGGACGTCTCACCCGCAGCATCGGCGCGGATGCGGAGTCTGCCACGAGCGGCCAGCCCGAACTCGAGGCGCAGCTTCGACGGGTTGATGAGTCGCGAGCGGCCAGCGGAGTGCGCGCGGCTGGCAAGACGGGAGTCGGCGGCCAGACGCGGGCAGCCACGCAACGCGCAGGGAAGGGGCAGGGCGCATCATCGGGAGCGGGAGGCCAACCGCGAGCCGGCGCACGCGACTCCCGGAGCGGCGGCGGGGCGCAGGAGACTCCGCTCGCGATCAGGAGCGAGCGGACCGCGGAGGGGGCGCTCGACGTCGGCGCGCGCTACGCGCCGGCGCGCCTGTCCCAGCTTCCGCACCCGACTCCCGGCGCTGCGCCGCGCGGAGCCTCTCGCAATGCGAAGGTGACGTCTGGCGCCCCCGCGAACGCCCGGCGAGCGCCGGCACCCTCTCCACCGGTCAACCTGGATGTGGCCAGCCGAGAGGAGATCGAGCGGCTGCCCCGGATCGGACCCGCGCTTGCAGCCCGTATCGTGGAGGACCGCAGCGCGCACGGGGCGTTCGGGTCGCTGGACGGCCTGCAGCGTGTAAAGGGGGTCGGGCCGGGTATCGCGCGGCTGCTGGCGGGTCGCGTGACGTTTGAGTTGGCAGCACGTCCTTCACATGCCGAGTATCCGCCTCGCTGAGGCGCCACCTCTACATCGCCGCGTTCCCAGAGAATGGCCGCGCCTCCAGTAGCAGCGCCCGAACGACTTCCCGACCTCCTGCTTCGCGAAGGATTCATCACTCGCGAGCAGCTCGATCGCGCGCAGCGCGAGGGAAAGTCGAACCACCTCGGCGTCAACTACAACCTCATCAAGCTCGGCATCATTGATGAAGTCGAGCTGACGAAGATCATCGCGCGCCTGTCGCGCATGCCCGCGGTGGACCTGTCGAAGTTCGAGGTCGATCCGCGGATCGTCAAACTCGTACCGTCCGACATCGCCACGAAGCACCTCGTCCTTCCGCTCAAGCGGGACGGGCGGACGCTGACCGTGGCCATCGCGGATCCGACGAACCTCGCGATCCTTGACGACCTGAAGTTCATCACCCGCTACGACATCTTCCCGGTGCTCGCGGGCGAGGTGACGCTGCGGGCGGTGATCGAGAAGCAGTACGACGCCGGCGACGCCGCGATGACGAGTTTGCTCGAGGACATCGCGGGCCTGGAAGGGGATGTCGAGGTCGTCGAGGAGCGCGAGGAAGATGTCTCCGCAGCGGCGCTGGCCGCCGCGGTGGACGACGCGCCGGTGGTGAAGCTGATCAACGCGATCCTCACCGATGCCGTGAAGCGCGGTGCGTCGGACATCCACTTCGAGTCCTTCGAGCACGAGCTGCGCGTGCGCTACCGCATCGACGGCGCGCTCTCGGAAGTGATGAAGCCCCCGCTCAAGCTCAAGGCGGCGCTCATCTCGCGCTTCAAGATCATGGCGCA
>JBDSVW010000207.1:0-7048 GCA_039927015.1 Gemmatimonadaceae bacterium | reverse complement strand
TGGGCGGACGGCGTGGCGCGCTCAGCACCGGCGGGGGCAGCAGGTCTGAACTCCGCACCGCATCGTCCGGCGATGGCTCCCCTGCCTGAGCTTCCCCGGAGGCTTCCGACGACGCGGCAACGCCCGGGCCGACGTCGCCGCCCGGAGGCTCGCGTGACACCACCGACTTCAGGAACGCCAGCTCGGAGCGCTGTGCGTCATCAGGCCCTGCGGCTGGATCTCCAGCACCCGCCTGAGGCTCGTTCGCCGCCGTGTCCCCCGCACCGGCCGCGCCGGCTTCCTGCCCCGCGCCCGTGCGGTCACCCTCCATCGGCGATGGCTCCGGAGTAGCCGCCAGGTCGGACTCGCCGTCTGCGCCGCCGGCGGGGACCACCGAGGCGAGCACCTCGGTGACGCGCTGGAGCTCACTCGCGAGGCCTTCCTGCTCCGCCGAGAGCCGCGTGATCGCCTCGTCGCAGGCGGCGATGCGCTCCCCGGCGAGATCGGCCTCGAACTCACCGACCAGCGAGCGCAGCTCCGTCTCTGCCCGCTCATCGCGCCGTGCTCCTTCCTCCGTGGCCAACACCTCTAAGCGCTCGCGCAGCGTGGTGGCCGAGGCCTCCAGCTCGGAGGCGCGTCCGCGCAGTTGCTCCAGCACCCCGTCCAGGCGCCGCTGATAGTCCCCCCGGACGCGGTCGACGACGCGCGCGGGGGAATCCCCGCGTCGACTTTCGAGCTGTGCGAGCCACCCCTCGAACCGGCGTCGCTCCTCCAGCAGGTCACCCAATGCGTCCAACGGACTCGGATTCGTGGTCATGTGATTCTCCCAACTGCTACGGGAACGGTGTAGGGCACCCGGGGAAGGTCGATCCCGGCATCGCCCGCTGACGTGCCTCGACCAAGGCATCGACTTGCCCGGGGGTGAGCGGGTTCACCCGACCCAGCATACGCGCGGTAAGCAGAATGCGCGCACTGTGTTCGAGACATTCCATGCGCTGATGGGCCAGCGTGAGCGTGGCGCCGACGGTGGTCGCGCCATGATTCGCCATCAGGAACGCGTCGTGCTTCGCCAGGAAGGGCTCGAAGGCATCGGCGAGCGCGGACGTACCGGGTGTGGCATACGGCACCAGGGGGACCCAGCCCACCTGAAAGATCATCTCGGGCAGCACGCAGGCGGCGAACGACTCACCAGCGACGGAGAATCCCGTCGCCGTGGGCGGGTGCGCATGCACCACCGCCTGCACGTCGGGTCGACGTTCGTAGATCCTGAGGTGCATGAGGACCTCCGACGAGGCGCGCGTGGCGCCCCGCAGTTGTCGGCCGTCCAGAGCCAGTTCGATGAGATCGTCCGCCTGCACGTCCACCTTCGACATGCCGGAGGGCGTCACGAGGATGCGATCGGGCGCGATGCGGGCCGAAACATTGCCATCCGGGCCGGCGATGAGCCCGCGCTCGTAGAGTCGCCGGCACACCGTGACGATTTCCCGCCGGACCGCGAAGGTGCCGCGCACGACGCCGCCCGCTCCTAACTCGTCAGGCGGAAGACGACGCGCCCACCGACGACGGTACAAGTCGTCCGGCCCACCAGCGACTTTCCGGCGTACGGCGAGTTGCGCCCCTTGGACAGGAACGAGGCCGGATCGACCGTCCACGCGCGCGCGGGATCGAACACGGTGAGGTCGCCCACACTGCCCCGACGCAGGGTGCCGCCCGGCAGCTTGAAGATGCGCGTGGGGGCGCACGACATGCGATCCACGAGCGTCGCGTAGTCGATGATGCCCGGCACCACGAGATTCGTCACCAGCACCGCCAGCGCGGTCTCCAGGCCCACGATGCCATTGGGCGCATCGGAAAACTCGCGCTCCTTTTCATCGTAGTGATGCGGGGCGTGATCGGTCGCCACGAGATCGATGGTCCCGTCGCGCACCGCCTCCTGGAGGAATGCCACATCCTCGGCAGTGCGCAGCGGGGGATTCATCTTCGCGTTGGTGTTGTAGCCCTCCACCGAATCCTCGGTGAGCGAGAGGTGGTGCGGACACACCTCGGCCGTCACGCGGATGTTGCGCTCCTTGCCCCACCGGATGAGTTCCACCGAGCCCTTGGTGGACATGTGGCAGAGGTGCACGTGGCCGCCGGTGCGTCGCGCGAGGAGGATGTCGCGAATGACCATGATCTCCTCGGCCTCGGTGGGAATGCCCTTGAGGCCGAGCCGCGCCGACACCACGCCCTCGTTCATCGCTCCGCCAGCCGCAAGCGTGGGTTCCTCGCAGTGATCGGCCACCGGCACCTCGAAGGTGCGGGCGTACTCCAGCGCCGAGCGCATGAGCTGGGCGCTGGCCACCGGCTTGCCGTCGTCACTCACCGCCACGGCGCCCGCGCCGATCATCTCGCCGAACTCCGCCAGCGCCTCTCCCCGCTGTCCCACCGAGATGGCGCCGATGGGATACACCCGCGCAGAGGCGGCAGCCAGCGCCTGCCGGATGATGAAGCCCACGGCGGCCTGGTTATCGGTGACCGGATCGGTATTGGGCATGGCGCACACCGCGGTGAAACCGCCGGCCGCTGCGGCCCGCGCCCCCGTGGCGATCGTCTCCACGTCCTCGCGTCCCGGCTCGCGCAGGTGACAGTGCACGTCCACGAAGCCGGGGGAGACGATCTGTCCCGCGCAATCGATCTCCAGCAGGTCGCCATCCCGCCGCACGTCGCCTAACGGGGCTCCCGCGTGCTCGATCTCGCCATTGACGATGAGCACATCGCCCACGACATCGAGGCCCTGGGAGGGATCGAGCACGCGCCCGTTGCGGAGAAGTAGTTGGTCGTGCGTCATGGCGCGGTGGTCGGAGTTGGACACAGTCATGGAAGCTGGAAGAAGTCGGGGCACGGCATGGCGGCGGGCCGCCCCGGCCGGCCGAGGTCAGCCCTTGGCCGCCTCGGCGAGCGCCGGATTCCCGCCGGCCAGCAGGTACAGCACCGCCATGCGCACCGCCACGCCGTTCGTGACCTGCGGCAGGATGACGCTATGCGGACCGTCGGCCACATCGGAGTCTATCTCCACGCCGCGGTTCATGGGACCCGGATGGAGGATGAGCACCTCCCGCGGCGCCCGATCCAGCTTCTCGCGTGTGACGCCGAAGACGCGGTTGTATTCGCGCAGCGAGGGGATGTAGCCGGCCTGCATGCGCTCCAACTGGAGCCGCAGGATGTTCAGCGCATCTGCCCACTCGATCGCCTCCTCGATCCGGCGGAAGACCGTCACGCCCATGGACTCGACCGCGTTAGGCAGCAGCGAGCGGGGACCGCAGATGGCCACCTCGGCGCCCATCTTGGTGAGGCCCCAGATGTTCGAGCGCGCCACGCGGGAGTGCAGCACGTCGCCGCAGATACACACCTTGAGCCCCGCCAGCCGCCCGAAGTGATCGCGCAGCGTCAGCATGTCCAGCAGCCCCTGCGTGGGGTGCTCGTGCATGCCGTCGCCCGCGTTGATGACGTTGGACTCGATCCGTTGGGCGAGGAAGCGGGCCGCACCAGACGACGCATGCCGGATGACGACCATGTCGATCTTCATCGCCTCAAGGTTGCGCGCCGTGTCCACGAGGGTCTCGCCCTTCGAGACGCTGGACCCGCTGGACTGCACGTTGACCGTATCGGCGGAGAGGCGCTTTTCCGCGAACTCGAACGAGATGCGCGTGCGCGTGGACGCCTCGAAGAACAGGTTGACGATCGTCGAGCCGCGCAGCGTGGGCACCTTCTTGATGGCGCGAAGGCTGATTTCCTTGAACGGCTCCGCGGTATCCAGCAACAGCTGGATCTGGCCGGCCGAGAGCTCCTCGAGCCCCAGGAGATCCTTGCCCAGCGCGGATTCGCTCACGCGCTCCCCGCGGGCACCATGACCACGGAGTCCTCGCCGTCCAGCTCCGTCACCAAAACGTCAACGCGACCTCCGTCCGGGACTTCCATCGTCCGCCCCACCACGTCGGCATGAATCGGCAGCTCGCGCCCCCCGCGATCGACCAGCACCGCGAGCGCGATGCGCGCGGGGCGCCCGAAGTCGGCAAGCTCGTCGAGGGCGGCGCGGATGGTCCGACCCGTGTACAGCACGTCATCGACGATGACTACGCGCTTGCCCGCCAGTGCCCACGGCAGGTGCGTCGGCCCCACCACCGGGCGGGGACCCACCGTCTGGAGGTCGTCGCGGTACAGGGTGATGTCCAGCGCTCCGCGCGGGAGCTCCACCCCTTCCCGCTCGGCGATGAGGGCCACGATCCGGTCCGCGAGCTGCACGCCCCGCCGCTGGATGCCCACCACGATGATGTCGTCCGTGCCGTTGAACAACTCGACCAGTTCGTCGGCCATGCGGCGAAGGGTTCTCGCCACGGCGCGGGAGTCGAGCACAGTCGTTCGCGTAGATGCCATGAGCGGCCAATATGCCGCGCCGACAGACCAAAATGAAGCGTTTCGGGCGCGCGCGCTGGTGGCGCGGGCCTAACTCACCGTGTGCGTGGTCTGTCGCTTGTGCTTTTTCTGCTCATACAGCATGGAATCCGCCGCGGCGAGCAGGTCTTCCACCGACGGGGACGAGTCGGGATCGAACCTGGCGGCCCCGACGCTGAAGGAGAGGCGATAGGGATAGCCGTCCCCGTCGTTCCGCTCGAGCAATTCCTGCCGCAGACGATTGATGATGATCTCCCGCCCGGCCGCCCCCGTGTCCGTGGCCAGCACCACGAACTCGTCGCCGCCCAACCGGGCGACAATATCCGAATCGCGGAAGGTGTGCTTCAGGATCTCCGCGGCGCGACGCAGCGCGATGTCCCCTTCGTTATGGCCGAAGGTATCGTTGATCTCCTTGAAGTCATCCATGTCGACAAACAGCAGGACCAGCTCGCGATGACCGCGACGGGCGAGCTTGAGTTGCTGCTGCGCCAGGGTGAGGAAGCCGCGCCGGTTGTACAGCCCCGTAAGGTCGTCCACGAGCGACAGGGCGCGCAGCGCCTCCTCGGAACGCTTGCGCTCGGAGATGTCGCGCGAGGTGATAGCGACGCCCTCCTTGAGCGGCACGACCTGGTGGTGGATCCACGCCGCCCGGTAGTCGTCGCCGGTGACCTCGAACTCCTCTTCGAGTACCGTCCCCGACTCCATCACGTGGCGGTACTTGTCAAAGAAGCCGGCCGTCCGGTTCATGGGAATCAGTTCACAGAGTCGCTGGCCGAGCACGTCCCCGCGCCGGTGCCCCAGCAGTGCCTCGGCGCGGGCATTGAGGTCCACGAACTCGAAGTCCAGCACCTCGCCCGCGCGGTCGCGCAGCGCGCGAAGCACGTAGAACGCGTCCAGGCTTCCGTCCGCGGCGACGCGGAACATCGTCTCGCTCTCGCGCAGGGCGCGCCGCGCCACGCGGCGGGCGTTGAGGTCATTCCGCACCATGAGCAACGCGAGCGGCGCCAGCACGGCAACGAGCAGCAGGCCGAAGCTGACAATACGGCCTGCCCGCTCGGCGCTGGACGCCGCCGCCAGGGAGCGGCCGCGCAGCTGCTCGCGCTCGCGCCGCCGGATTTCCCCAACCGCCACCCGAAGAACGGTGGCCCCCTCGCGATCCCGCAACGACCTCACCAGGGACGGCGCCGCGGCGCTGCCCTCACGATCCCGCGCGTTGACCGCGGCCGCTAGCTCGCCGAAGCGGTGCTCAACAGACTGCAGGAGGCGGCGTTGCGCCGCCAGCAGAACAACATCGTCCTCCGCGAGGCCAGCGAGCGTCGCCAGACGCCGGCGCACGCCTTCTTCGGCGAGGCGCAACCGGTCGCGCTGGGCGGGATCGCCCGCGAACAGGTACGCCTGCGCCTCCGCCTCGGCGTCGAGCGCATCGGCCTGGATGCCCTCGAGCGCGCTGATGACAGCCTGCGAACGCGCCACCAGCTCGGTCGTGTGCAACAGCTCTCCCGTATTCCTCGACGCCACAAAAGCCGTCGCGATGAGGACTGCGACGGCGGCGGAGAATGCGAAGGTGAGCTTGTGGCCGAGCTTGAGTCGCATGCGCGAGGGTCAACGTATCAGGCGGAAGGAACTGCCCTCCCGCAATACGCGCGAGTCTCGGTCAGGTCACCGAACCGTTGCACCTGACGTCCCCAAAAGCTGCACCGGGCGGCAATACCTTCCGCGCCGGTCCGCGGGCGTGGCGCAATTCCCACACCTAGTGGGACGGCCGGACCTCGTCTGAGGAGGGGGCGTCGGTTCGTGTTGATCGCGATTCGAGCCACAACCTCCGTCCGCTGCTTGGGATCCCGGTCGAACGCCGCCCCGTCGCGGGCTCGCCCGTCGCACCGTCGGCCACCAGGGCCGGGGTGCGGGACACGTCACTCCAGTCGAGAATTCCCACGTCCCGCACCAGCTGAGGGCCGGGCGAAAGCGTGCCCAACTCGAGCGATCGACGAAGCGACGCCTGCTCGGCGAAGACACTGCGCAGCGGTGTGACCCGGGTGCGGTCGAGGTAGCGACCCTCGTGCCGCATCGCCGCGATGATCAGCGTGCCCGTACGCAGGATCATGGCGAGGCCGACGTACGCCGCCACGTCGGCCGCATTCAGCACCACGCCAACCGTCTCGAACTGCAGGGAGATGAAGTCCACGACCCCGTCGGGGGACGTGACAAGACTGGCGAGATTGCCCAGCGCGCCGCCGACGATGAGGCCGAGCGCAAGTGGCGCCGCCCGATCGATCTTCGCGAGATCCCTGGAAACCGGGACCATGAAGACGATGCCGGCGATCGTGAGGGCGAGGTTGAGCTGCCAGGTGTACGCGCCCACCGACCAACCGAACGCACCATTCCGGTTGTGCACCACCGCGAGGTGCAGCCAGTGCGCGAATCGCGTGGGGTCCTCGGAGAGGAGCGCCTTCGCCGCCCACTTCGTGGCGAGGTCGCCAGCCGCCACGAGCAACGCGATGCGGGAGAGTTGCGTCAGGGGAGGGCTGATGTGCACTGCGATCGAATCCTGGCAGACGGGTCGGAGGATCGGAGAGGGAGAGGCGGCATGCGTCGAACCGAAGCGCCCTGGCCTGGGGATAAAGATCACCGCGGGGCG
>JBDSVW010000206.1:0-7363 GCA_039927015.1 Gemmatimonadaceae bacterium | reverse complement strand
ACGTGTCCCTGCGTCGCAGCGGCCCGGTGGAGGAGTGGCAAGGCATCCTGCCCCGCGTGTCGGTGCGCTTCCAGTGGCTGCCTAACGTGCGCTTCAACGCAGGCTACGCATTCTCCGAGGTCTTTCCGTACGGCAAGCTGCCCATCGCCTACGCGTCGCCAGAACACCGGATCTTTGAGCAGGTGCAGCTCTCGCAGGGCATTGGCCGGCTGAACGTGACACATCGCTACCGGCTGGAGCAGCGATGGCTGGGACGGGTGGCGAGCGTGAACGGGGTAGAGTCGGTGCAGAACTGGGTGCGCACCAACCGCATGCGCTATCGCTTGCTGGGCACCGTGCCCCTGCAGGGGTCCACCACCGAGGACGGGGAGTTCTACACCACGCTGGGCGAGGAGCTCTTCATGAACTGGGGAGCCAACATCCAGGGGAATGTGTTCGACCAGAACCGGCTGACCCTGATGATCGGTCGGCGCTTCTCGAAGTCCTTGCGCGTGGAGGCGGGCTACCTGGAACAGCTGTCGCAAAAGCCCAGCGGCCGCTTCCTCGAGCGCAACCACACCTTCCTGCTCACGTTCTACACCGCGGCGTCGCTCGTGCACAAGTGAGCGCGCGCGGCGCGCGCGGCGCGGGTCATCCTGCGTCGCCAGCCACGCCCGCGCGGCGCAACCTGTCGCGCACTGCGTCCCACTGCACACCAAACGGCACGCGCTCTACAAACGCGAGGTCGCACTGCGCGTCGTCGATAGTATGGAGCGCCGCGTAGAGCTTTCGCGCGTACGCCTCGCTATCGCGCGGCATCGACAGCACACAGGTGGCCGTCACATCGTCCACGTCGTGGGCGAGCAGGGCGGCGCGCCCTCCGCTGCGTTCGTGGGCCGCGATGCGCGCCGCGATGTCGTCACGCTCCTCCGCGTCGAACGCCACCAGTTGCGCCTGCGGCGCGTAGTGCCGCTCCATCATGCCAGGCGAGGGCAGGGGAACGTCGCCCCTCGCGGCGCTGGACACGAGCACCAGCTCTCCCACCACGCGCTCGATGGCATCGCGGGGTATCCCTCCCGGCCGCAGCAGTACCGGTCGTGGGCCGGTGAGATCGACGACGGTCGATTCAATTCCCACCGACGTGGGTCCGCCGTCCAGAATGAGGTCGAGCGACGCCCCCAGTTGCTGCACCACGTGCGCGGCGGTGGTGGGCGAAACGCGGGTCGACGCGTTGGCGCTGGGCGCGGCGATGGGACGTTGCGCGCATGCGATGAGCATGCGGGCAACTGCATGCGCGGGTACTCGCACCGCGACGGAGTCGAGGCCGGCCGTCACGGCGTCGGGCACCAGCGGCCGCTTGGGCAGGACGAGGGTGAGCGGCCCCGGCCAGAACACCTCGGCCAGCGCCTCGGCCATGGGCGGTACGTGACGCGCCACCGTCCGCACCCCTTCCACATCGTCCACGTGCACGATGAGCGGGTTGAAGGCCGGCCGGCCCTTCGCGACATAGATCCGGCCCACTGCTATCGTATTGAGCGCGTCCGCCCCCAGGCCGTAGACCGTCTCGGTCGGAAACGCCACCAATCCTCCGGCCCGTATGATCGCGGCCGCTTCTTCCACCGCGGCGGCGCACATCTCCGGCTGGGACGGGTCGGCGACGAGAATGCGAGGAAGGCGAGTCAGGGGTATGATCGACGGAAGGTGGCAACGCGCGTGCGGAACTACGCGTGGAATCTATGCCGAAATGCTCGATGGGGGTCTGAGACGGACGCTCATCGTTCGGTCGCAGCGCGAACGAATTGCGACTGGGAGCGTTCATGGGTCGTGCGTCCCTTTCCCGCCCGCCATGCCGCGGGCTACGTTCCCCTGTTGCGTCGTGCGTTCAAAACCGAGCGCCGATCCGGCGCCGCTCCGGGTTCTACTCCGCTTACGCGCCATCGTCATGACCACACCTTACGACCCGATTCGGCCCAAAGAGCGTCTGTACCAGGAGATCGTGCAGCACGTGCAGGAGCAGATCCTCTCCGGCGAGCTCAAGCCCGGCGATCGCATTCCCGCCGAGCGCGATCTTGCGCAGCATTTCCACGTGAGTCGGGCGGCGGTGCGCGAGGCCATCAAGGCGCTTGCGGAAAAGGGGTTGGTGGATGTGCACGTGGGACGCGGCACCTACGTGGCGGTGCTCACCACCGATCACGTGGTGGAGTCCATGTCCCTGCTGTTGCGCGACGCGCGCAACACGCCGGAGCACTTGCAGGAGGCGCGCGAGATCGTCGAGGTGCCGATCGCCCGGCTGGCCGCAATCCACCGCACCGAGGAGCAGCTCCAGCGCATCCGGGCGCTACTGGAGGCCATGGAGGCGCAACGGCACATGTCGCGCGCCTTCATCGATGCGGACAGCAACTTCCACTACGAGCTGGCGCGCGCCACCGGCAATCCCGTGTTGGAGATCGTGAGCCGGACCCTGCTCACCATGCTGCGCTCGGAGCGCGTCTTCATGGTCGGCTTCCGCGACGAGATTCCCGGCGCCCTCGGCAGCCACGCGCGCATCGTGGCGGCCATGGAGCAGCGCGATGGTGATGCGGCGGGCGCCGCGATGTCCGAGCACCTGCGTCACGTCTCGGCGGTGCTGCGGTCGCTACGCGGCCCGGCCCCGCTGATGGACGCGGAACCGGGCCGGGGCTGACGGCGCGCGACTGGCCCGCTGCCGACTGGCCCGCTACGGACTGGCGCTGTCGCGCGTGGTGCGTGACAGCGCGAAGGCCCACAAGTCGGCCACTTCCGCGATGAGGCGGTCGGTGGGTCGATAGCCGTGCGAGCCTTGCTTCTCCACGCGAATCAACACGGGGCGATCGCAGCCCTGCGCCGCCTGCAGCGTCGCGGCGAACTTGTAGCTGTGCGAGGGCACCACGCGATCGTCGTGGTCGGCGGTGGTGATGAGCGTCGCCGGATAGCAGGTGCCGGCTTTCACGTTATGCAGCGGAGAGTAGGCCAGCAGGTAGCGAAACGCCCCGGCGTCCTCGGCCGACCCGTATTCGGTGGCCCACGCCGCGCCGCCGGTGAAGTGGTGGTAGCGCAGCATGTCGAGCACGCCTACGGCGGGCAGCGCCACGGCGAAGAGTTCCGGCCGCTGCGTCATAATGGCGCCCACCAGCAGCCCGCCATTCGATCCCCCCTGCATGGTGAGGTGCGACGGAGATGTATAGCGCTCGGCGATCAAGTGCTCGGCCGCAGCGATGAAGTCGTCGAAGACATTCTGTTTCTTCTCCTGCATTCCCGCTTCGTGCCACGCCTCGCCGTACTCGCCGCCGCCGCGCAGCGAGGCGGACGCGTACACGCCGCCCGCTTCCATCCAGGCGATGGTGGCCGGGGAGAAGTACGGCTGCATGTTCACCGCGAAGCCGCCGTAGGCGTACAGCAGCGTGGGGTTGTTGCCGTCCAGCACCACCCCTTTTCGGTGGGAGACGAAGATCGGCACGCGCGTGCCATCCTTCGAGGTGGCGAACAGCTGCGAGGTCTCGTACTGCGCGGCATCGAACGTCAGCTCCGGCGCCTCGAACGGCGTACTGCGCTTCCGGGCGATGTCGTAGCGGAAGATCGTGGCCGGATAGAGCGGCGACGTGAACGCGTAGTAGAAATCGGAGAACCCGCGCGACGTGCTCACCGCCGCCACCGTGCCGATACCGGGGAGTTCCACCGAGGCCGCCGAGCGGCCGTCGAAGGTGTGCAGGCTCAACTCACTCTTCACGTCCACCAGCCGGGTGATCACGAGGTGCGTCCTGGTCAGCTGCACATCGGCGATGGCGTGCGGTCCCTCGGGCACGATGGTGCGCCAGCGGTCGCGGGCAGGCGCAGCGAAGTCGAACGCGACCACCTTGCGGCGCGGCGCAGTGTGGTCGGTCTGCACGAAGAGCGTGGACCCCACGCTGCCCACCACGGTGAACTCGCCGTCGTCCGTCTCCACGATCGGCACGGGACGCGCCCGCACGTCCGGAGCCTTCGGATCACCCAGGTCGGCCACATAGAGCCGGTTGCGTGCGTCAGCGCCCTTTGACACCGTCAGCACGAGGTACTGGCCGTCCGCCGTGACAGCGCCCTGCACGAACCAGTTAGGGTTCGCGGCTTGCTCGAACACCATGACGTCGGCGTCCTGCGGGGTGTTGAGCCGATGGTAGTAGACGCGCTGGTGCTCCAGGGGGGCGCTCAGCCGGTCGTCGCCCGTGTGCGCGGGATAGCGCGAATAGAAGAAGCCCTGACCGTCCCGCGTCCACGAAAGTCCCGAGAAGCGCACCCAGTGCAACGTTTCCGGCAGGTCCTCGCCGGTGCGCAGTTCGCGAATGCGCACATCCTGCCAGTCGGCACCCCCCTCGGAGAGCGCATAGGCCACGTGGCGCCCCGTGGGCGCCGGCTCGTACTGCGCCAGCGCCGTGCTGCCGTCGGGCGAGAGGGCGTTGGGGTCGAGCACCACGCGTGGTGGCGTGTCGGGCGACGACCGCACGTGCAGCACGAACTGCTTCTGCAGCCCGCTGTTGCGGCGGTAGAAGAGCAGCCCGTTGTCGAGCCGGATGGGTGGCAGCAGGCGCGGGTAATTCCACAACGACGTGAGCCGCTGGCGCATTTGCTCCCGTTCCGCGAGCCCGCCGAGGTACTGCCCGGTAATCGCGTTCTGTGCATCCACCCAGCGCACCGTCTCGTCCGCGTTGAGCTCCTCGAGCCAGCGATAGGGATCGGCAATGGTGACGCCGTGCAACGTGTCCACCGTGGTGGAGCGTCGGGTGTCGGGATAGATCACGCGCTGCGCGTGCGTGGCGGAAGCGGACACGAGGACAAGGAAGGCGGCGAGAAATACGGCGCGGCCGCGAGAGGCTCGCGACGGGAGGCAGGGCACTTTCATCAAGCGCTCCGAGTGCTGCGGGAAAATGCGAAGCTAGCGGCTCGCCGAGTGCGGACGAAAGGTCAGACCGCACATCGCCATGCCCGCGGCCCAATCGACTAGCTTGGGAGGGAATCCCCTGCGCTTGAGAGCGTGCGGCAGTGGTATGCCCGCGATCGGGGGCGGACCTTCCTGGACGAACTCCTGCGGATCATCGAGGACGCCGCCCAATCGGCCACCTCGCGCTGATCGCCCTCGGCTTGCGCCGCGTTTCGCGCTAGCTTTCGCCCGTGCGCTTTTCGCGCGGCACCGATTCCACCGACCACCGTTGCAGAGGGCTCATGGCCGACGGGTACACGAACGCCAATTTTTCGCAGGGCTGGGGCTTCGCCTCGTTCATCACCTTGCTCGCCGTCGCGGCCTTCGCCACGGCGGGGATCATCAAGGCGCGCACGTACGTGCCGCCCAGCGACCCCATGGCGCCCAGCACGGCGCGCGAGGTGCATGCGGCTCCGGCGGGCGAGCACGCGGCACCGGCGGAGCACTAGCGTCGTACGCCTCCACGCCGGCGACCACGGGTGTCCGGTGAGGGGTTCGAGACGGTGGAGTATCGTCTTGGCGAGTGCCCGCCGTCTCCGATGAAGAGGGAGCTTATGCGTCACGCGATGTACGTCCTGCTTGCCTGCCTGGGGCTTGCGATGCCCACGGTCAGCGGCGCCCAGCGGTCCGACGGCCCTCGTGGCGCGCTGTCCTTCTCCCTGTCTGATGGTGAGCCGGTCTCCTTCTATCTCGAGATCGCGCGCGAGCTGGAATTGAGCGACGAGCAGCGTTCCCGCCTCATCGAGACGCGGCGGAAGCTGCGGGTGCAGAACGCACCGTTCATGCGCCAGCTCGACTCACTCCGGCAGCTGGCGGGGGTCGACATGTCGGAGCGCGGACAGTTGAGCGCGAGTGACCGCGAGGCGCTCGAGCGCTTCAAGAAGATCTCGGCGCCGGTCATGGATGCCATCCGTCTCAACAACACCGGTGCGCGACAGGAGATCCGGCTCATCCTCGACGAGCGCCAGATGGTGAAGGCGGACTCCATGGCCAAGGCCGTCCGCGAGACGAGGACTCGCCGACCCGAGGATCGCGGTCTCGCGCCGTCCGCACACCGCCACCTGTGGCATGCAGCTGCGAGGGCGGGTCTGCGTGCCTGACGAGTGCGGCGTGCCTGACGAGTGCTGCGGGGCGTGCCGCTAGCGTCGGCTACGGGCGGCGCATCCGCCGGGACGTTGCGGCGTGCCGTCCCACGCGGCCGTCAGCGAGGCGTCCGGATCCTCGTCCGCTCGGCGTGGTTCGTGACGCTCCTGGCGACGCTCGCGGCCATCGCGGCCTTGCTCTTCTTCTATCGCGGGGACGCGGAGGGGGCCGCGCGCACGGCCAATCTCGAGATCGAGTTGCAGCTGGAGGCCGGCGAGCGCGTGGAGCGGCGCGTGCCCGTGATGCAGCGACACTGGTGGGATTTCTTCCGGCTGACACACGGCGTGCTGGCGGCCACCGATCGCCGGCTGATGTACGTCGGTGTCCCGCCCGAGGACGTGCTGCCGCACGTGCCCGAGCCGACCGAGTTCATCGCGATCACGTATCCATACAATCGGCCCCTGCTCACGCGCCAGCACCGTGTGTTCGTGGGCACGCGCCCCGGACTGGAGCTCGTTGGGCCCAGCGATCGAACAAGCTTCGGTTACATGCCGCGTGATCGTGAACGGGTGGACAGTGTGCTGGCCATTCTCGACCGCAAGCAGGCGGTGCTGCGCGCGGCCGCGCAGGCGGAGCGCCGCGCCACCGACGCGGCGCTGGCAGCCGCTCGCCAGCCCATCTATCATCTCGTGCAGCGCGGTGAAGCGCTGGGACTCATCGCGCGCCGCTACGGCGTTTCCACAGACTCGCTCATGGCATGGAATAACCTGTCCAGTCCGCGCATCACGGCGGGACGCCGCCTCCTCGTGAAGCCGGGCACGTGAAGCCGACGTCCCGGCACGTGCGTGTGTCCCGCAGCGCGCGCGTGCAGACGCTGGGCGACGTGGAGCAGGCGAGCGACGTGTGGATGGTGCTGCACGGCTTCGGCCAGCTGGCCGCGGAGTTCATCGCGCCCTTTGCCGCGCTGGCGGGCGACGGGTGCGCCGTCATCGCGCCCGAGGCGCTCAACCGCTTCTACAAGCAGAAGGATGGCGCGGACTCGAACGCCAGCCGGCCGGTGGGCGCCACGTGGATGACGCGCGAGGATCGCGACGCCGAGATCGCCGACTATGTCGGGTACCTGGATGAGGTGGCGCGCCAGCTCGTGCCGGGACGCGCGGTGACCGCGTTAGGCTTCTCGCAGGGAGTCGCGACGCTCATGCGATGGGTGACGGCGGGGTCTACGCCGCTGGCGCGCGTGATTGTCTGGGCGGGGGAGATTCCGCGCGAAGTGGAGCTCGGGAATTTCCGCCCCCGCTTTCCGGATCGTCCGCTCGACCTGGTCATCGGCTC
>JBDSVW010000205.1:0-18251 GCA_039927015.1 Gemmatimonadaceae bacterium | reverse complement strand
TCGAGCTCCCAGAGCTTGTTGTGATTCGGGCGCCGGGCCTGGGCGGCCTTCTTGAACTGCTCGTTGATCGTCGTGAGTTCCGTGGCCAGCTTGTCGCGTGCAGCGGCGGGACGCTGGGCGGCGAACCGCGCGGCCAGCCCTTCGATCTCCGAGACGATGGAGAAGAGTTCGCGCGCGTCTTCCCGCGTGAGCGGCGCCACCGTCGGTCGCGACTGCTGGAGGGCGGGGGAATCGATGATGTAGCCTTCCTGCTGCAGGCGCTGCAGCGCTCCTCGTACGGGCGTGCGACTGACGCCGAGCCGCGCAGCGACGTCGGTTTCCACGATGCGCGTGCCGGGCGCAAGCTGCCCGCGCACAATGAGTTCGCGCAACTTGCGATAGACGAGTTCGGGCCGTGCCCCCCGCTTCGCTGCGCCGCCTCTTACCGATGGCGTCACAATATGTCCTCCCCGTTCCCACGGGCCCAGGCGCGCCGCAGTGATGCCGCGCACCGATGAACGTTGCCAGGCTCCATCATTGGAATCCAATCATCCGCACCTGAACAGCACCTAACGACCGCTGGCGAGACACCCGGAACGCGAGGTGGCGAGTGACGCATTCCCTCGCCACAGAAACGCCTTTCGTAACGCCCGCCGTAACGCCCGCCGCGGCGCCGATGTCTCGGCGCCGGTGCATCGGGCGGGGGCCGCGCGGGTGCGGCAGGACACGTCCCCCCCGGGGCGCAGGCCGCGGACTTGCGCCGGTGCCGTCAGGTCCGCATTCTGTCCTTGAAATTTGTATACAATTCTGTTTCGATTATTCTACGCGTCCGCCGTCCGTCGAGCAACTCCTTTCCGAGCGCATGAGCCACCAATTGCAGCGCCCCACTATTCGGGACCTGGCGACCCTCGAGGAGTATCTCGAGTGCTGTGAGATTCAGGAGGAGATCTGGGGCCGCGGATTCAGCGAGCGCGTGCCCGCCGCGATCCTGCGGGTATCCCAGAAGGTCGGTGGCGTGACCGCGGGCGCCTTTGACGGCAACGGGCGGATGGTGGGCTTCGTCTTCGGACTCACCGGCCTCCGCGACGGGCGGCCGGCGCACTGGTCGGACATGCTGGCCGTGCGGGAAGAGGCGAGAGGACACCATATCGGCGACCAGTTGAAGCACTATCAACGCGAGTGTGTCCGCGCGCTGGGGGTGGACCTGATGCTCTGGACGTACGATCCGCTGGTGGCGCGCAACGCACACTTCAACTTCAACCGCCTTGGCGCATTTCCGGTGGAGTACGTGGAAAACATGTACGGGAGCACGGGCAGTGCGCTGCACGGGTCGATGCCGACCGACCGGTTCGTGATCGGCTGGACCCTCTCGCAGGCAGAGCACGCGGAGGCTGCGGCCTCTGTGGTCGAGGGCGACGCGCAGATCCCGCTCTCCAACCCGATCGATGCCGCGGGCCATCCCTGTCTCAGCCTGCCCGACCACCCGGCGGCCGTGCGGGTCCAGATTCCCGATGACATCGCGAAGATTCAGGCGGAAGATCCGGCAGCGGCCCTGCGCTGGCGCCTGAATATCCGGCAGGCGATGGTCGCACTGTACGCCCGCGGTGGCCGGGCGACGCGCTTCGTGCGCAGCGTAGCCGGACATCCTCCATATTATGTCGTGACACCGCCGGCCTAACGACGGTGGCCTGTCGGGCCATTGCGCCCGCGTTCTCCCGACGGTCCTGCCGCGTTGCGCGAAACCGCGCTACCGCCCTTTCCACTCTCCTGCCCCTCCATTTGGCATGCTGCAACTCACCCGCATCACCCTGCGCGAGATCCGGCTTCCCTTACGAGAGCCATTCCAGATCTCGTCTGGCACCATGACCGAGCGGCGCATTGCGCTGCTGGAACTGCATGACGCGAGCGGCGCGGTGGCGTGGAGCGAGTGCGTCGCGGACGACACGCCCAACTACACCTCCGAGACCATCGACACGGCGTGGCTGGCCATCTCGAAGTGGATCGCGCCGCGCGTGCTCGGCGCGAGGTTCGAGCGCCCGAGCGACGTGCACGCGGTGCTGGAGCAGGACTTCCGGGGACACCAGATGGCGAAGGCGGCGGTGGAGATGGGCATGTGGGGCGTGGAGTCGGTGCGCCTCGGCATCTCGCTGTCCCGGCTCGTGGGCGGCACGCGCGAGCAGATCCCGGTCGGTATCTCGTTAGGTATCCAGTCCTCGCCGGCGGCGCTGGTGGAGCGGGCCCGCTCGGCGCTGGCCGAGGGCTACCAGAAGGTCAAGATCAAGATCAAGCCGGGCAAGGACGTGGAGTACGTGCGTGCGGTGCGCGAGGCCTTTCCCGATGCCCCGCTCATGGCCGATGCCAACAACGCGTACACGCTGGACGACGCAGACGCGCTGGTAGCGATGGACGACCTGGGGCTCATGATGTTCGAGCAACCCCTGGCGTGGGACGACATCGTCCGGCACGGCACGCTGCAGCAGCGGCTGCGGACCCCGATCTGTCTCGACGAATCCATCACTTCGCTTGACCGGGCACAGGACATGGTCACGCTCGGCGCCGGGCGCCTGATCAATATCAAGCCTGGCCGTGTGGGAGGGTTCGCGCAGTCGCTGGCCATCCACGACTACTGCGCCGCGAACGGCATTCCGGTCTGGTGTGGGGGCATGCTGGAGAGCGGCATCGGCCGTGCGTATAACGTGGCGCTCGCGTCCCTGCCGAACTTCCAGAAGCCCGGCGACCTGAGTCCCAGTGCGCGATACTGGGCGCAGGACGTCGTGACACCGGAGTGGACCATGGGATCAGATGGCATGGTCACCGTTCCCGTGGACGTGCCGGGCATCGGCGTGGAGGTGGACCTGCCTCGCATCGACGCGCTCACCGTGCGGCTGGAGCGGCTCGGCGAGTAGCCAGGGGTGGCAGGTTTCCGCGGTCAGGTGCAACGTATGCCGTCGAGTGATGGGGCGCACACACAGGGGAGGAGCCGCGATGCTGCTGTTGAGATGGCGATAGCGACGCCGAGGGGCGCAATCGTGGCCCCCGATGCGGCGGTCTCACGCTTCACCGACGGCGAGCTCTCGACCCTCGTGTGCCTTCGCCGCCAGCTCCATCGGCACCCGGAGCTCTCGTGGAAGGAGTATGCGACCTCCGACCGGCTGGCGGAGCTGCTCGCGTCGCTGGGCTGCGAGGTGCAGCGCGTCGCGAATACCGGCGTGGTGGCGCGCGTGCGGGGTCGTGATGCCGGCGCGCCCGTGGTCGCCGTGCGTGGCGACATCGATGCCCTGCCCATCCAGGAGGCCTCGGGGCTCGACTTCTCCAGTGCGGTGCCGGGCGTCATGCACGCCTGCGGTCATGACGTGCACGCAGCATGGGCTGTCGGGGCGGCGATGGAGCTGTGCCGCAAGCCGGCGGCGGGCGACGTGCTGGTGATATTACAACCGGCGGAGGAGGTGGGCGCCGGGGCCGCCGCGGTGCTGGCCAGCGGCGTGCTGGACAGCGTCCGTGCGATCTTCGGCGGGCACGTGGACCGGCGATTCGACCTGGGGCAGGTGATCGCGCAGGCCGGTCCCTTGGCGGCATCGGCTGACGCCTTCACCATCGAGCTGGTGGGCCGCGGCGCACACGGCGCGCGCCCGCACGAAGCCGCCGATCCCATCGTGGCCGCGGCAGCATTGATCACCGCCTTGCAGACCATCGTCGCCCGCCGGATTGACCCCGCAGCCGCCGCCGTATGCACCGTGGGCAGTGTCCACGCGGGCGTGGCGTCCAATGTCATTCCCGAGCGCGCCATACTCACGGGGACGTTGCGCGCGATGGATGCGCACACGCGCGCCACGCTATGCGAGGAACTCGAACGCATCGCCACCTCGGTCGCCAGCGCGTACGGCGTGCGGGCCCGCGTGGACGTGGAGCACGGGACGCCGCCCATCGTGAATCCTGAACGCGAGTCACGATGGGCGTCCGCCGCCGCACGGGCCGTCCTTGGTGACGACGCGGTGGTCCCCTTCGGCATCACCAACATGGGCGGGGAGGACTTCGCCTTCTATCAGGAGCGCATACCGGGCTGCTTTCTCAGGTTTGGCGCTCGTGAGCCCGGCGGCGAGACCATCGCGGCTCACTCCTCGCGCTTCTACGCCGCAGAAGGGGTCATCTTCGTGGGGGCGGCGGTTCTGGCGGAATGCTGCCGCGTGGCGAGCGAGGCGTTGGCCACGTCCCGGTAGACGAGGCCGGCGGACGATTGCGCCTCGCGGCCTGCGCGCCAGACCAGGGCGCCCGCCTGCATCGCTACTTCCGCTGCCACGATTGCAGTTCGGTCGCGATACGCTGCAGGATCGCCGCCGGCAGGTCGACTCTTACCCGGCGAGACTTCTCGGCGTCCATAATCTCCACCGAGTACTGCCCCGAGGCCGGTACGAAGTCCGTGGGATGGAAGACGTAGACCGCACTGCTGGGAACGCGGGCCTTGGCGTCGCGTCGGTATGGCTCGAGGTTCGTCACGGCCGGCACCCGCTGGCTCTCGAGCGGCACGAGCGTGTCGCTGTCGCGTTTCAACGTGACGGAGACTACGTCGCCTCGGCGCCAGTCGAGCGCCTTCGCGGGGCGGGAGGGAAATGCGGCATCCTTCGGCGTCACCTCGATGATGACGACCGCGCGGTGCTCGTTGCGGTATCCGTTCCATCCGCCCCACGCGGACAGCGGATCGGGGGCGAGGGTGGCGGGTGGCTCGATGGCGAACACATTCGCTGGCACGTCGGCGTTGGACGGCGACTGGGCGACGCGCCACGCCCACACCGTCGGCGTCATGACGAAGACGCTGAACCCTCCCTGCTCCACCCGGTACTCCGCGAGCGCAGCGGCGCCCAGCGACTCCGCACCTTCCAGCTGACCGGCCGCCACGACCGTGGCGGGCCAGGTGCGATACAGCGTGTCGTTCGGTGTGGTGGTGTGAGCGGCGGCACGCGCCGTGCGCAAGAGGGCGCGCAGCACCGGCGCCGACGCGGCCGCCCGTCGCGACGTCGCAACCCCCGCCACGCGACCTCCCGCTGGCGTGAGCAGGGGTGCGCCTAACGCGAGCGCACCCATCGGGGCCACGAGACCCAGACCCGTGGACGACGAACGACTGATGCTCGCCTTCATCATCCCGACCGCGGTGCGGCCCGTGGCGGAGAGCACCAGCAGCAAGTCGCCGACCGCCACGGACGGCGGGGTCGCGCCAGCGAGTTCCTCATCCACGACCGTTCGGCATCGCGGACACTTCGTCGCCGAGACGAGCAGCGCGGCGACACCTGCCCGGCGGTCTACGGTGAGCACCGAGGCATGCAACGTGTGGTCCGCGTCGACAAAGACCTGCACGAGGTTGTCCGGCGGCACGAGTGATGCGGCCGTGAACAGAATGCCACCAGAGTCGACGAGAAAGGCGCTGCCCCGACCCGCCGCCGACAACACCTGAAAGACCCCACTGCGCGCCTTCGCGATGCGCGCGACGTCGAGCGGCACCGTGCTGTCCCGCGGGCTCGCCTCTGGCAGGACGAGCGCGGGGAGCGGCGTGCTGCTGGCACCCGCGATCGAGTCCGCCACGGCCAGCGCCTGCGACGCACCGGCATCCGCATCCACGGCGGACGGGCGGCGGTGAAACGATGCGTACGCGAGCGCCACGATGACCAGCGCACCGACACTGAGGAATCCGAGGCGACGGGTCCGCGAGGCGACCCGCCGCGCCGTGGCGGTGGCGACGACGGCGACGCCGACGGCGTGCGCCGCATCGATTCCGGCGGCCGCGTGCGCCGCATCGAACTGGGCGCCGGCTGAGGGAACTCCCGTCGTCCAGCTTGCGGCTGCCAGAGCGGTCGGAGCGGCCGCGGACCCCTGCATGTCCGGATCGGTGACGACCGGAGGACGATCGCGCGCAATTCCCGGCGCCGCCGGCATTGCTGCCGGCTGCGCCGCCACGGGGGTCGGCGTGCGCAACGCGCTCATCGCGCGCGCGGGCGTGTGCGCATCGCGCAACGCGCTCAACCGCGTGGGGGTGGCTGTTCGCTGCGCCAGGAGCACCAGGTACGAGCGCTCTTCTTCGCTCAGCGGCATCTGCGATATGGCGGCGTCAACCTCCATCGCGAACTCCATCGCATCCGCGAAGCGGCGCGCGGGGTCGGCGTCGAGCGCGCGCGTGAACGCGTCCTGAAGGAGTAACGGCCAGGCGACGTCGGGCATGACCTCGTGCAGCGGCCGCGCGCGATTCGTGAGGCGAGCCACGATCGCCTCGCCGCCGGTGCCCTCCGGAAAGGCCGCGTGTCCCGTGAGCGCGCGGAAAGCAATCAGCGCGAGCGCGTACAGATCCGATCGTTCGTCGAGGTTGTCGCCCGCCAGCTGCTCCGGACTCATGTACTCCGGCGTGCCAATCACGATGCCCGTCGACGTGAACTGCTGCGTGCCCCGCGACATGATGCGGGCGATGCCGAAGTCCACCAGCTTCACGATATCCGCGCCGTTGCGCGCGCGCGCCACCATCACGTTATCTGGCTTGAGATCGCGATGCAGGATGCCCATGCCGTGCGCGGCCACGAGTGCTTCCGCGGTCTGTCGCACGATCTCCGCGGTCCGCACAGCGTTCAGCCGCTTCTCGCGATCGAGGATCGCCGAGAGGGGTTCACCCGGTACGTATTCCATCGCCAGGTACAACGCCCCTTCGGCGGTCTCGCCGAAGTCGTAGACCTGCGCCACGTTGGGGTGCGTGATCTGCGAGGCGTTCTCCGCCTCCCGGTGAAAGCGCGACACCGCGAGGGGATCGCCCGCCATCCAGGGGCGCATAAGCTTCACCGCGACTTTCCGCTTCATGCGCACGTGCTCGGCCAGGTACACCTCGCCCATCCCGCCCTCTCCCAGGCGCTCGCGCACGAGATATCGCTCGGCGAGCACGGCCCCGATCAGGGAATCGGAGGTGCCCGATGCCATGAGCGCCGCTCCATCCACCGTGCAGAAGCGGTCGGAGGCGGGGTAGGTGCGGCCGCACTGAGGGCAGAGCTTGGCGTCGGACACCGGATGATCGGTCGGGCTGCGTGGCAAGGGAAATGCTCAGGTGCAAAGATAGGGGCGGACGGCCTACTGCGCGTTGAGCACGAACTGCGCCCAGAATCTCACCCCGTTCTCGAAATCGGCCAGCCCGACCCGCTCGTTGGTGCCATGCGCCCCGGCCACCAGCTCCGCGGTAAGTACCGCCGGGGCAAAACGATAGATGTTCGTCGTCAAGCCTTCGTAGTGCCGGGTATCGGTGGCGGCGGTCAGCAGGTACGGCGTGGGTACGACGCCGGGATAAAGCTGGCCGATGGTCTTTTCGAGCGTGCGGTACTCGGGAGTCGTGGTGCTGGACACCGGCGACGGTTCCCGCGGAGTGCCCAGCACGCGCACGTGCACGGCCGAGTCGTCGATGGTGCGCGTCACGTGATCCAGGACACCCTGCACCGAGTCCCCTGGAAGGATACGGAAGTTGACGACCGCGCTGGCCCGAATCGGGAGCACGTTCTCCTTCGGGCTTCCGCTGGCCATGGTGACCGCCGTGGTCGTGCGCACGGTGGCGGCCGTCTGCGGCATGCCGATCAGCGTGTTGAGCACCACCGGTTCCAGCACATCGAGGTTGGCGAAGGCGAACTTCATGGTGAAGGAGCCCTCGGCCGCCATGTTCGTGAGGAACGCCCGCGTGGCTGGAGTGAAGCGGGCGGGCATCTGGTTGTCTTCCAGGCGCACCAGCGCACGGGCGAGCACGCCGAGCGCCGAGTGATCGGGCGGCATGGAGGAGTGCCCGCCGGTGCCTGTGACCGTCAGCTCGACCGTCAGCGATGACTTCTCCGCCACGCCGATGAGCGCCACCGGCCGGCGGACGCCGGGGACGATGCCACGCGTCACGAAGCCCCCCTCATCCACCAGGAATGCAACCTTCCCGTAGCGGGACTGCAGCAGCTTCGCGATTTCGCCCGCGCCCGCGGCACCGCCCACCTCCTCGTCGTGACCGAACGCCAGCACCACCGTGCGTCTGGGCACGAGATTCTGCGCCAGCAACAGGTCGACGCCCTCGAGCAATCCGATGACCGAGATCTTGTCGTCCGCCGCGCCGCGGCCCCAGATCATCCCGTCGGCGGTATCGCCCGCAAAAGGGGCGTGGGTCCACTGCGGCTCACTGCCCGGCTCGACCGGTACCACGTCGAAGTGCCCGGTGAGCAACATCGGAGCGAGCGTCGAATCGCTGCCCTTCCAGGTGTAGAGCAGCGAGTAGCCGTTCACGACCTCCCGCGTGAGCGCGGAATCCACGCGCGGATAGGCGCTGCGCAGGAACTCGTGGAAGTCTGCGAACGGCGCCGGATTCCACGATGCGCTGTCCTGCGTCGAGATCGTCGGAAAGCGCAGGGCCTGACGAAAGCGCTCCGCATTCACGGGTGAATTGGCCACCACCACGTCGGGGGGCGCCGAGGCCAGCACGCGCGACCGCAACTTGAGGGCGCGATACGCACCCGCGCTGCCTAACGCTACGAGGAGCAGCACCACCACGAGCGCGAGGATTTTCTTCATCGGAACCGAGGGGGAGAGGGGGACGGGGGCAGAGTGGAATCGTCAGCGGGCGTCCATCCAGCCGGGCCCGCGGAGGGCGCGTCCGGGCTTCGCGTTGGTGTGGCGTCCATCGCGGAGCACGCGCACGCCGTTCACCCACACCTGCTCCACGCCGGTGCTGATGCGGTGCGGCAACTCGGGCGTGGCCACATCGAGCACGGTGGCCGGGTCGAAGATGACGATGTCGGCAAACATCCCTTCGCGGAGCATGCCGCGGTCTGGCAGGCCGAGCCGGGCTGCCACCGCGGACGACATGCGCCGTACCGCGTCCTCGAGCGTCAGGAGCTTCTGCTCCCGCACATAGCGACCCAGGATGCGGGGGTACGTCCCGTACGCACGCGGATGCACGACGCCTTTGGCGCTGTCGGGATCGAAGCCGCCGGCATCGGTGCCGATGCTCACCCACGGCGACTGGAGCTGCATGCGTACGTTGTCCTCCGACATCGTGAAGTTGATCTTGCTCAGGTCACGCCCTTCCGCGAGCATCAGATCGACGATTGCCTCGGCCCACGGACGATTGAGGTCGGCCGCGATCTCGCTCAGGCGCTTGCCCTCGTACTTCTGGAATTCCGGCCTGGTGAAGCCGGCCACCATGTACGCCGTGGGTCCCTCGAGCTGGCAGAGGGGTGCGCCCTTCTCGTCGGTCATTTCCCGCACGATGCGCTCACGCGTGGCGGCGTTCCGCAGGTTGTTGAAGAGCTTGCCCTCTTCCGCCGCCCAGTCGGGGATGCACTCCCCGAGGTTATTTCCGGAGAAGGGATAGGGATACATCGTCGCGGTGACATCCACGCCTGCCGCCCGGGCCGAATCGATCTTCGCGACCATGGCCGGCGCTTTGCTCCAGTTGCGCCGGTTGGACGCCTTGAGATGATAGATCGTGACCCGCACGCCCCCTTCGCGCCCGATGCGCAACGCCTCGTCCATCGCCTCGAAGAGTGAATCGTCCTCCGAGCGCATGTGGGTGATGTAGCCTCCCTGAAACGGCGCCATGGCGCGGGCCATTTCCACCAACTCTTCCGTGCCGGCGTAGGAGCCGGGCGGATAGATGAGCGCGCTGGAGATGCCGAATGCGCCGTCGCGCATGCTGTGCTGCACCACCCTGCGCATGGTGTCGAGCTGTGCCGCGCTGGGCGCGCCCGGCGACTGGCCCATGGCGTACGCTCGCACCGTCTCGGCGCCAAGGTAGGAGCCCGCGTTGACGGAAATGCCGTTCTGCTCCATCGCGCGCAGCCAGGCATCGAAGCCGTGCGTTCCCCCAAAGACGCGCTGCAAGGCGGCCCGCCGCGGCGGGAAGTCGGACGCGCCGAGCAAGGCATCGACCTTCGCATTCGCCGGGGCCGGGGTGGTGGCTTCACCAAGTATTTCGCTGGTGACCCCTTGCGTCACCTTCGAGACGACGCGGCCATCCTGCCACAGCAGGGCGTCCCACGAGTGGCCCTGAATGTCGATGAAGCCGGGAGCGACCACGTGGCCCCGCGCATCCACGCGCTCGCGCGCGATGGCGTTCTTCAGGCCCCCGGGAAAGGTGATGGCGGCAATGCGATCGCCGCGAATGCCCACTTCACCCCCAAACCACGGATTGCCGGTGCCGTCCACGAGGTGCGCGTTCTCGATGATCACGTCGAAAGCACCGCGCTCGGCGGACGTCGTGCGTGCGACCGACCCGACCCTGACGCAGCCCGCGACTCCAATCGCGATCACAATGAAGCGGAAACTGGAAAAACGGCTGCAACTGGTCACAAGGGAGTCGAAGGATGGCATGGGCGAAAATGGTAAGTGGGATCGTCGCAGACGTTACACTGTCCGATGAGTGCCGGTTAACCTATCTTCGAACAGCGGTCTCAGCACGGGTGAGGTAGCATGGAATCTCTGACCGAGCAGCTCACGGAGGCGCTGGGCGAGCATTATGTCGTCGAGGGTCTCGTGGCGCGCGGGGGCATGAGCACCGTGTTCCGGGCCATGGACGTAAAACACGGGCGTCCCGTCGCGGTCAAGGTGCTGCATCAGGAGCTCGCCGACGGCATCGGCGCCGACCGCTTCCTGCGCGAGATCCAGCTCATCGCGCGCCTGCAGCACCCGCACATCCTTCCGCTGTTCGACTCCGGCAGTGCGAACGGCCTGCTGTACTTCATCATGCCGTTCGTCGAGGGTGAGACACTCCGGGGGCGGATGGAGCGCGAGGGGCCCCTTTCGGTCGAGAGCGCTGTCTCGATCGCGGCGGAGGTGAGCGATGCGCTGGCGCATGCGCACGAGCTCGACATCCTGCACCGGGATGTAAAGCCGGAGAACATCCTGCTGATGGGCGACCATGCTTTCCTGTCGGACTTCGGCATCTCCCGCGCCATCCACATGGCGACGCGCACGGGCATGACGCGCAGCGGCATCGTGGTGGGCACGCCGGAGTACATGAGTCCGGAGCAGGCCAGCGGTGAGCGCGACCTGGACGGTCGCAGTGACATCTATTCACTCGCCTGCGTGCTGTACGAGATGCTCACCGGGGAGCCGCCTCACGCCGGCCCCGGCGGGACCGTTATCATGGCCGACCGGTTCCGGGTGGAACCGAAGCCGATCACGCTGCGGCGTACCGGCGTGCCGCCGCACGTCGATCGCGCGGTGCGGCGTGCGCTGGCCTTCGATCCCACGGAGCGATTCACGACCGCCCGGGCCTTTGCCCGGGAGTTGAGTGCCACCGGCCCGATGATGGAGCAGGGGGGGCGACCGGGCGTGCGAAGGATGCGGCTGGCGGCGCTGGGGCTGGCGGTTGCCGCGGTGCTCGCGGTGGTGGGTTTCAGGTTCTGGCCTGTCTACGGCAGCGTGGACGACATGGACGCTTCGTTGTTCGTGGTGCTGCCCCTGGCGCACGATTCCTCGGCGCAGCGCCAGGGACTGGGTGCGGAGGAGTGTTCACGGCTGCTCTTCGATGCGTTCGCGCGATGGACGGGATTGCGGCTGGTGGACGAAATGCGTGTGCGCGACGCCGTGTCACGCGAGGGCGGACAGGTGAAGTCACTGGAACAGGCCACGCGCGTGGCGCGCCGGCTTCGCGCGGGCCGACTGGTATGGGGCAACGTGGTGACGGCGTCGAACAGCGTGGAGATCCGCGCGGCCGTGTACGACGTGGTGCGACGCTCGGCGCAGCCGATGGCGCGCGAGAATGCGCGCGTGGATCCGAGCGGCGACGTGGCGGTCGCCCTGGCCGCCGTTGCGGATTCACTGGTGATCCGCACGAACGTGACGCAGGATCCCGCGCCTGCCGCCGGGTCGCGCAACCTGGCGGCGGTGCTCACGTACGTGAACGCGAAACGCGCACTGGACCGGTGGGACCTCGACTCCGCATACGCCGAGTTTGCCCGCGCATCCGCCATGGACGACGGATACGCCGAGGCCCACCTGTGGGCGGCGCAGCTGGCGTCGTGGCTGCCGGGCAGCCACTTCCTTCAGGCGTCGGGCCATGCCTCGTCCGCGCTGGCCGCGGGAATTCGTGAGCGCGACCGCTTGCGCGCGCAGGCGCTGCTGGCGCTTGCCCGGGGGGAGCTGGCGCAGGCCTGCGCCGATTACGACACCCTGATCCAGCGGGACAGCGCCGATTTCGCCGCGTGGTACGGCCGTGGCGAGTGCCTGTCGCGGGACCGCGTCGTGGTGCAGGACGCCCGCAGTCCTTCCGGATGGAGTTTTCGCACCAGCCGGCGGGCGGGCGTGGATGCCTATGCGCGCGCGCTGGAGATCGTACCCTCCTTCCAGCAGGCGTTCGGCAGTGCCGCCGTGACGCGACTGGAGCAGTTGCTGCTGGCCTCGCCTAACGACTACATCAGGGGCTTCACGCTGGCGCGGGACACCGTGGAGTTTGCCGCCTACCCCGGCGTGACGGGCGACACGCTGAGCGCCGTCCCGTGGCTCCTGTCTGACTTCCTCAAGGCAGTGCCCGGGTCGCGACCCTCCACGTATCGGGCCGCCGTGGACCGCAACCGCGGCGTGCTGGTGCAGCTCACCGAGCGCTGGGTGGCCGACGCACCGGAGACTGCGCGCGCTCGCGAGTCGTATGCGCTTGCGCTGGAGAACGTGGGACGGGTGGACACGGCGCGCGGCGTCCCGTCCGCGCTGGGTGAGATCAGGATGGCTCGGCGGCTGGAACCACGGCGAGCCGGATGGACTCGATTCCCGGTGGTCGAGCTCCGCCTGCTGTTGAAGCTCGGACGATGGTCACAGGCGAAGGCGCTGTCGGACTCGTTGCTGCTCGACGCGGAGACGGCCTCGCCGCTGGATGCGGGCGGGCTCTCCGTCGTCGCGCTGCTCACGGGACGGTCGGCGCTCAGCGCCGAGTTGGCCAAGCGGGGTGTCCTGTACGACACGCTGCACACGATGGGTGGTTCACGACCGATGCCCGCCGCGGTGGCCGACGAGACCTACGCGCTGGCCGCCAATGTCTTTCCTGGTGGGCCGGCGGCGGTCACGCGCCAGTTGGCGGTCCGCGCACGCAACGCTATGCGGCAGTCGCTGCACGGCCGCGAGCTGAAGGACACGGAGGAGCTGCTGCTGGCGCAGACCCTGATGTTCGCCTACCCCGAGACCGGGGCGCTCCCCGAGCACAACCGCCCGGAGCTCAACACCTTTCTCGCCGCCGAGGCGGCACACGCCCGAGGGGACGTGGCGCAGATGCGCGGCGAGCTGCGAACGATCGCCGCGGGGTCCGCAGACGTGTCACCGGGCGATTACGGCCCGGAGTTTGTTTTTCTCCGCGCCTGGCTGCTGCGTGCATCGGGTGACACCACCGGGGCGTTGGCGGCACTGAACCAATACCTGACGGCCCTTCCTTCCGCCGGCCGCAACCTGCTCCGCTGGCAGTCTGGCGCGGGAGGTCTCGTGCGCGTGCTGATGTTGCGAGCCGACCTGGCGCACGGGCGCGGCGACTCGGCGGGGGCGGCACAGTACGCCGCCATCGTGCGGACCCTCTGGCAGGATTGCGACGCGGTGCTGCAACCTCACGTGGCGCGCATGCGGACGTACGGCGCGCCGTGAATCGAGGCCCCCTTACTCTCGGGAGATCTTTCATGATCCATACGTCCCTCGCACCCCGGACGTCGAGTCGGTTGGCGATGCGACTGTCCGCCGCGATACTCGTGCTGGCAGCGTGTACAAAGCCCGGACCGACGCTACAATCTGACAGCCAACGGTCGGAAGCGGTGCAGGCGGCAGCGCCGCGACCCACGCCTCCGCCCCCCTTCACCTCCATCGACCAGGCGTCGGCCACGGAAGTGCTGCGATACGCCAGCACCTTGGAGTTCACCGACGACCGCGCCTTCGCGGACACGACGACCGTGAGCGAGGGCAACCGACGCGCCTTCCTGCGCTTTTCCCCAGAGGTCGGCTCACGCACCGTCTCCACCGAAGCACTCAAGCAGGGCAGGATTGCCGCGCGCTGGTTGCGCTTCGGCGACTCCGTGCGCTACCCGCTGCCGTCGGCGTCAGGCTACATCTGGATCGACAGCATTCCATCGGGATGGCGTCTGTCCTACGTGGCAAGCGACTCGCTCCGCGGACGGACGGTGGGATACGCCATCGTCATCGACGATTCGCTGCAGAAAGACAACTATCCCCAACCCAAATCGACATTCATGGGATCCATCATGGCGGGCTGCTACTACACCGACCAGCGTTGGGTCTGTCCACGGTTCGCGCTGATGAGCCAGGACTCCGCGGTGACCTGGTACGGCATGCGTCCGCAGAATCAGTGAGTGGACGGGTGCGGCAGCTTATCGCCAGAACTCGCGACTGAGGACCGGGACAGGGCGAGCGCCATCGTCGCATCGGCGACGTCAGGACCGCGTCCTGCACGATAATTCGGGCATTTCGGCCCATCATCGTCGCCGGGGGGCGGCCAGGAGGCGAGCGTAGGCGGGATGCTGTCGCGCGATTCCCGACACGCGGGTCGTGCGGCTTCATCATGACAGCTGCAGGCTCGCCGCAAGCCGGGAGCGAGGCGCACGATCGTGCCGGTCCGGGGTACCATGACGATGGGAAAGCGCTGGGCGTACAACCCGCGCTCGCGAGCGCGGATAGTGTCCTTTCACGTCCGGAGGGCTAGGATTGCTGCCCGGTCCTTGCCCCACGCTTCATGCTCCCCCCCTGAAGCCCCCTAACCCGCGCAAGCGAAGAGGACAGAGTGCACATCCCTCGTCATTGGCGTGCCGACGTAACCAGATCTGTACTCGCGGCCGTGGTGATGAGCCTCGGATTCGCGGCGGGTGAGGCACGGGCACAGGAGGGTGAGGTGGGAAGGGGCGGGGTGGAGGGAACCGTGCGCGATTCGTTAGGCCTGCCGGTGGAGGGCGCCCAGGTGTCGGTGACGGGATCGGCGATGCGCGGGGAGTCGGACCCGGGGGGCAAGTTCACGCTCGTGAAATCCTCGGTGGGCCCGCTCACGATCCATGTGCGACGCATCGGGTTTGCGCCCGATTCCGTGCGGATCAACGTGCTGGCGGGCAAGACCGTGACCGCCAACTTTGTCCTGCGGCGACTGGCGATGGAGTTGCGGCCGGTTGTGGTGACGGGACGCCGTGAGGTCACGGGCCGCATGGCGGGCTTCTACCAGCGGCAGTCGCGCGGCATCGGCTACTTCATCAGCCGCGAGCAGATCGAACGCCGCAATCCGTCGAACATGACCGACATGTTCCGCATGATTCCCGGCGTGCGGGTGGAGTCGCGCGGCTTCCGCACCCAGGTCCGCTTCCGGGGCGCCCGCTGTTCCCCGCTCACGTGGATGGACGGCAGCCCGCTCTACGCCGGCGAGTTCGACCTTGATTCCGTCGATCCGCGGTCGTTCGAAGGCATTGAGGTGTATAGCGGCGCCGCCAGTGTGCCCGCCGAGTTCCAGGGAAACCGTTCTGTCAGCAGTGCCTGTGGCACCGTCGTCCTCTGGTCGCGCCAGGGTGAACTCCGCCCGAAAAAGCGCAAGAAGACCGAAATCACCGCCGCCGCGGAAATCGCCGAACTGGTCGCCGCCAAATCGGTGTTCACCGCTCTCCAGGTGGACTCGCCCGCGCGCGTCGACTCCAGTTCCATCCAGCATCCCGTGTATCCGGATTCGCTGTATGAGAACCTGGTCGCCGGCCGGCTCCTGGCAGAATTCGTGGTGAATCAGCGGGGCGACGTCATCATCGAGACGTTCAACGTGGTGACGACCACCCACGCGCTCCTGATCGATCCCGTGCGCGTGGCGCTGCGGGACCAGCAGTATTTCCCCGCGATCCTCAAGGGAAATCCGGTGAGCCAGGTGGTGCAGCAGCCCTTCTCCTTCCTTCCTGACTCAACGGCGCGACGGAGACGGTAATTCCGGCGCATGCGAACGGGGATACGCACGGGGCACAGTCGCCGGAGCTATGGCGCCTGTGCCCCGCTCTGCATCCATGATGGCGTGGCGACGGCCATGCCCATGGCGTGATAGCCCTTGTCCACATAGACGATGCTGCCCGTGATGCCGGTGGCGAGCGGCGAGGCGAGGAAGGCCGCCGTGTTTCCCACCTCCGAGGCGGTGAGTGCCTCGGGCAGGGGTGTATTGATCTCGCAGTACTCCACCATCTTCTCGATGATGCCGATAGCGCTCGCGGCGCGCGAGGCAAAGGGACCGGCGGAGATGGTGTTGACCCGCGCGCCCCACTTCCGTCCTGCCTCGAAGGCCAGCGTGCGCGTGTCGCTCTCTAGGGCCGCCTTGGCGGAGGACATGCCGCCACCGTATCCCGAGATGACCCGCTCACTCGCCATGTAGGTGAGCGAGAGCACCGAGCTGCCGGGCCGCATGTGCGGTCCGAGCCGTGCCAGCATGCCGATGAGGGAATACGCACTCACGCCGATGGCGGTGAGGTATCCCGAGCGCGAGGTGTCGAGCAGCGACTTCTTGACCTCGGGACCATTGGCCAGCGAATGCACCAGAATGTCGAGGCTTTGCGGTCCGAAGTCACTCGTCAGGCGCTGGGCGAGGCCGTCGATGGAGAAGTCGCCGGTGTCCTTGTAACGCTTGTTGGTGCGGATGTCTCCCGGTGCGTCGGCCAGCGTATCGAAGGCCGCATCGAGCGGGTAGATGCGCTCGAACTGCAGCAGCTCGCCGCTCGCGAGACGGCGGGATTCGTCGAGCTTTCCCCGCTCCAGCAGGTTCATGAAGATGTTGAGCGCCGGGGGCCACGTGCCCACGCACACGGTCGCGCCGGCTTCCGCCAGGGCCTTGGCAATCGCGAAACCGAATCCACCATCGTCGGCGACACCGGCGACCAGGGCGCGGCGTCCAGTCAGGTCAATTGAGAGCATGAGCGGTATATGCCGCAGCCTCGGTGCGGTCGCAAGGCGCGGCGGGAACATCAGGGCGCGCCGAGGCTCCCGGCATGAGGGAGGCACGTCGCCGTTCCCCTTCTCGGGAGGGGGCCGTCGCGCTAAGGTCCAGCAACTCTCCACGCACCGAATGACTGCCTCGCCCCGCTCCCCGACCCCCGCGCACAACCTCTCCCTGACCGCGCTGTACGAGGCGCCGCCCGCCGCGGCGTCGGCCACGGAGGAGGACACCGTGCGGTTCATCATCATCACCGCCCGCGCGTATGCGGCGGTGGATGAGGTGCCGGCACGCACCGAGGAGGGGCTGGAGTTTCTGGCGTCCAAGTTCGGCTTCTCCGCCGACTGCACAGCCACGGCCACGGCAATCTTCATCACCCTCGCGAAGGGGGGGCTGCGCTGGACCGAGGTGATTCGCGTGCGCACGCGCGGCCCCGACTTCACGCGGGCGGTGGCGCTGCACCGGGTGCTGGAGCGGGTGGTGAACGACGAGATCTCGACGCGCGACGCGGCCGACCGGATCACCAGCCTGCTGGCGTGGCATGCCAACCGGTCGTTGATCCTCGACACGCTGGCCAATGCGCTGCTGAGCGCCTCGGCGGCGCTGCTGCTGCGCGCCGACCTCATCGAGCTGGGACTCGCGGCCGCGTTAGGTGCCGTGGTGGGCGCCTCGATGCACTTCGTGGCCGGCCGCGAGCAACTCCTGCCCCTGGGCACCGTCTTGATGGCCGCCGTGGCAGCGGCGGTGGCGTTCGGCTTCGACCTGCTCGGCGTTGGAAACGTGCGGCCGGTGGCCGTGCTCGTGGCGAGCCTGGTAGTCCTGCTGCCCGGGTGGCGCCTAACGGTTTCCATGAGTGAGCTGGCGCTCGGCCACTGGACGTCGGGCTCCGGGCGCTTCCTGTCAGCGGTCGTGACGCTCCTGCTCCTCGTGGTGGGAGTCGTGGTGGGGCAGCAGGCCGTGGACATGCCCGGCATGGTGCCGCTGGCCCTGGTGCCGGCGACCAACCTCCCGCCGTACGTGCGCGTGCTCTCGCCGCTCGCCGCGGGCATGGCGATGACCCACCTCTTCGGCGCTCGTCGGCGTGATGCGGGATGGATCATGCTCATGTGCGTGGTGACGTCGCTGGCCGCGTTCGCGAGTGGCCGCTGGCTGGGGTACACCGCCGGTGCCTTCGTGGGATCGTTCACGGCGATGGCGATCGGTGGCCTGCTGGCGCGGCGGTTACGACTGCCGTACGCGGTGCTCCAGCAACCGGCAACCGTGCTGCTCGTGCCGGGGACGATCGGCTTCCTGAGCTTTGGTTCTTTGGTGGACAAGAACGTGGACGACTTCATCCAGACCGGTTTTCGCATGCTGATGG
>JBDSVW010000204.1:0-4201 GCA_039927015.1 Gemmatimonadaceae bacterium | reverse complement strand
CGTCCCGTCTGGGCAAGCGAGGCCTTCGGCGTGGAGGTGACGCTGGGCCGCATGTCGAACGCGCCCGTGGCCCCCGCCGGCGCGCACGACTACTCCGGTGCGCCCGGCGACCGCGGACAGTCGCGGGCACCTGTGACCTATCGCCCGCTGCCCACCACGCCCCCAGCCGTCTTCGACCTCGCCCTGCTCGTGCCCGACGAGGTGCCGGTGGCGGAGGTTGAGCGGTTGCTGCGCCGCAGCGCGGGCGACCTGCTCGAAGGACTGGAACTCTTCGACGAGTTCCGGGGTCAGGGTATTGCACCCGGCTTCCGCAGCGTCGGGTGGCGATTGACCTTCCGCGACCCTTCGCGCACTCTTCGCGACAAGGAAGTCGACGGTCGTCGGCAGAAGATCCTACGCACCCTGGAGTCCGAGCTCGGTGTCAGACCAAGAACTGCCTGATTCCGCGGCCTTTCGACAGCTCGAGCAGCTGGTCCGCAACCTCGGGGACGAGCTGGCGAGCTTTCGTCGCCGGGCGCTCAGCGCGGAGTCGCGTGTGCGAGCACTCGAGACGGCCATGGAGCAGGGTGGCGATTCGGCGAGCCTCGAACGCCTGAAGATTCTGGAATCAGAGAATGCCGACCTGAAGGCGCGCATCGCCTTCGCCACCGAGCGGACCCGGCAGCTGCAGGCGCGGGTCCTGTTCCTGCGGCAGCAGCAGGCGCGGCCCATCCCGGGCGTAGCCTCCAATGCCCGCAGCAGCGGCGGAAGTGGAGGTGCATCGTGAGCGACAAACGACATGTCGTGAAGGTCCAAATTGTCGGTGAGGAGTACGCGATTCGCTCCGACGCCTCGCCGGAGCACACGCGGGCGGTGGCGCAGTATGTGGACCAGTCCATCAAGCGCGTGCTGAACTCCTCGCTCGTCGTGGAGAATCACAAGGCGGCGATTCTAGCCGCCCTCCAGATCACCGATGAGCTCTTTCGTGCGCGGGCGGCCGGCGCCTCCGTGGACGACGCGATGGACGCGCTCTCTGGAGAGATCCGGCGCTGGCTGCCGCCGGCGAAGCGAGGCGAATCGGGCGACCACCCCGCCGTCACCCCCTGACCCGCACCTGGCCTGCCACGTAGATCATGTCGTCCGCATGTCGTCCGCGTCTTGTCCGCGCAGCGTGCGGCACTGATTGCCATTTGTGTGATGTGCCAGTAGCTTGACGGGGAGTGACCTGCCGACGCGTAGGTTGAAGCTCCTGCACGACTTAGCGCCTCCCATCCGCTGCCCTTCGCCGGCACCGCATCGGAAGCCCAACGTCACGAGCTCCATACGCGATCGGATTTGGTTTTTCCTCGACGCCGCGGAGTAGTCCGCGCTGGAGCATAGATCGACATGAATCCGACGATACTCGTCGCTGCGCTTGGCGTGCTCTGCGTTATCGCCTCCGCAGCGTTTTTCATTTTCGGTCGAAAACTCGGACGCGAGTCCGAACTCACGGCGCAGCGGCTGGCGAAGTCCAGCGCCGAGGAACTTTCGAAGCGCATCGTCGGCGACGCCGAGCGGGAATCGGAGTCGCTGCGGAAGAGCGCGGTGCTCTCCGGGAAGGAAGAGCTGATCAAGTTGCGCGAGGCGTGGGAAGTCGAAGCGCGCCATCGCCGCGAGGAAGTGGAGCGCGAGGAGCGTCGGGTCGACGATCGCGAGACACAGATCGAGAAGAAGGTGGACCTGCTGGATCAGCGGGACCGCGAGACGAGCCGTCGCGCCAGTGACCTGGGTCGCAAGGAAAAGTCGATCGCCGAGCGCGAACAGGAGCTGGAGCAGCTCGTCGCCGACGAGCGCCGCCGCCTCGAGACGATGGCCGGCATGTCCGCCTCCGAGGCCAAGGCTGAGCTGATCTCGCGCCTGGAGCGCGAGGCCGAAGCGGACGCCGCGAACCGCCTGCGCGAGATCCGCGAGACGGCCAAGCGGAACGCCGAGCGCGAGGCGAAGAAGATCGTGGCGCTCGCCGTGCAGCGCATCGCCTCCGAGCACACGAGCGAGATTTCGGTGTCATCGGTGGCCCTGCCGAACGACGAGATGAAGGGGCGCATCATCGGTCGCGAGGGCCGCAACATCCGCGCCTTCGAGCTGGCGACCGGCGTCGACGTCGTCATCGACGACACGCCCGACACGGTGGTGGTTTCGTGCTTCGATCCCATCCGGCGCGAGGTGGCGCGCCTCGCGCTCGAGAAGCTGGTGACCGATGGCCGCATCCATCCGGGGCGCATCGAGGAAGTCGTCGCCAAGTCGCGCCGCGAAGTGGACGTGCAGATCGTGGAGCTCGGCGAACAGGCGGCGTACGAGACGGGCACGCATGGGCTGCATCCGGAGATCATCAAGCTCGTCGGCCGTATGAAGTGGCGCACGAGCTACGGACAGAACATCCTCGATCATTCCAAGGAAGTGGCGCACCTGGCCGGCATCATGGCCGCGGAGTTGGGACTCGACGTGGCGATGGCCAAGCGCGGTGCGCTGCTGCACGACATCGGCAAGGTGCTCACGCACGAGCATGAGGGCACGCACGTGCAGCTGGGCGTCGAGGTGGCCACGCGCTACGGCGAGCATCCCCTGGTGATCAACGCCATCGCGGCGCACCACGACGACGTGCCGCACGAGAGCGAGATTTCCGTGCTCGTGCAGGCGGCCGACGCAATTTCCGGCTCGCGCCCCGGCGCCCGTCGCGAGGCGTTCGAGACGTACGTCAAGCGGCTCGAGGGACTCGAGAAGATTGCCACAAGCTATCGCGGCGTGGAAAAGGTCTTTGCCATCCAGGCGGGACGCGAGCTGCGCGTGATGGTGACGCCCGACGGCGTGGACGACGCGCGCATGGCGGCGCTGGCCGACGAGATCGCACGTCGCATCGAGGCCGAGCTGCAGTATCCCGGCCAGATCAAGGTGGTGATCATCCGGGAGACGAGGGCGGTCGATGTCGCCCGATAGCTCCGTGGGAACGGCGCGCCGCATTGACGGTGTCGCGGTGGCGAAGGAAGTGCGCGCCGACGTGGCGCGCGAGGTCGCGGAGCTGCGCGCACGCGGCATTACGCCAGGGCTCACCGTGGTGATCGTGGGTGAGGATCCCGCCAGCCAGAGCTACGTGAAGTCGAAGGAGAAGGCGAGCGTGGAGGCGGGCATGAAGGGCGAGACGATCCGCCTGCCAGCCAGCACGACACAGGCCGAACTCGAGGCGCTGATCGACCGGCTCAACGGGGATCCTTCCGTGCATGGCATCCTGGTCCAGAGTCCGCTGCCGAAGCACATGGATGCCAACACCGTCGTCAGGCAGATCGCACCGGCGAAGGACGTGGACGGCTTCCATCCCATCAACGTCGGCAAGCTGCTCATCGGTGAGAAGGACGGCTTCGCGCCGTGCACCCCGGCGGGGGTGCAGGAACTGCTGGTGCGCTATGGCGTGTCCACGCAAGGCAAGGACGTGGTGGTCATCGGGCGCAGCAACATCGTGGGCAAGCCGATGGCGGCCCTGTTGATGCAATCCGGCGCTGGCGCCGACTGCACGGTGACGATCTGCCACTCGAAAACGAAGGACCTCGCGGCGCACACACGGCGGGCCGACATCGTGGTGGCCGCCATCGGCAAGCCGGAAGTGATCACCGGTGACATGATCCGGCCCGGCGCGGTGGTCATTGACGTGGGCATCAATCGCGTCGCGGACGACTCGGTCGCGAAGGGCTATCGCCTGGTGGGTGACGTGCACTACGAGAGCGCGGCCCAGGTGGCCTCGGTGATCACGCCGGTGCCAGGGGGTGTGGGTCCCATGACGATCGCCATGCTGCTCAAGAACACGGTGCGCGCGGCGCGACAGGCGGGCGTGTGACGGCGCGGCGACGTCCGCCGCGCCCCCCGGCGAGCGCATCGCCAGTCGACGGGACGGGAGATCTATTCTCCGTGATGTCCTCGCCCGCCGACGAGGACACACTGCATCCCGACGACGCGGCGTTCGCGCTGCAGTATGACGACACGGTGCCGGGCGAGAACCCCGCCAGCGCCGTCTCGGTCGCCACGCTCACGCGCACCATCAAGGACGTGCTGGAGGGGGCGTTTCCTCCTATCTGGGTGAAGGGAGAGGTCACCGACTTCAAGCAGCACCGCAACGGCCACTGGTACTTCGTGCTGCGCGACAAGGAAGCCTCGGTGCGCTGCGTGGTGTGGGCCCGCGACACGCGCCGCGTGC
>JBDSVW010000203.1:0-6455 GCA_039927015.1 Gemmatimonadaceae bacterium | reverse complement strand
CCCTCGATCCACTGTTCGCTCGCGTGATTCTCGCCCTGCTGCGGAGGCACGAGCAGGGCGAGGCGCAGGAGCGCGAAGAGCTCCCGCTGGCGACGCTGGCGCTCGACGCTCGTCACCGGCGCACCCGTCCTGCCCGTGATATGGTGACGGTTTCCGCCGCGACTCCCCGCGCTACGATGAAGCGGGCGTTGGCTGCCCCGACGCCGAGTCCCGTCGAATAGAAGGCGAGCGAATCACGAGTGGCGGCGAGCCGCACCCCGAACAGCAGCGCGAGGGGAACACGACTGACAGTGTCTCCACCCGCATGGATGGCGATATGTGCTCCCAGCGTATCGATGCGAACGGCGGTCCGCCGATTCCAGCGCGTGGCGAGATGGCGTGCTTCGGCAAGCGCCGAGACGAGGGCGCCGGTGGCGCCTCGCACCGCCGCCCGATCGCGCGCGGCGCCGATGGCGGGCACCGCGACAGTCATGGCGGCGCCCAGCAGCGTGAGGCAGACGAGCAGTTCCATGAGCGTGAGGGCAGCGCGCACGAGAGTTCTCCGAGCAGGTGACTTCACTCTGCCACCGCGCCGAGTCGAATGCGTCATCGCCAGCGTGCGGCCCGCATCGTCTTCACACGGCGCGACGGAGGCAGGCGTGGGGAGACTTTCGCGCGCGCCCAGTCCGACGTAAGCTCTGCCGATGACTCCTTCCCAACTCGGCTGGCGGTGGCTCGCGCCACCCATCGCGGTGCTCGCCCTGTTGTCGGGCTGCGCGCCTCCGTCACAGCAGGATATGCAGACCGCGCAGGCGCTCGCGGAACTCGGGGAATCCTTCAATGACATCCGCCTGGTGCAGCAGCAGCTGCAGGACCAGGTGGACTCGCTGCGATTCGTCGTCGCGCGCCAGGATTCGGCGGTGCAAACGCTGGCGAACCTCGCGGGTGTGCAGATGGCGAGGTGAGCCTGCCGCTCGTCCAGACTCACTCACTTCCCGCGGGTATGGCCGCACGCCGGCGCGGGACTTCAGCGAGCGTGACGAGGGTGTACCTTTTTTGACTGCCGCGACGCGCGGCGGCGGCATGTTGTGCCCCGCGAGGTGACACAGCCGACTTCGCGGTCGCACGCTGCCCAAGGCTTGCCGGCGCCGGATGGTGAGCCGCACCGAGGAGTACGAGTGGAAATCACGATCGAGTATTGCACGGTTTGAAACTACGAACCCCGGGCCACCAGTCTGGCGGCCGAGATTCGTAGCACGTATCCCGTCGCGGGCGTCACCCTTGTTCCGTCGGGGGGCGGGCGATTCGAGGTGAGTTGCAACGGGACGCCCATCTTCGAGAAATCGAAGCTGAAACGGCACGCGACCCCTGGCGAGGTGCTGAAACTGCTCGCGCCTCACGATACTTCGACGTAGGCGTCGTAGTCAGCGCACCACGACATGCGCGCCGGCCCTGCGGGCTCAATCACCGGCGCGAGTCGGTGCCCGTCGTTCCGCTTCCCTCACGCATTCCCTGAGACTCGTCCGCGATGCGAATAGCGATCTCCACCGGCGGCGGGGATGCCCCCGGCCTCAATGCAGTCATCCGTGCCGCCGTGCTCTCCGCCACCAGCCGAGGATGGGATGTACTGGGTGTTTGTCGCGGGTACTACGGGCTGCTGGGGGAGGACGACGTGATTCCGCTCACGCCCGATGCCGTGCGAGGCATCGCGCACCTGGGTGGGACGATTCTTCGCACGACGAACCGGGGCAATCCCTTCTGCTTCCCCGTGCGACAGGGCGATGGCACGTTCGCCGAGGTCGATCGATCGGATGAGATCTTCGGCGCCACTCAGCGCCTCGGCATCGACGCCATGGTGACCATTGGGGGCGACGGTTCGCTTGCGATCGCACAGAGGTTGTACGAGCGCGGCATGAAGATCGTCGGTGTGCCGAAGACCATCGACAATGACGTGAGCGGCACCATCACCACGTTCGGGTTCGACACCGCGGTGTCGACCGCCATCGAGGCGATCGACAAGCTGCACACGACGGCGGAGAGTCACGATCGTGTGATCGTCATGGAGGTGATGGGACGCGATGCAGGATTCATCGCCCTCCACTCGGGACTCTCGGGCACCGCTGACGTGATCCTGATTCCCGAGATCCCCTTCGACATCGACAAGGTCTGCGAGAAGGTGCGGGCGCGTGACCGTGCGGGCCGACATTTCTCGATCGTGGTGGTGGCGGAGGGGGCGTTCGAGGTGGGCGATCAGGTGTCGGTCATGGGCGAGTCGCTGCCGGGCCAGAACAAGCGAGTCGGCGGAATTGCCGGGCGCATTGCCTGGGAGATCCAGCAGCGTACCGGCAAGGAGTCCCGTTCACTCGTTCTGGGCCACTTGCAACGGGGGGGCGGTCCCACCGGTTTTGACCGGCTGCTGGCGACGCGTTTCGGCGGCGCGGCCATCGAGGCAGTGGAGCAGGAGAAGTGGGGGCAAATGGTCGCGCTCCATTCTCCGCATATTGTGACGGTGCCTTTTTTGGAGGCGCTGCGCGAGCCGAAGCGCGTCGACCTGAATCACGACATCATGCGGACGGCGCGGGCGGCGGGAATTTCGTTCGGCGACTGATTTCCGGCGGGTGGCGGAGGTGTCCCACTGTCCCCCCCAAGCGTCTGCGGAGTGGGACGGGTTCCCTCGCTCAGTCGAATGAGGTATTCTCTAAGTGGTTGTGATCAGGGAGCTTGGGGCTATTGTTGACCGTGGGCTACAGTGGGCATCCTCCGTGCACTGAAGGGAGGCATGGAGTATTCGAATCTTGGCGGAGTTTCAGGGAGGATCTCGGTGACGTTGCGATCGCGATGGCGGATGGCGCTCGTGCTTGCCGCAGTAGTCGCGACAGCGGCCTCGGCGGGAGCTCAGTCGCGGCCGCCGGTGAACTCGCTTCTCCCGCGCAAGGATAGGGCGTCGGCGAATCAGGACATTCCGGCGCGCCATCTTCCGCCGCGGGGGATGTGCCGGATCTGGCTCGACAGCGTGCCGCCTGCCCAGCAGCCCGCTCCTACGGACTGTGCGTCCGCCATTCGCAATCGTCCCCCGAACGCGCGCGTGATCTTCCACGACGCCGACGAGGAATCGGGCGCCGACGCGAAGGGCGAGAAGCGCGACTCGAAAGAGCCGAAGCGCAAGAAGCCCGCCGAGTAGATTGCGGCGTGCATCGCGCCGTTCAGGACCGGACCCTTCCGCCAGATCACGACGCTTTCGTCGCGGCCGAGCCGCCGACGGGGCGCGTCATAGTCATCGCGCCGACTCGCGCCGCCTGCGAGACCATCGAGCTCGCGCTGTCGCTCCATCTCGATACCGTCATCGAGCGAGAGCACGGCGACGAGGTGCGTGCGCTCGCATCGTCGGGCCGGGGATTCGGCATCGTGGCGGGCACCGGCACTGGCAAGACGTTGGCCGTGCGCCCCATTGCGCAGGCCATCCTGGGCACCGACGTGCTGCGGGTGGGAGTCGTGAATCGCGAGCGTGAGGCGACGCCGGAGACGCCGTCGTGGAACGTCATCATCGTGACGACGGGCATCGCGCGGCGCTGGTTCCAGGACGGCGACATCCTGTCGCGCGACACGCTCATTATCGATGAGATCCACCAGACATCGGCTGAACTGGAACTCTGCCTCGCGTTAGGCAAGCGGACCGGGTGCCGGTTCATCTGGTTGTCCGCGACCGTGGACCCGCGGTTCTACGCCCGGTACCTAGAAGCCGCCGCCGTGATCGAGTCGACGGCATTCGATCCCGCCAAGGCGGCCGATGTGCGCGTGGTGCGCCGCGACCCCGCCGATTTTCTCGACGACAAGTTCCTGCAGCAGGTGATGAAGCAGAAGCGCGGGGTGGGCATGTTCCTGCCCACGCGCGCCGCGGTGGAGCAGGTGGCCGGGCTGGTGGGGGAGCGCTTCCGGCGGATCACCGCCGCGTTTTATCACGGGGGGGAGCCGATCCGTGTCATCCGCCCCTTTCTGGAAGAGGGCGTGGAAAAGCCGTTCTTCCTTTCCATGACCGCGGCGGGGCAGAGCGCCCTGAACATCAAGGGACTCGACACCGTTGTGATCGACGACACGCGATTCACCAACGTTGTCGAGCGTGGCAAGAACGTGCTGACGCGCACGCATCTTGGCACCAACGAGATTTTGCAGATGGCGGGCCGGGTGCATGGGCGGGTGGACGATGGCCGGGTGTACATCCTGAGCGATCGCGACCTGCACTGGCCGTCGATGAAGCCCACCGAGCCCGATTTTCAGCTGGCGGGGGACTCGGAGCGCGTGGCGCTCACCTGCGCCGACCTGGGCGTGCGGGCGGATGAGCTCGACCTGCCGGTGGCGCTGGACCACGCCGCGTACCGCCAGGCGCTGCAGCACCTGGAGTCACGCGGGGTGATCGAGAACGGCCGCCTCTCCCGGTACGGCAAGCTGGTGGAGAAGCTGCCGGTGGAGCGCGAGTGGGCGGAGCTCATCGTGCACGGGGAGGACGCGCTCATGCCGTACCTCGCCGTGATGGCGAGCGTGGAATCGCTGCATCGGATGACACGCGACGAGCGAGACCTGTCGGGCCTGATCATCGCCGGCAGCGATCATCTCACCGCGTACAACGTGTATGCCGAGGCGTTTTCGAAGGCGGGATACATGGGCGAGGTGTACGGGCTGCCCCGCCAACTGTTCGACGCCGAGGCCGTGCTGCGCTGGGCCGACAGCCGGGGGGTGCTGGTGAAGTCCATCGAGGACACCGCGCTCGCCATGGCCTCGGTCTATCGCGGCGTGGGGCTGCCGCTTCCGACCGAGATGCCGCTCGTGACCGAAGGCGTGCGCCGGGCATTCAACGACCTGCTCGCGCGCATCATGCCCTTCGACCTCGTGATTGACGAGGAGACGGTGGACGGGCACGAGGCACGGGTGTCCAAGTCCAGCGTCTGCGGATCGTGGGGCGCCGTGGCGGGCACGCTGCGGTATTTCGCCGATCGGTCCGGCACGTCGCGCGCCGCCATCGAGGGCACCCAGGTCCCAATGGGACTGGTGAAGAAGTACGCGGTGCGGGGCGAGGCTCGTCTGGCGTACGACGCGCGCGGCAAGCGGGACGCGATGATCCTCGAGTCGCGGGTGACGTACTTCGGCTTCGAGCTCGAGCGCGACGAGGAAATCCTCGACGAGTTTCCGGAGGAGGTCGCAGCGCAGGCCCGGCGCACGCTGGCGGAAGCGCTCGCCCGCGGCGAGACGCGGCATCCCGCCGTCAAGCGCAACCAGAAGGCCATCGAGGAGGTGCGGGAGCTGTACCGGCGTTCGGGCGGCACCACGCGGCGTCTCGGGTTGCGGGAACTGGCCGACGTGTACCAGGACGCGTTAGGCGACGTACGCTCCATGCGCGAGTACCGCGCGCTGCCGTTGCGCGTCGACTTCTCCGGCTGGGTGGGCGACGAGGAGCGGGAGCGACTGCTGGCCCTGCCCGAGTACGTGGAGATCCGCGAAAAGGTGGTCGGCATCGACTACGACGTGGAAGTGGACGGCGAGGGACGGGCGGGGGCGCCGCACCCCATCGGGGTTGCCCGCCTCGTGCTGCCGGAAAAGCTGGCGCGCTCGCTGGTGGAGGAGGAGTTGCCGGTACTCGACCGCCCCCTGCGTTTCGTGGTGCATCGCGGGCAGCGTGGCTCGGTGCGGTCGGAGTCGTTAGGCGGGTTGCAGGATGCGCTGGACATGCCCTGGTCTCCCGACGAGCGCCACGACGAGCGGCGGTCCACCGACCGTGACGACCGGCGGCAGCAGCGGCGCGGGGGGCGCTCGCATGGCGGATCGGGGGCCCAGGGCTCGCGGGGAGAGCGGGGAGAGCGGGGAGAGCGGGGCGCACGCGGTGCGAAGGGAGGCCGTGGGCGCCGCCCGGACGATGGGCGGTCCGGAGCGCGCGGTGATGCGCGGCCGTCGTCGGGGCGCGGGAAGGGGAAGGGCCGCCGGGGCTAGCCGGGTAGCGGAGGCGCGTTCGGAAGCTCCTCCTGCAACTGCTCGGTGCGATACGGCACCAAGCCGCGCGCCAGGCAGTTTGGCATCGCCGCCGCGCCGTCCAGCGTGCAGGTGTGCAGCCACACCCGGGTGGCCTCCAGTTGCCACGCCTGTTCGCACGCGCGCGTGAGCAGGAACTTGCCCAGCCCTTTCCCGTGGAAGCGCTGCACCAATCCGAAGTAGGCGATTTCCACCGAGCGGTCCTCGTGGCGGGCCAGCTCGAAGAATCCCGCCGGGCGGCCGGCGTGACGGAGCACCCATACGCTCACGTCGCCGCGGGCGAGATAGGTCGCCAGCTCCTCGTCGCTCCAACGCGTGCGATCGCGCCAGTGATACGCGCGACCCACCTCGTCGTAGAGCGCTCGATACCTCGCGACCGCGCAGGGCGCTTCTTCCCGCAGGTCGTACCCGTCGCCTGGTGGCTCCGCTGGCCGGAGCTGCTCTGGGGAGAGCAGCTG
>JBDSVW010000202.1:0-13917 GCA_039927015.1 Gemmatimonadaceae bacterium | reverse complement strand
CGCACCGGTCACGTGGTGAATGCCACGGTCGTCAAGCCGGGCGTCGTCTATGCAGATGAGAAGGTCACGGTGACGGCCTTCCTGGTGCCGCACGGGGACTGGGAGTTCGCCTTCGGCTATCGCTTTGAGACCCCGGATCGGGTGATCGTGGTGTCCGGGGACACGCGTGCCAGCGACGCGGTGGTGGAGGCGTGCAATGGCTGCGACGTCCTCGTGCACGAGGTCTACTCCACGGAGAAGTTCCGCACCCGCCCGGCGAAGTGGCAGGCGTATCATTCGCGGGCACATACCTCCACCACCGAACTGGCGGCACTCGCCCTCAAGGCGCGGCCAAAGCTCCTGGTGCTCTATCACCAGTTGTATTGGGGGGCGACGGACGACGATCTTTTGCGCGAGGTGCGGGGTGCCGGTTACACCGGCGGGTTGGAGGCGGCGCGAGATCTGGGCGTGTACTAGTCTCGACGCTCGCACGTTCAGCGCTCGCTCCCTGCCACGCTCTCTTACTCAACTCAAGAAAGTCATGACCCAGCACGACGAAGAAGCCGCTCACGTAATGCGCGCACCCATGCCGCCGATTTTCCGTAGCATCGTGGCGGTGAGTGCGGGAATGTTCGTGGGCGGCATCGCGATCTTCGGCGTGGAGGCGCTGGCACACCTCCTGGTGCCGCCGCCCCCCGGACTGGACGTCACGAATCCCGAGAACGTGCGCAACGTGATGAGCACCATGCCGGCGGCGCACTTCCTGCCGATTCTGCTAGGCTACCTCATCGGGCCCACGGTCGGTGCAGCCCTCACCGCACGCATGGCACGCTCACGGCCGCTGCTGCACGCGAGTGTGATGGCCGGGATCTTCATCATGGGAGCGCTCAAGAACTTCATGGAGATTCCGCATCCCATCTGGTTCATAGTCCTGGCGCTGCTGGCATTCATGGCGGCGCCATTCCTGGGCACGAAGTGGGCGGGCAAGTAACCGCGCTCGCGCACCGCATCCGCTCGCCTCGGGACAGCGGTCAGCTGGTCAGCGCGCGACTCACCCACTCGCCCGCGTAGTAGCCCACCACCGCCACGCCCAGTCCCACGACGAACATGTCGAAGCCCGATCGGATCACCCCCCGGCCGGTGAACAGCGAGCGTGCGCCTCCGACGGCAAAGTGCGCCAGCATCGCCAGCGCAAAGGACGCCATGATCGCCGTCCGGCCCTCGCTTACGAAGAAGGGGAAAACCGGAATGAGTGCCCCGATGGCGGTGGCGGTGCCGGTAATCCATGCCTCGCGCATCGGAGACGAGGCTGCCTCGCTGATACCGAGTTCGAGCTGCGTCTTCTCGCGCAGCATGCGCTCGGGGTCGCGCATCGCATCGGTCGCCAGCGCTTCTGCCGCGGCCGTTTCCATCCCGCGCGCCTCGTAGAGCAGCGCGAGCTCCTCGCGCTCGAGGTCGGGCATGAGTTCGATCTCTTCGCGCTCCATCGCGATCTCGTGCGCGTACACCTCCTGCTCGCTCTTGGCGGCGAGGTAGCCGCTCGAACCCATCGACAGGGCGTCGGCAATGACGCCGGCCACTCCCGCCACCACCACGGCGTGGTGCTGCTGCAAGGCGGTGGCCCCCAGCACGCCGGCCACCAGCCCGAAGTTGGCCGTCAAGCCGTCGTTGAAGCCGTACACCACGTTGCGGAGAAAACCGCCCGAGCCGGCACGGTGCCACGGCTCCTGCGCCGGATCCTCTCCGGCCAGGCGCGCCAGTTCACTCGCGTGTTCGGCGCTCTCCCTCGCCAGCAGCAACGATTCGGCGCCCCCCGCCGCATCGCGCGGCGTGGAGCGGTGCATCGCCAGGTACCCTCTCACCTCCCGCCCTTCCTCGCGCAGCAGCAGAGGCACGATGGTGTGTGCGCCAAAGAGGCGCGCGACGAACGTGAGCAACCGGGCACGGAGTGAGGGCGAGAATTCGCCGGCGGGAGCGCCGTACCGCTCCAGCAGGTCGCGCCACACTTCCACATGTCGCCGCTCCACCTCGGCGAGCCGGCGGAAGACGTCGCGGCGCCCAGCGTCGCCTTCCCCCTCTGCGAGCAGGAGGTAGAGGAACGCGGCGTCACCCTCATCCTGCCAGTGCTCGCGGAAGTTGCGAAGGCTCGCGCGCGATGGCGGCGCGGGATCCGTGGCCGGGGGCAGGGGAGATCGTGTCATGCCCTGAATATCTCGTGCAGCGCGTTCGGGGAAACCCTCCGCCCCCTTCCCGTGACTGAAAGAGTGAACACAACCGGTGCGAGACTATGCGAATTGGAACCACGACTCTGACCCTGGCGGCGCTCGTCACGCTGCCGCAGCTCCTTTCGGCGCAGGCCACCCGCGAACGCTCGACCGAGCAGAAACGCGACGTGGAGCGCACCTTCTCCTACTCCCGAGTGCCTGGGGAACAGGGTGACCGGCCTCAGCTTGGAATCAACACGAGTACGACGGGCGTGGCCGACACCCTGGGTGTGCTCGTTGCCGGAGTGACGGCGGACGGCCCGGCCGAGAAGGCGGGCATTGCAAAGGGCGATCGGTTGGCCTCCGTCAACGGCGTCAGCCTAAGGCTTGCAGCCGACGATGCCAGCGACGAGGCACTGACGGGCCTCGCCATCCGGCGACTCGTTCGCGCGCTCGAGCAGCTCAAGGCGGGTGACGAGGTGGAGCTTCGCGTGCTGCGCGATGGCAGCGCGCGGGTCGCCAAGGTCAAGACGGTGGCAGCGTCCGACATGCCGGGATACAGGCGGTCACCGATGGCCGCCGTGCGGGCACGCCTCGATCGCGCGACGCTCGGCGTGAACCTCGGCTCGCCAGGCAGCGCACGCGATACACTGGGCATCCCGGTCACGGGACTCGCGAGCGACGGTCCGGCGGAGAAAGCTGGTGTCGAGGAGGGCGACCGCATCGCCGCTATCAACGGAGTCGACCTGCGCGTCGCCGCCCTGGACGCCGGGGACCGTGCCGCGAGCCGCGCACGTCTGTCGCGCCTGAATCGCGAGTTGGAGAACGTAAAGGCCGGCGAGAGCGTGACGCTGCGCCTGTACCGCGGCGGACAGCTGCGCGAGGTCAAGGTCACCACCGTCGCGGCCCGCGACCTTGCCGGTGATTTTGGTGGCATGCTCGGAGGCATGCTCGACGGACTCTTGGATGCTCACTACTTCGAGTTCGCCACACCGCCCATTCCGCCGCGTCCGCTCTCGACGCCGCGCTCACCGTCCGCTCCTCGCGCGCCGCAGCCACCCACCGCGCTACTCTCTCCCCGGACGCCAATGGCGCCGATGGCGCCAATGACGCCCATCGCCCCGCCAGCGTTCCAGCAGCGATGTCTGGTGGCAGGATTCAGTTACGTCTTCAGCTATCGCTCCGCCCCGCGCGTTGCCGGCGCGGTGGTGCAGGCCGATTCGACGGACGAGCCGAGCGTGCGCATCTACACGCGCACCGAGGCACCTCGCATCGTAATGCGGCGCTCGGTGGAGAGCCGCGATGCGAACGATGAGCGCACCGAAGACTCCGCGCGGCGCCCCGACGCGAGCGAATCCTACCGCTGCAACATCGCGCTCTGAACCGTGCAAGAGCGTGCGAAGGTTTGATTCGCGCGCATCAGCAATGCGAGGGCTCGGCCGGCAGTGCCGGCTGAGCTGCGCCTCCAACTCGCGAGCCTAGAACTCGATCTGCGTTCCCAGTTCGACCACGCGATTGGGCGGGATGCCGAAGTATTGCGTCGCGGAGCGTGAGTTGCGCGCCATGATCGAGAAGATGCGTTTGCGCCAGCGGCTCATGCCGCGGCTGTCGATGGCGATGAGCTGCTCGCGACCGAGGAAGTAGGTCGTATCCATCCGCTTGGTCTTGATGCCCGCCTCGCCGAGTCGGGCGCGGATGTCCTCGACGTTCGGTGTCTCCATGAACCCGTACGCCGCCTTCACGCGGTACAGTCCATGCGCGAGCGGTTCCACCGTGATGCGGTCGGCGCTCGGCACCTCCGGAACTCGCCGGGAGACGATCGACAGCAAAATCACCTTTTCGTGCAGCACCTTGTTGTGCTTCAGGTGATGCAGCAGCACCACCGGGGTGCCTTCGGACTCCGAGGTCATGAAGATCGCTGTTCCCTTCACCCGAACGGGCCCGCCATGCTCCAGGCTCGCCACGAAATCCGCGATGGGCAGCGATCGCGTGAGCAGGATGTTCCGCAGCAGGACGCGTCCACGCTTCCACGTCGTCATGAGCGTGAAGAGCGCCAGGGCCAGCACCAGCGGCACCCATCCGCCGTGCTCGATCTTGACGATGTTGGCGCCGAAGAAGGCGAGGTCGATGATGAGGAATGTCCCCGCCAGTGCGCCCGCGCGCCACGCGGACCAGCCCCAGCGTGTGCGTGCGATCTCGTGGAAGAGGATGGTCGTGATGGCCATCGTTCCAGTGACCGCGATGCCGTACGCGGCGCCCAGCGCGGACACCGATCCGAAGTAGACGACGACGGTGAGGCAGCCCACCATCATCAGCCAGTTGATCTCGGGAATGTAGATCTGCCCCGCTTCGGTCTTGGAGGTGTGAATGATCGTGACGCGCGGAGAGTAGCCCAGCTGCACGCACTGCTGCGTGAGGGAGAAGGCGCCGGAGATCAGCGCCTGTGAGGCGACGATCGCCGCCATCGTCGCCAGCACCAGGAGCGGAACGAAGAACCACTCGGGGGCCAGCAGGTAGAACGGATTCTCCGAGGCGGCGGGGTCGCGCAGGATGAGCGCGCCCTGGCCGAAATAATTCACCAGCAGGGCGGGGAGGACGAGCCCGAACCACGCCGTGCGAATCGGCTTCTTGCCGAAGTGTCCCATGTCGGCGTACAGCGCCTCGGCGCCGGTCACGGCGAGCACCACCGCGCCCAGCAGGATGAACGCGTGCACGCCGTGCGTCGCGAACAGTCGCAGCGCGTAGATCGGATTGACCGCGGCCAGGATCTCCGGCTCACGAACGATCTCCGCCAGTCCGAGCACCGTGAGCGTGAGGAACCACAGCATCATCACGGGCCCGAACACCACGCCGACGCGCGCCGTGCCCTTCTTCTGGACGAGGAAGAGCGCGAACAGAATCACGAGCGTGGCCGGCACCACGAAGCGCTCGAAGGCGGGTGCGCCAACCTTGAGCCCCTCCATGGCGCCCAGCACCGAGATGGCGGGGGTGATGATGCCGTCGCCATACAGCAGCGCCGCGCCAATCAGGCCTAACGCGATGTACAGGGCGAGTCGCGTCCTGGACATCCCATCTTCCTTGTCCTCCTGGAAGATGAGCGCCAGCAGCGCCAGGATGCCCCCCTCACCGTTGTTGTCGGCGCGCAGGATGAAGACGATGTACTTGATGGCGACGACGCTGATGAGCGACCAGACGATCAGCGAAAGCACGCCGTACACGTTGGCCGGCGTGGGTGCCATTCCGTACTCAGGCTTGAAGCACTCCTGCAGCGCGTAGAGGGGACTGGTGCCGATGTCGCCGTACACCACGCCCAGCGCCGTCAGCGTAAGAAGGGCGAGGCGCTTACCGGCGGGATTGGACTCCGCGTGGTGCCGTTGCATCGGCACTGGGGACTCCGCCGTCATGGCAGCGGTAACGGTCTTGCCGCTCTTCGTTTCGCCATCCGCGCGAGGCGCGGGGGCGGGAGGCTCGCTCATTATATGTGCGTCAATCGCGGCGCGAGGCCGGAGACACGGTCGGTTCGGGAAGCATGTCCGCCCCCTTGCCTCAGGGCTGCGACACAACCGGCCGCAGCGAAATACCGCGGCCCGTCGCTGAATCTAGTAGCGGGTTCTGCAGCGTCCAGCGTGAGCGGACGCGGCTACTCGTTCCCGCGACCTCTACACCGCGGTTCCGGCCACGATGTTCTCGATCTCCTTCGCGGCGCGCTCCAGCACCTCTCGCACCTTGGCGACCTTCTCCTTGTCGCGGAAATAGCGCCCGGCGGGGGCATACGTGGCACGCCCCACCTGCGCGATGGCCCGGTTGATCTCCATCATGCCGTCGCTGAGAAACGACGAGCCGATGTCCGCAATGCGCTCGAAAATGTCGTCCACCGCCGACTTGTTCTCCTCCAGGTACGCACGCCCCTCGTCAGTAATGGCGTACACCTTCTTGCCCCCCTCCTCGAGCGAGACGCTGGCGTACCCCATGTCCTCGAGCAGCGAGAGCGTAGGGTAGATGGTGCCCGCGCTGGGCGCGTAGGAGCCTCCAAAGCGCTCTTCGAGTTCCTTCATGATCTCGTACCCATGCCGGGGCTTCTCGACCATGAGCTGCAGGATGACGTACTTCAGGTCTCCCTGCTCGAAAATGCGCGCGCCCCGGAACGGTCCCCCTCGCCGCCGCCCGCCGCCGCCCCAGAACGAGGCCGAGAAATCACGGCCGAAATCCCAGCCTCCGCGGCCGGCGCCGGGAGGATTGCATCCGCCAGATGAGAACCACATCCACCACTCTCCGATTGAGATACATCGTAAGATATATCTTAGCCTAAGATATATCGCAAGGGCTTCGGGATCGTGATCTGCGGCCGGTGGCACGAGCTCGCCCGATAAGGCTTTCGGTGCGCGACACACAGCGCCGCCGTCCGTCGCGACGGCGAAAAAAAGCGAGGCGCCCGGGTGAGGGCGCCTCGCAGACGGTGCGGTGGTCGTGCAGCCTCCTCGTACCGCAGCGCCATGAGGGGATCGAGCTTGGCGGCGCGGCGCGCCGGCCAGACGCCGAACAACACCCCGATGCCCGCCGAGAAGCCGAAGGCGAGCAGGATGGACGACGGCGAGATCTCGGTATTCCACTGGAACGCGCTGCTCAACCAGGTGGCGGCCCCCGTTCCCAGCAGGACGCCGATGAGCCCCCCGAGCAGGCAGAGCACCACGGCTTCGATGAGGAACTGGAAGAGGATGTTCGTCTTGGTGGCACCGAGCGCCTTTCGCACGCCGATCTCGCGCGTCCGCTCGGTGACCGAGACGAGCATGATGTTCATGATGCCGATGCCGCCGACCACGAGAGACACCGCGGCGATGCCCGCCAGCAGATACGTGAACACCACGGTGGTCTCGGCGAACGTCGACAGGAAGTCCGACTGGTTGCGGATGGCGAAATCGTCGGGCCGTTCCTGGCGCAGCCGGTGCTCGCGGCGGAGCACACGTTGGATGTCCGCCATCGCCTTGGGAATCTGCTCCTCCGACTTGGCCAGCACCGAGATGGATCGGATGCGGTCGCTGCCGATCACACGAAACCTCGCCGTGTTGAGCGGGATGAGGATCTGGTCGTCGGGGTTGTTCCACGGCGACGACTGTCCCTTGGACTCGAGCACACCGATCACGGTGAACTGGATGCCGCGAATGCGGATCGGCTGGTCGAGAATCGCGTACGGCGACTCCATACCCAGGTTCTTCACCACCTCGGGCCCCACGACGCCCACCCGTGCCTTCGATGCGTCGTCCTGCGAGGAGAACATGCGACCGGCCACCAGGTTGTACTTGCGAACGTCCAGGTAGTTGGCCGTTGTGCCGACGATGTTCGTGTTCTTGTTCAGGTACTGCACCTGCATCTTGCTCGACATCTCGGGCTGCACGGCCGTGAGGTGCCGCGTGCCTCCAGCGCATCGGCGTCCTTCATGGTGAGCTTGTCCGGTCGTCCATCGAGCTGATGCCGCCCCGTCCGAACATCTGGCCGGGGCTCACCGTCAGCAGGGTGGTGCCTAACGCTGTGATGCGCTCCCGCACGGCCGATTGCGCGCCGGTGCCGAGGGCGATCATGGCGATCACTGACCCTACGCCGATCACGATGCCCAGCATGGTGAGCAGCGACCGGAGCTTGTTGGCGCGCAGGGCGCCGATGGCGACGCTGAGGATCTCCCCGATGAGCATGCGCGTGGCTCCGCGCTACTGCCGTGGACGAGCGCCACCACCGGCGGGCGCCGGCGAGCCCGATTTCTCACCCGACTTGGTGTCCGACGACGACTTCTGCATGCCCGGCATGCCGCCACCGGTCATCTGCTTGAAGCGCGCATTGCTCGAATCGCGCGCCACCTGGATGGCCGCCGCGCCGAGCAGGGCGACCTGCTCGCCTTCGTTGGCCCCGCTCACGATCTCGGTGAAGTCGAAGTTGGCCAGTCCCAACCGCACCACGCGCGTCTCGTACACGCCATTCGACTTTACGAACACCACGCCGGAACGGGTGCTGCGGCGGATGGGAAATTCGCCGCTCTGCTGCGGGGCGGCGGCCTGGTGGTCGCCCGCACGACCCGGTCCGCGCTGGCCGGCACCCGCCGGGCGCCTTGGTCCTGCGTCGCCGGCTTGTCCAGCGCGATCTCGCCCTGCATGGCGCGCCGCATCTCGCGCGGGGGCCGCCCGACGTTCATGCCGGGACCGTCGGCGCTCGTGGGCCGCCCGGAAGGTCCCGCTTGCTCCTGGATGGCGGCCACCACGGCTTCCGTCGTGAGGCCAAGCGCGTTGGCGAGCATGGGCGCCTCGCGCATGGTGCGCACGGCGTCGTTGGGCACCGCCACCACGTTCTCGCGGCGATCCACCAGCACCGACGCCTCGCCATTCATCCCGGGCTTCAGCAGCCCGTCGGCATTGGAGAGGTTGATGAGCACCGGGAACATCGTCACGCTCTGCGTGACGAGCGCCTGCGGCTCGATCTTCTCCACCGTGCCGCGGAACGGGCGGTCGGGATAGGCGTCGACGATGACCGTGGATTCCTGGCCCGGCCTCACGCTGCCGATGTCGGTCTCGTTGAACACGGCGCGCATCCGCACCTTGGTCAGGTCCGCCATCTTGAGCAAGGTGGTGCCGCCGCCGAACGCGCTGGTGGCGGAGGTAATCACCTGGCCTAACGATACGGTCTTCTCGATGACCGTTCCCGTCACGGGGGCGCGGACCGTGGCATCCTCCAGGCGCTGCTTGGAGATGTCGAGCGAGGTGCGCGCACGAATCACGGAGGCCCTCGAGTTCGCGTAGTCGATCTGGGCCGCCTCGTTCTCCTGCGCAGTGAGGATGCGCTGCTTGAACAAGTCATCGGAGCGTTTCTTCTGCGCCTCCGACACCTGGAGCTTGGCCTCGGCGGCATTGAGGTCCGCGGCCGACTGGTCGTACTGGTTCTGGACGTCGCGCGTGTCGAGCTGCACCAGCAGCGCGCCCGGGCGCACCATCGATCCCGTTTCCACCGGCATGCTCGTGATCTGTCCCGAGGACTTGGACTTCACCTCCACCACGTTGATCGGCTCCACCGTTCCCGACGCGGTGGCGTCGAGCACGATGGTCTGCCGCGCGAGCGGGGTGGTCTGGATCTCGAGCTTCTGCTCTTCCTTGTTGGCGCAGCCCACCAGCATTGCGGCCGCCATGAACCATGCGAACGTGCGTTTCACCGGAATTCTCTCGCTGGTCGCCACATACAGGGTATGGGCGGTGAGGGATCGACTTCGTTAAGAGACCGACGTCGCGCGGGTGCCTGCCGCGACGTATGCAGTCCTCGCGACCCGGGTCGGCGGGCCGCGCTACCGTGCGCCTTCTATGAACTGCAGGGACTACAGGTCTCGTCCGAGCAAGGCCTCGATCTGTGACCTGGCCACGCGCGCATCGTAGCGGGCCTGAATGAGTGCCGTGCGCGCCTGGTTGAGCTGCGTCTGCGACGTGAGCAGGTCGAGCAGGGTGGAGCCGCCCAGCGCATACCGCTGGTTCTGCACGCGCAGGTCCTCCTCCGCCGCGGTCACCGACGCCTGCTGGATGGCCACGCGTTCCTCTGCCAGCCGCAAGGCCCCGACGAACTGGGTGATCTGCTGCTGCACGGAGAGCACGGCATCACGCAACTGCGCGCGGGCATTCTCCTCGGCCACGCTCGCACGCGTCACGTTCTCCTCGCGCGAGAATCCGTTGAAGAGGGGATAGCTCAGGGTGAAGCGCAGCCGTTGGGATTCACCGCCTGTCCGCCAAGCTGCGATCCCCCCATGTTCACGTTGAGGGACGGCATGTACGAGCCGTACGTACTGCGGATGGCCGCATCGCTTGTGCGCAGCTGTCCGCGCGCCTGTACCGCCGCGGGCGCGTTCAGCTGCGCGAGCCTCACCGCTTCTGCCAGTGAAATGGCACGGGCGCCGCCATTGGCGACGCCCTGCGCGAAGAGACTCAGGGGAGTCAGCAGCGCGAGTGCGGTCAGGCCGCGTGTCATCATTCCTTCCTGACGTTCTTCGTCGTGTCGTTCATCTCGGTGATGAGCGCCTCGAAGCCCTGGTTCTGCTCCGCGCTCAGTACCCGCCGGATCTGGGCGCGCGCATTGAGCTTGATGGAGTCCATCCGGGGCTGGATGGGTGCCATCACGATGCGGTACTGTCGACCGCGTTCGTCGAGGATCGAATCAACGCGCGCGACCTGCGTGTCGGACAGCTGGAGCCGCGCCGCCATGATGTCGAGCAGCGAGGCGCCTACCCGATCCGTCGTGCAGATGCGCTCCCGATTCATGTAGCGGTTAGCCGTGAATCCAAGGGCGCCTCCGGTGAGGAAGGTGCCGAGGAGGAACATCATGGCCAGGTTCTTGGAGTCTTTCATGAAACGCGTGCTCAGTCGTGCGTAATGAGATAGCGCAGCGTGGCCTCACGCCGGACGCTCACTTCGCCACTCAGCGATTCGGTGAGCAACGGCATCTCGGAGGTGCTTTCGATGAGCCGCTCGTAGGCGTAGCGCTGCTCCGCGGCCTGCGTGTGCCACGTAGCGATTGCCATGAGCACGACGGCAGCGGCCGCGGCGGTGAGCCCCAGTCGGCTCCACCCCGGGAAGTGCGACCACCACTCGCTCGGCTTCTCGGTCGCCACGACGGCCATGATGCGACGCTCGAGGGCGCCCCAGTAGGACTCGTCGGCGGGGGCGCGATAGAGGTTGCGCAGCACCTGCTGCACGTCCTCGTCATTGTATTCGCGGCCATTGCCGCGCTCGATTTTCATAACTCGCTCCGAATGGCGCTGAGTGCCAGGCGAAGCCGGGCACGGGCGTGATGGAGATCGGATCTCGCGGTCCCTTCCGGGATGCCGAGCATGCGGCCGATCTCCGCGTGTTTGTACCCTTCTACGTCGTGCAGCACGATGACGCTGCGCTGCCGTTCGCCTAACGTGTCGAGCGCCCGGGTGAGGCGCCGGCGCAGCTCGTCGGACTCCGCCGGGTCCCGAAAGGGCGACGCGAGGGTGTCGGACAAAGTATCGGCATCGCGAACCTTTTTGCGGCGGGTGATGTCGAGCGCCGCATTGGCCACGATGCGGTGCAACCACGCGCCGAACGCCTGGTCAGGAAGGAAGCGGTGCAGGGCACGGTAAGCATGGAGGAATCCCTCCTGTACCGCGTCTTCCGCATCCTCATGCGTCAGGACGATGGAACGGGCCACCGCGTACGCGCGCCGCTGGTGCAGGCGAACGAGCGAGGCGAATGCTTCGTTCTCGCCTCGTTGCGCCGCCACCACCAGCGCGTGCTCGCGCTCGCGATCAGTCGGCTCGCCGACGGACACGGTCCGGCTGGGCAGACGGGGCGCAACAGGCGCGTACGGAATCGGAAGCGAGGCTGTCGTCACGGTGGGTTGTCGTGGTGTCAACCCTAGAACGCAAGGGGCCGATCCAGTGTTGAATCACGTCCCCTGTCACGAGGCCACACCCGCACCCGCCAGACCCAGCGCCTCGGCGTTTGTCGACATGGCATCTACGACAAACTGGATGTGCACGTCGAGTTCCACGCCCAGCGCCTCGGCGCCGCTGGTGACATCCTCGCGGCTGACCCCGCGGGCGAATCCCTTGTCCTTCATCTTCTTCCGCACCGCGCGGGCATCCACTTCCAGCACGCTGCGACTCGGGCGCACCAGCGCAGTGGCCGTGATAAGGCCGGTGAGCTCATCCACGGCGAAGAGCGTCTTGGCCATGCGAGTCTCCCGGGGAACGTGGCAATACGTGGCGTGACCAAGCATGGCCTGCAACAACTCCTCGGGGTAGCCCAACTCGCGCAGGATGCGCACGCCGGCGGCGGGATGCTCGGCGTCCGGCAGGTGCTCCGCGTTTGGCCAGCGCTCGTAGTCGAAGTCGTGCACGAGCCCGGCCAGTGCCCACAGCTCCTCGTCCTCGCCGAAGTGCCGCGCATATGCCCGCATGGCGGTTTCCACCGCCAGCATGTGCTTCCGCAGCGATTCGCTCTGCGTGTACTCGTGCATGAGGGCCAGCGCGTCGGAACGAGTAGGGAGGGTCATGGCGCCGGGCCGGACGAGAAGGGATGAGGCGGGTAGGAGGCCGAAGGCGTCCTCGTGACCCTGCATCTTAATGCACGACGATGCCGCCCGCTCCCCTGCGCCTATGCACGCCGGGACGAGGCGGAGCAGGTGCCCCCATGCGACGAGGGGTCGAACCATCAACCGGTCGGACCCCTCGCTGCCTGCGAGCCTGTGTGCGCGTCTGTGCTGAACGACGTGGTGGGGCCGCTCGACTAGTGCGCGGCCTCGGTGGTCGCTTCGGTGGTGGCGCCCTGATGACCCGCGAATTTCGCGTTGGTCCACTTGACGATGCCGAAGGACAAGAGGAACAACACCACGGCGGTGACGATGAGGCCCGTGAAGGCGGCTCCCTTGTCACTCGAATGCGATTCGGACATTGGCGGGTTCGTGGGTGAGGGCGTGAAGTCAGTCGACGTGCGCGGAGGTCATCTCGTCATTCTGCTTGATGAGCGGAACGACGTCGAGTCCTTCGGTGACGCGCCCGAACACCGTGTGCACCCCGTTGAGGTGACGCGTGTTGTTCTCGTCGAGCACGATGAAGAACTGGGAGCCACCGGTGTCCTTGCCGGCGTGCGCCATGGACAGGGATCCGAGCAAGTGCTTGTGCGGGTTCCCCGCGGTTTCGCACTTGATTTTCCAGCCTGGGCCGCCGGTGCCGACGGGTCCCTTGGCGTGCTCGCCTCCCTTGGAGTAGGGGTCGCCACCCTGGACGACAAAGCCGGGAATGACGCGATGGAACTTCGTCCCGTCGTAGTACCCGCTGTTGGCGAGCTTCTCGAAATTGGCGACGGTTTCCGGCGCCTCGGCATCATACAGCTCAAGGGTCATCGTGCCCTTGGACGTGACAATCTTCGCGGTCTTCATCGAATCAAAGCGGGAAAGAGAAGAAGGCAGAGAGCGTGCAAGATAACATCGCGCCCTGGGGTGCCCGCTACCCGGTGGCGAATGCGGAGGGGCAGACGTCGGCCAGCGCGCACTCGCCGCAGCGCGGTTTACGGGCCTCGCACGTGCGCCGCCCGTGCCAGATGAGCAGGTGCGAGAGCAGCGTCCACGTGGCCGCGGGAAAGAGCGCCATGAGGGCTGTTTCGACTTTCACAGGGTCGGTCTCGTGCGTGAGCCCGAGTCGGAGGGACAACCGCCCGACGTGCGTGTCCACGACCACTCCCACGTTGATGTCGAAGGCATTGCCGAGCACGACATTGGCCGTCTTTCGCCCGACGCCCGCCAGCTCCGTGAGCGCGTCCATGCGGGCTGGCACCTCGCCCCCGTGCGCGTCCACGAGTGCTCCCGCCATGGCGATGAGGGAGCGCGCCTTCGCGCGGAAGAAGCCCGCGCTCTTCACGATCTGCTCCACGTCCTCCTGCGGCGCCACAGCCAGCTCGCGAGCCGTTGGATAGCGCGCGAAGAGCGCGGGCGTCACCATGTTCACCCGTTTGTCCGTGCACTGGGCGCTGAGAATCGTCGCCACGATGAGCTCGAACGGCGAGCGATAATCGAGTTCGCAGTGCGCGTCGGGATAGAGCTCGGTGAGCCGCCGGAAGATCTCACCTGCCGCCTCCGGCGTGGCATTGCGCAGCGGGACCCGGCGCGAGGTGCGGGCGCTCTTCTTGGGGATGGCGACTCTCGGGGAGGCCGCCTTCGGGGAGGCCGCCTTCGGGGAGGCCGCCTTCGGGGA
>JBDSVW010000201.1:0-13935 GCA_039927015.1 Gemmatimonadaceae bacterium | reverse complement strand
GGTCTTCCCCCCGGCGGCGTACGCCGCGGGCCCGGCCGGGCCGACGAACAATCGCCTAGTGTGCGGCCGCGAGGTACGGGAACGTGGTGCGGAAGGGGACGTCGTTGGCCGGCACGTTGTCGGTGGTGAGGCCTGGTGACACGTTGTTGGTGTTGCCTAACAGCGAGCCGAAGATCGCCCCCAGGCCCGTGTCGACGACATCGTCATTCAGGGCGCGCCCGCCATAGTGCCCGAACACCCAGCTGAGCCAGAACACGGGCGTACCGTCGCGCTTCGGGTAGACCAGGAGCATGTCCGGCAGGAGCGCGCCGGCAATGGCCTGTGCGTACGCGGCATCTCGGCCGGCGACACCGGTGACGAACCCGCTCACGTCACCATTGAAGTCGGCCACGTCCGTGGACGGCATGCCGGCATTGTGCAGGCCGTGGCGCGCCTTGACGATCGTGACTTCACTGACGAGCGGATTCCCTAGGCGATCGATCTGGGTGAAGAGCTTGCGGCCGGATGTGCTGGGATCCTGTGCGAGCGCGGCGTCCGTGACGCGCGGTCCCGTGGATGAGGGCGCGTCCTGGCAGGCGACGAGCAACGAAGCCGTCGCCACCGCGAGCACGCGCGCGATGTTCCTGTGCATGTATTGATCCTCGGATGAGTGGGGAGACCTAACGACTCGTGGTGGCCCAGATGCCAAGGCGCGGATCGGAGCCGGCGTTGGGCGCGAGCAGCATGCTTTCCGGCAGTTCGATCACGATCCCGAGGGCGTTGAATCCGCGGAGGAAGTCCTTGCCGGGATTGCGGAACGACGTGGCGGGGTCGGGAAAGCGCGACAGCGGGCCCTGTGAGGGACGGCGGTCGGGGATGATGCGGAAGAACTGCACCAGGTCGATGTAGAAGGGATCATCGAACAGGCCGGCTTGCAGCTGGATGGCGCCTGCATCGCCGATCACGGTGTTCGTCGCGCCGATCAGCACCGGCTCCTGCTTCACCAGGCTCGTCATGTCGCCCGTCTGTGTAGGAGCCGTGGGCCCGAAGAGCTCCACCGTCTGGTTGCGTCCCCTGCCCCGGAACCGCAGCTGGAAGACCAGGTCCTCGATGGCGTCGCCGTTGTTGTCGACCTTGATCTGGTACAGCAGGGTTGGATCAAATCCGATGGTAGCCGACTGCGCCGGCGTGATGGGCGACGCGGTGGTCAGCGCCAGCACAATGCGATCGGCACTGGAGCCCGGGAACGCGTACACATCGTTGATGTCGGGCAGCTGCTGGATCTCGGTTTCCGGCGTGTCCTGATGGTCCGAGGCGCGCGTGACCGAGGCGATTCCGAATGCGCCGATGGTCCCGAGCGTCAGGGCGAGCGCCGTTCGGCGTGTTGCCACTGTGGTGAAGCGAGACATGAGGCTCCCTCCTGAGGAGTGAATTCGCCTTGCTACGACTGCGACGCCCGACTGGATTGCCGAACCCTAACAATTCCTTGCTGGCGCCCTCCCGCCGCGGTGCTCAGGTTCGCGCTTTCACAGGCGCGCCCGGTTCGTTCCGACTCGCGCAGGTCGTGACCTCACACGCGCTTCGCGCGTCTCTCCATCTGCGACCAGCCTCTTCAATCCGGGATTTTCAGCAGGGATTCTCAGTGCGCCGTCAGATAGCCAAGCTCTTCCGTTCACGCTACGCCGGTTGGCTCTTCGCCAGTCTCGCGTTCAGCGCCATCGCAGTGGTCGGTGTGCGCGTCCGATACGCACGACTCGCCCCATCGCATGCGCCCGCCACGGTGCGATACAGCGAGTTTCTGACGGCGTTGACTCGCGGACAGGTGGACTCGATCGTGATCGAACAGGGCTCGGCGCTTCGTGGCTGGTCCCACGCCGACCTCGCGAACAGAGGGACCAGGAGCTTCCGGGTCGAGATCGGAGGCATTCCGCAGGATCAGGTGGTGGCCGCCGCCACGGCAGCCAACGCCGCCGTGGCGTTCGCGCCCCCCACTGCCGACCGATCGGCGATGATCAATCTCGCGGTCACGCTGATCGTCACCGCCGGAATCGGTGGCCTGCTCTGGTTCGGACTGGGACGGCAGGCGTCAGGCTCCAGCGGCAGCGCCGACGTCACGCTAGGCAATGAGGCCAACTCCCCCACGACATTTGCTGACGTTGCCGGCAACGGCGCCGCCCTCGCCGACCTGCGCGAAGTGGTGGAGTTCCTGCGCGAGCCCAAGCGCTTTGCCCAGATGGGAGCGAAGGTCCCCAAGGGAATCCTGCTCGAAGGTCCCCCGGGAACGGGTAAGACACTGATGGCCCGCGCCCTGGCCGGCGAAGCCGGCACGAGCTTCTTCGCCACGTCCGGTCCCGACTTTTCTGGGATGTTCGTAGGTGTTGGGACGATGCGGGTGAAGGCGTTGTTCAAGAAGGCGCGCCGGGCGGGCGGAGGGGTAATTTTTATCGACGAAATCGACTCGCTGGGCGGGAAGCGCGGCCGGCAAGGGGGACATCAGGAGGACGACCGCACGCTCAATCAGCTGCTCGTCGAGCTGGATGGCTTCGGACCGACCGACGGCATCATCGTGGTGGCGGCCACGAACCGGGTGGCGGAACTCGACCCTGCGCTTCTGCGAAAAGGTCGCTTTGACCGATCGGTCACCATCTCGCTTCCGACCGTGGACGAGCGCTCGGCGATACTCTCGCTGCACGCCGCGAAGCGTCACATGCCCTTGGCCGACGATGTTGAGCTGGAGCGCCTGGCGCGGCTGATGCCGGGAACCAGCGGCGCCGATCTCGAAGGTCTGCTCAACGAAGCCGCCATTCTGGCCGTTCGGACAGGGGCAAAATCCGTGTGCTGGGCGCACATGGAAGAGGCTCGCGACCGCGTTTTGCTGGGGCGCGCTCGTACTGGCCTTACGGTCAGCGCCGACGAGCGCCGACTGGTGGCGCTCCACGAAGCGGGACACGCGGTGGCCGGCCTGATCTTCTGCCCGAGCGATCCGCTGCACAAGGTCACCATCCAGCCCCGCGGCGGCGCGATGGGAGTGGCGTTCTTCCAGCCCGACCACGAGGCACACCTCCACTCGCGCGCCTCGCTCGAGGGCCAGATCCGCAAGGGACTTGGAGGCCGGGCGGCCGAAGAGCTGGCGTTCGGCGCCGATCGCATCACCAGCGGCGCCAGCAGCGACCTGCAGCATACCACGCGCATCGCAAAGGAAATGGTCTACCGCCTGGGCATGGGCAACTCCACCGGGCTCATGATCTTCGATCCTGACTCGGGACCGGTGAGCAGCGAGATGCACTCCCGCATGGATGCCGACGTGCGCGCGTTGCTCGAGGCGGCGTACGATGAGGTCTTGGCGCTCTTTCGGGATCATCGGCCCGCGCTGGAGGCGCTGGCGACTGCGCTACTCGACCGGGAGACGCTGACGGGAGCCGAAGCCAGCAGCGTGCTCGCTGCGCACGGGCTGGGCGCCCGCACCGCGGCTGCGTAATTGCGGCGTCAACGACCGGCGTCCACCCAGTTCCGCGCAAAGCAGTGCGAGGGGCGCCGGTCACGCGAAGGTTTCGCAGCGCGGGCGGGCGGGTTAGCGTAGAATCTGGGTCGGCCCTCGTCGCCCGGTTCTCCTTCCTTATCCCCGCCTGTCCATGTCCTACACACTGAACGTCAACGGGACGCCCCGAACGGTGGACGTTCCCGGCGACATGCCGCTGCTCTGGGTCCTCCGCGATGTGCTCGAGCTGAAGGGAGCGAAGTTCGGCTGCGGCATCGGGCAGTGCGGCGCCTGCACCGTCCAGCGCAACGGCACGGCGATCCGCTCGTGCACCGTCCCGGTCTCCGCGGCGGCGGGCACCAGCATCAAGACCATCGAGGGTCTCTCGCCAGACGGCGGCACCACGCTGCATCCCCTGCAGCAGGTGTGGGATGAACTCGACGTGCCGCAGTGCGGATACTGCCAATCTGGCCAGATCATGCGGGCAGCCGCCCTGCTCGACAAGAATCCACGCCCCACAGACGCCGATATCGACAACGCGATGAGCGGAAACCTGTGCCGATGCGCGACCTACACGCGCATTCGCGCCGCGGTCCGCAAGGCCGCCACGCTCACCGGTACACCCACTTCCCCGGCGGGTCAGCCGGGCGACTCCAACCGGTAGGAGGCGCCATGGACAACAGACTCGTCACACGCCCAGTCGATCGCCGCGCCTTCCTGCGCGCCACGGCCCTCGCGGGCGGTGGACTGATGCTGGGCAGCTACCTGCGGCCCGCCGAAGCACTGGCCGGCACCGCCGAGCCCCCGTCAATCGACGGCGCCGCGGAGTTCTCGCCTAACGCCTACATTCGCATCACCCCCGACGGCAAGATCGTCGTCATGGCCAAGAACCCGGAGATCGGGCAGGGCATCAAGACGATGCTGCCCATGCTCATCGCCGAGGAACTGGATGTCGACTGGGGCGCGATCACCATTGAGCAGGCGGACAGCGATCCGGCGCGCTTCGGCTCGCAGTTCGCCGGCGGCAGCATGGCGACGCCCACCAACTGGGACGAACTGCGCCGGGTGGGCGCGGCCGGACGCCAGATGCTGGTAGCGGCAGCGGCCTCCACGTGGGGCGTGAGTCCCTCCGACTGCGAAACGGCCTCGGGCACGGTGAAGCATCGCGCCTCGGGGCGCACGATGACCTACGCCGAACTCTCCACGCGGGCGGCCACGCTCACCGCGCCCGACCTCAAGTCGGTGACGCTCAAGGAGCCGAAGGACTTCAAGATCATCGGCACCTGGAAGTCGGGGGTGGACAACCGGAAGATCGTGACCGGGCAGCCACTCTTCGGCATCGACATCACCGTGCCGGGCATGAAGTACGCCGTGTACACCAAGTGCCCGGTGTTCGGGGGCAAGGTGGTGAGCGCGAACACCGCCGAGGTCGCGAAGCTGCCAGGAGTGCGTCAGGCATTCATCGTGAAGGGAGGCGACGCGCTCAACGGCCTCCTCGACGGCGTGGCCATCGTGGCCGATACCTGGTGGCACGCGAAGAAGGCGCGCGAGAAACTGGTGGTGAAGTGGGACGAGGGGGCCACCGCCTCGCAGAGCAGCGTGGGCTTCGCGGCGAAGGCCGCCGAGCTGGCCAAGGGACCGCCAGGGCGCTCGCTCCGAAAAGATGGCGACGTAGACGCGGCCCTCAAGGGCGCCGCCAAGGTGGTGGAGGCTTCGTATTCCTATCCCTTCCTGTCGCACGCGACGCTGGAGCCGATGAACTGCACGGCGAGCGTCACCGGCGGCAAGGTGGAGATCTGGGCGCCCACGCAAAATCCACAGCCGGGTCGCCAGCTCGTGTCGAAGACGTTAGGCGTGGAGGAAGGCGACATCACCATCCACATGATTCGCTGCGGCGGCGGCTTCGGACGCCGACTGGCCAACGATTACATGGTGGAGGCGGCGCAGATCGCGAAGATGTCCGGTACGCCGGTGAAGCTGTTGTGGACCCGTGAAGACGACATGAAACACGGCTTCTATCGGCCCGCCGGCTTCCATAATCTCACCGGTGGCGTGGACGCCTCCGGCAAGCTTGTGGCATGGCGCGATCACTTCGTCACGTTCGGGGAGGGCGAGCGCTTCGCCCCCAGTGCGAGCATGGCGCCCACCGAGTTTCCCTCCCGCTTCATCCCGAACTTCGCGCTCGACGTCTCGGTGATGCCCCTGGGCGTGCCCACCGGCCCGCTGCGCGCGCCGGGCAGCAACGCGCTGGCGTTCGTGATGCATTCGTTCCTGGATGAGCTGGCGCACGCGGCAGGCAAGGATCCGGTGCAGTTCCGCCTCGACCTGCTGGGCGATCCGCGTACGGTGGCCAACCCCGATGGCAGCGCGGCCTACGACGCGGGCCGCATGCGGGGCGTCTTGGAGCTGGTGGCCGAGAAATCCGGATGGGGCAAGCGTTCGCTGCCCAAAGGCACCGGCATGGGCGTGGCGTTCCACTTCAGCCACCGCGGCTACTTCGCCGAGGTGGTTGAGGCGAGCGTGAGTGCGGCAGGCGACGTGAAGGTGGCCAAGGTGTGGGTCGCCGGAGACGTCGGCAGCGTGATCATCAACCCGAGCGGCGCCGAGCAGCAGGCGCAGGGCGCGGTACTGGACGGCCTCGGTGAGGCGATGGGTCAGGAAATCACCATCGAGGGCGGACACGCGGTGCAGAACAACTTCAACGACTTCCCGCTGCTCCGCATGCGTAATGCGCCGATGGTCGAGGTGCACTTCCTCAAGACGAATGTGCCGCCCACGGGCATGGGCGAGCCGGCGCTGCCACCGGTGGTTCCGGCGTTGTGTAATGCGATCTTCGCGGCGTCAGGAAAACGGGTGCGCTCGCTGCCACTCAGCAAGCACGGGCTGCGCTGGGCATAACGCCGCGCGCGCAGGGACAATGGCAGCATGTGCGGGGCGTCACCTGGCGAAACGGGGTGGCGCCCCGCTCGTATTCTGCCCGGGCGCGGCCACCGGGCACCTGTCACCAACCGCGTCAGGTCGACGTACGGCGGCTGAGCGCGTACTATCAGCGAGACCCACGCTGCCACGAGGTACCGTTGACCGCCATCGAGATCCCCACCCCCGATCCTCGCACCTTCGACGACGATGTGCGACCCTTCGCCGAGGCGATCGCGCCGTACTACGCCCTGAAACGCGAGATCGGCCGGGGCGGAATGGGCGTGGTGTTCCTCGCGCGTGACCGGCGTCTCGACCGCCTGGTGGCGATCAAGACGCTCCCGCCGCAGCTGGCGAAGGACGCGTCGATCCGGGAGCGCTTCCTGCGCGAGACCCGTACCGCCGGGGCCATGGCGCATCCGAACATCGTGCCGATCCACGGGGCAGATGAAATCGAGGGGCATGTCTTCTTCGTGATGTCCTACGTCGAGGGGGAGTCGCTGGCGGCGCATGTCCGCGCTCACGAGCGCCTCGCCGCGGGCACCGTCGCGCGATGCATGCTCGACGTGGCCGCCGCGCTGGCGCATGCGCATAAGCGCGGCATCATCCACCGCGACGTCAAGGCGGAGAACATCCTCATGGAGCTGGGCTCCGGCCGCGCGCTGGTGACGGACTTCGGTATCGCGCGCATCGCGGAGGCCACGCCCCTCACCGTCACCGGGCAGCTTATTGGCACTGTGCACTACGTGAGCCCCGAGCAGGTGTCGGGCGCGCCGGTGGACGGGCGAAGCGATCTCTACTCCCTCGGTGTCGTCGGCTTCCTTGCCCTCACGGGGCGCTTTCCGTTCGATGGTGACCTCGCGTCGGCGGTGCTCGTGTCACACGTGACGAAGGCCGCGCCGCCGGTCGCCTCGGTGAGCCGCGACGTGCCGGCATCCCTCGGCGCGATCGTCGATCGCTGCCTCTTGAAGGATCCCGCGCATCGCTTGCCACTGCTGATGACCTGATTGTCGCGCTCGAGGGTGCGATCCAGGAGTTGGAGCGCGCCGGGGCGCCTAACGCTGCGCGCGCGACGCGGCTGTCGGAGACCGAGGCACACTCTGTCTGGAAGCGCGCCTCGGAGTTGCAGGCAATGACGGGCATCGTTCCCCGCCCGGAAGCCGTGGCACGTCCCCGCGATCCCCATAAGGACCGCTCCACGGGCCTGCCGGTCGGCCATGTGCGCGAGGCGGCGCTCGAGGCTGGGATCGACGAGCCGTACGTGCAGCACGCACTCATTGAGCACGGGCTCGGGACGGGCAAGCTCACTGCGCCCCCCGCAGTGCCCACTCCTGCGGCTCCTACGTCCGCGGCGGAGCAGCGGTCACGCTGGTACCACGCCTCGCTACAGGTAGCGACGATGGTGGACGTCAAGGGGGAGATCCCCGCGCGTGACGTGGAGCGCCTCATCAACGTGCTGCGCGACGAGACCGGCACCATGGGACATGCGGTGGCCAAGACGCGCGAGCTGGTGTGGTGGACGGGGGGCCACGGGGCCCGACTGGATGTAGCCGTCGTGCCCGCCGAGGACCGCACGAGCATTCGCATCACGAAGAGCGTGCGTCGCAATGCGCTGGTGGCGGTGGCGACGTCGCTGTTGATCGTTGGTCCGTTCAGCGGGCTGAGCATCGGCGCAGCGCTGGCGGAGATGGTGGGGGGAGACGGTGGCGAAGTGCTCGGTGTGCTCACCGGAATGGCATCAGGAAGCGCGGTCGCCTGGTGGACGGCGCGACGCGCGGTGCGATGGCTTCGGACGCGCGCCGAGCAGGGCACGCGCAAGCTTGCCGACCGGCTGGCGGACAAGGTGCGCGACAGTTTGCGATAGCTTGTGACGCCGCGAGCGTCTGCGCCTGCCGACCACGGCCGTGCCGCAGCAGGCTTGCGAGTCGCACCCCGGGGAAGCAGCTTCGGAGCGCAGTGTAGCCCATCCCCCGGGAGCAGACATATGACTCGCTGCCGCGTTGCTGCACGGTGTGCCGTGCTGCTCTTGCTGGCTGCAGGACCCATGAACGCGCAGGCGCATGCGGGCGCGCATCAAGCCTCCATGGAGAAGCTGGGCGCCGTGCACTTCCAGACCTCGTGCAACGCGGCGGTCGTCGCACCGTTCAATCGTGCGGTCGCGCTGCTGCATTCGTTCGAGTTCGGCGCCTCCATCCGGGCGTTCACCGATGTACTTGCCGCTGACTCTACCTGCGCGATGGCACACTGGGGCGTCGCGCTGAGCCGGTGGAGCAATCCCACCGCCCCGTCCATGCGCACGCCCGCGCAGTTGCAGCCGGGACGGGCGGCGGCGCAGGCGGCCGCGCGGCTGGGCTCGCGCGCGACCGCGCGCGAGCGTGGGTACATCGCAGCGGTCGGCACGCTGTACGCCGACTACGAACGGGTGGACCAGGCCACGCGGATTGCGGCATACGAGCGCGCGATGGCCGACCTGGTCGCGAAGCAGCCGGCGGATACCGAGGCCCGGATCTTCTATGCCATCGCCCTTGTCGCTTCGGCAAAGCCGACGGACAAGTCATACGCCAACCAGCGCAAGGCGGGCGAGATTCTGGAGTCCCTTTGGGCATCGCAGCCGGATCACCCCGGTTTGGCGCACTACATCATTCACACGTACGACTATCCATCGCTGGCGGGCCGGGCGCAGGCGGCGGCGCAACGCTATGCGAACATCGCCCCATCGGCCGCGCACGCGATGCACATGCCGTCGCACACGTTCACGCGCGTTGGACTGTGGGAGGAATCGGTCGAGACCAACCTGCGGTCTGCGGAGCTCGCGCTGCAGACGGGATCCATCGCCGAAGCATTGCACGCGTCCGATTACTCCGTGTATGCCAATCTTCAGATGGGAAGGGATTCGGCGGCGAAAGTCATTCTTGACGGACTGCCGGCGCTCGCTGCGCGCTTCGACGTGAATGCGGTCACCGGTGCCGCGCCCGGATGGGCGGGCGTGTTCGCGCTCGCCGCCATGCCCGCCCGATATGCGCTGGAGCGGCGCGATTGGCCGCGAGCTGCAACGCTGGTGCCCGCCCGCAGCGCCTTTCCCTACACGGAAGCGATGGTGTACTTCGCACGAGCGCTCGGCGCGGCCCACACCGGCGATCTGCCCGCAGCGCGAGCGTCGGTCGACTCGCTGACGGGCATATCGCAGCGGCTCAAGGCGTCCGGCGAGAGTTACTGGTCGGAGCAAGTCGCTATCCAGGCGCTCGGCGCCCAGGCGTGGTTGGATCACGCCGAGCGGCGCGGCGACAAAGCCGTCGCCGGCATGAGGGAAGCCGTCACACGAGAGGATGCCACGGAGAAGTCCGCGGTGACCCCGGGGCCGCTGGCGCCCGCACGTGAGCTGCTCGGCGACCTGCTGATGGAACTCGGGCAACCCGCGGAAGCACTGGCGGAGTATCGAACCACCATGGCGAAGGAACCCAATCGCCGGCGCGCGGTAGACGGCGCGCGCCGCGCGGCCGCCGCGACGGGAGACACCGCGGCCGAAGCGAAGTATGCGGCGCAGTTGAGGAAGATCACCGGATCGTAGGTCGTGGTCGGTCGGCGCCGCCATCCCAAATGCTGCCGCGGTCGACCCCACCAATTCCGGTACCCGGTGGGGAGCCACGCGCGCTCGGCCCGTTGGTCCCCGCTCAGGCCCTCGACGTGCTCCGAAACACGCGGATCGTCCCCGCGTGCACGCCCGCACGCGGGGAGCGTGTAGCGTGAAGGCATGATGCGAACCTTGCGGCTCTTCCTCATCGTCGTCGTCCTGTCTTCGTTGACGTGTCTGCCCGGTGCGGGCGCGACGGCACCCACGTTGCCCGACGGCAAGACGCGCATCCTGTTCATCGGGAATTCGCTGACCTACTTCAACGACCTCCCCGGCATGGTGACTGCGCTGGCGCGCCTGGCCGGTGACACGCTCGTGGCCACGAGCACCGTCGACTTCCCTGACTTCGCGCTGGAGGATCACTGGGCCGAAGGGACCGCACGCCGCTCGCTGCAACAGGGCAAGTGGGAGTACGTGGTGATGCAGCAGGGGCCGTCATCGCTGCCGGAGAACCAGGTGAACCTCGCCACATGGAGCGCGCGTTTCGCGCCGCTCATTCGCTCGGCAGGTGCAACACCCGTGCTGTACATGGTGTGGCCCACAATCAACCGGTCTGGCGACTTCCCCGGGGTTCGGACGTCGTATCGCAACGCCGCCGGCGGCGTGCAGGGCATCTTCGCGCCGGCGGGCGACGCGTGGGTGGCCGCATTCGAGGAAAATCCGGCGGCCGATCTCTACAGCGCCGATGGATTGCACCCGACGCCGAGCGGCACGTACGTCGCAGCGTTGGTGATTCTCTCGCGCCTGCGCGGCATCGAACCGGAGCAGCTTCCCTTGACGGTGCCCGGAGCCTCGGCGCCTGCCGCTTTTGTCGGCGCGCTGCAGCGGGCGGCGCGTGTCGCGCTGGACCGAAACCCGGCGCGTCCCTGAGGCAACGCGCGGTACACACGCGCGGGTACGAGCGCGAACGACGCCGCCGCCCACAGGGCGACAGCGTCCAATGCGTCCGCGGTCCATTAGCGTACGCTGTGGAACGGCCCCCGCCACATGCGAGCGGTGCCCGCGCCGGCGCCCGAGCCGGTGCCCGCCGCACGGCCACACCGGCCTGTGGGCCGACGCTCCACGTGGCGACCGCCTGCAGGTCGGTGTACGCACCTTCGTCCACTTCCTCGAGCGTCGGATCCTCGTCATCGGGCCACGAGCGATCGAGCGAGAGGCGGGGGAAATCGGGAGCGTAGAGCAGGGTGAAGTCGACATTCTGCTGGAAGCGGTATGCGAGGTCACAACGCGCTTGGAAGTCATTCGGATCGCTCCACAGGTTGGCGAAGATCCGGTAATCGCCGTGCTGGACATATCGATTCGTGAGGTAGCCTTCGAAGTTCACGCCGTCGGCGTCGGAGTCGCTGGGAATGAAACGGCGCTGAGGAACGCATTCGAGGGCAGGACGCTCACGGTGCGGGTCGACATGCCCGCAACGAGCAAGGTCATCGACGTCTTTCCGAACGAACCGATGCCGGTGAACTGGCGCGAGGTTGCAGACCGCCTCAAGGAGAGCGGAACGGCGCTCAAGATGGGACAGTCGGTCATGATCACCAAGTGATCGTGAAGCAGAACTCGCACATCGAGTTCCAGCTCGGCGGCGGCTACGGCACCTTCGGCGACTACATGTCATCCAGCCGCCGCGCCAGCCGCGAACGGTCCGGCCAGCACACCGGCAGCCAGCACACCGGCAGCCAGCACACCGGCAGCCAGCGTACCGAGTGCGCAGCCTGGAGCAAACGCGCTCGTCTCGCTTCGCAAGGGACTCTCGCTGGCCGAGGTGGAAGCACTGCTCGGTCCCGCCAGCAGCGCCAGCGAGGTGAAGGAGGGCTCGATGATGGTCATGAAGCGCGGCTACCTGTACGACGGCAAGAAGATCCTCACGTCGTTCTTGGGTGGCGTGCTGTTCGACTACGCCATCTCTCCGCAGTAGGCGGTGCGCGGCGAGACGGGGACCGGCGCCGACAACCGCAGCGGCGGTCGGCGGTTTACCTTTGATACCCGGCCGGGTTTTCCGACGCTCTGGTAGCCCGGTCGCCTTCTTCCGGACACCAAACGGTACCCGTCGTGACTCCCAACTCCGCGCCCTACCCGGAGCAGCCCGCCGCCCCCGCCCCGCGCAGCAACTTCATCCGCGAACTGGTCGCGGCTGACGTGGAGTCGGGACGCTTCGGCCGCCCCATCTGCACGCGCTTTCCGCCCGAGCCCAACGGCTTCCTGCACATCGGGCACTCCAAGTCGCTGGGCCTCAACTTCGGCATCGCGCGCGAGTTCGGCGGACAGATCAACCTGCGCTTCGACGACACCAATCCGTTCACGGAAGACATCAAGTACGTGAACGCCATCAAGGACGACATGCGGTGGCTGGGCTTCGAGTGGGACGCGGAGTACTACGCCAGCGATTACTTCGAGCAGCTCTACGACATCGCGGTACGGCTGGTGGAAGGCGGGAAGGCGTACGTGGACTCGCAGGACGAGGAAGGGATTCGCCAAGGACGCGGGACGGTGAAGGAGGTGGGCACGAACAGTCCCTTCCGCGACCGCACCGTCGCGGAGAATCTCGACCTGCTGACGCGCATGAAGGCAGGGGAGTTCGCGGACGGGGCGCACGTGCTGCGCGCGAAGATCGACATGGCACACCCGAACATGACCATGCGCGATCCGCTGCTGCTGCGCATTCGCCATGCATCGCACTATCGCCGCGGCGATGCCTGGTGCCTCTATCCCCTGTATGACTTCGCGCACGGCCTGAGCGACGCCATCGAGGGCATCACGCACTCGTTATGCACGCTGGAGTTCAAGGACAACCGCGACATCTACGACTGGCTGGTGCGCGAGGCGGGATTCGAGCGCCCGCCGGAGCAGACGGAGTTCGCCCGGCTGCAGATGGACTACACGGTCCTGTCCAAGCGGAAGCTGCTGCGTGTGGCCAACGAAGGGCACGTGACGGGGTGGGACGACCCGCGCATGCCGACCATCGCGGGACTGCGCCGCCGCGGCGTCACCCCGGAGGCGATCCGCAACTTCGCCGAGTCGGTGGGCGTGGCGCGCGCGGATGCACACACGGAAATCGGCAAGTTCGAGCACGCGGTGCGTGACGACCTCAACATGCGGGTGCCGCGTGTGCTGTGCGTGATCAACCCGCTCAAGCTCGTGCTCACGAACTACCCGGACGACCAGGTGGACGAGCTGGACGCGCCGTACTACCCGCACGACGTGCCGCTGGAGGGTTCGCGCACGATTCCCTTCTCACGTGAGATCTGGATCGACCGGGACGACTTCATGGAAGATCCGCCGAAGAAGTTCTTCCGGCTCGCCCCGGGACGCGAGGTGCGCCTGCGCTACGGCTACCTCATCACGTGCACCGACGTCATCAAGAACGCCGCGGGCGAGGTGACGGAACTGCATGGCACGTACGATCCCGACACGAAGGGGGGCACGGCGCCCGACGGCCGCAAGGTGCAGGGTACGATTCACTGGGTGTCGGCGCGGCACGCGGTGGAGTGCGAGGTGCGCCTGTACGACCGGCTCTTCTCCATTCCCGACCCCGACGCGGTGGAGGAGGGCAAGGACTTCCTCTCCGCGCTCAACCCCGAGTCGCTGGTGGTGGTACCGAACGCGAAGATCGAGCCCAGCGTGCTGCGCGACCCCGACGGCTCACGCTATCAGTTCGAGCGAACCGGCTACTTCGTGCACGACGCGCGGGCGTCGGCGGAGTCCGGCAAGCGGGTGTACAACCGCACGGTCACGCTGCGCGACTCGTGGGAGAAGGTGAAGGGCAAGTAGTACGCTGCGGTCTGGATGCGTGCAACAATCATCGTGAGTCGCCCTCGTAAGGCGCTCGCAAGATCAACGACGCTGCGCGACGTGCGGTGCCCGGAATCAACCCGCCGCCGACGCCGCTGCGGCCGCCTGCATCTGCTCCCACAGGGCCTCCACATGCGAGCGCTCC
>JBDSVW010000200.1:0-3162 GCA_039927015.1 Gemmatimonadaceae bacterium | reverse complement strand
CCTGCGATTAGCCGTTAGTGGCATTCAATGCTAGAAGCCCCAGTCATCCGTCGCTAGAGTCGAATTACCCAGATGGCCTGGCTTGCATCCAGTTCCGTCAGAAGTGCGGCCTGCAGTTCACCCGTCTCCTTGTCGAGAGGCTCGGCGGCCCGCGGGCGAAAGGAAGCAATCGCCTTCGTGCACGACTCGTGCGGATGGTTGGTAGATGCTTGCGGTGGTTTCTTTCGGCGAAGATGCAATCGAGGCGGAAACGCCGGAGTGTGCTGGCGTGCCCAAGCATTCGCTATTGCTTCCTCGGCCCCGGGAGATCACTCTACGAAACTCATCGCACGTGAACCGTTCACCCGAGGTCAGGCGGGATGGAAGTCGTGAAGAAGAAGGGCGCCAACCCGGAACCGTGGCTGCGCGGGCCGATAGATGGCATTCCCGCGCTGCTTCAACCCGCGGCGCATGCGTTCGTGATGGCGCGCGAGGATGTAGATCGCGCTCTCGACGCGGTCACGGACGAACAACTCTGGCTGCGTCCCGCCGGCGTCGCCGCCGTCGGCTTTCACGTCGCGCACCTGGCGGGCAGCACCGAACGACTCCTGACGTACGCGCGGGGAGAAGCGCTCAACGATGCACAGCGCGCCGTTCTGGAGGCAGAGCGCACGATCTCGGAGACGCGCCCCTCGCGTGAGGCACTGCGCCGCCGCTGGAATGACGCCGTGAGCGCCGCACTTGCACAGCTCGCGGCCACTCCGGAATCAACGTTGCTCGACGACCGTCTTGTCGGCCGAGCACAGTTGCCATCCACCGTGCTCGGTCTCCTCTTTCATGCAGCGGAACACGCCTCCCGGCACACGGGCCAGGTCGTGACCACCGCGCGACTCGTGCGCGATGCACTCCACCCCTCTTCGAAAGAAGCCCACTCACCATGATTGACACACCCCAGGTCGTCCAGACTACGGCGCGTCACACCGCGTGCATTCATCTCACGGTACCGCGCGGCGAGATGATGCACGTGTTCGGACCTGCCATTCAGGAGTTGGTGGCGGTGCTCAGCGCGCAGGGGATGCCGCCGACCGAAGCGGCCTTCGCCCATCATTTCAGCATCACGCCCGACACCTTCGACTTCGAGGTGGGCTTTCCCACGGCCCGTCCGGTCACGGCTGTTGGACGTGTCACCGCCGGTGAGTGGCCCGCGATGAAGGCGGCCCGCACCGTATACCATGGACCCTACGAAGGCCTCCCCTCCGCATGGGGTGAGTTCGAGAAGTGGATGAAGCAGGAGCGACTCTCCACGGCCGACGACTTGTGGGAGCACTACGTCGTGGGGCCTCAGTCGAGTCCCGACTCCTCCACATGGAATACGGAACTCACGCGCCCGCTTACCGGCTGACGCGCGCAGCCAAGCTATGGAGCGCAAGCGTTCTCGAGAATCTGCTCAGCGCTTCGGCTACTTCCGCGCAGAGTAGGGCGATATCGAACGGAACCTCGGTGACGTGCAGCAGCGCACGCTCCAGCGACGTTACCCGCAACTCCTCCATTCCGTCCGTGCCGCTCCACGCCTTGTGTGCGGAGGCCAGGAGTTTCGTCGCCTCTGCGTCGTGGGAGGCCAGCGTCGAGAGTTCGGAGGCCGCAACCGCTGCGCGCTCCGACACGCGTTTCTTCTCAGCAGTCTCCAGATGTCCCGTCCCCTCGGGCGAGAGTTTCGCGGCCATCTGCACCAACGACGCCGCGAGCATGCCGGCGACGGCGGCGACGCTTCCTCCGCCTGGCGATGGTGATGCCTTCGCCACCGCTGCGGCGAATTCGCCGAGCGTGGACGCGCTCGCCTCGGTCGATTCGTCCGGTGCGCGGGTTGCCCATTGGCTCAGGTCCGCGGCCTGCATGGCCCGCACCGCTGCCTCCCAACGCCCCTCGACACAGCGCCCGCCATAGCCGGCATCCTCGTAGGCCCGAAGTGCCGTCTCCACCATCAGGTCGCGCACCTGCTCGGCCGGTTGGCGCCGGCTTTCACGTATTTCCATTTGTCAAACGATTCAGGTGACATTACGGGTGACATCACTGGGCGCGTAACTCAGGACGCCCTGGACCAGTCGTCCCGGGGTGCCGAGTGCATGCTCAGCCGTCGCTCCAGCGCCCATCAGGTGCATGACACGTATGTCGAGTGACACCAGCACATCGGCGATGATGCGGCGATGGCAGCGCCACCACAGCGCCTCGGCGCACATGATGGCGACGCGTTTCCCCCGCGCGAGCAGCAACAACTCGAACAACCCCTCCGCGAACGCTTCACTCAGGGCGTAGTCGGCGTACGCTCGGAACGCGGGATGCCGCCAGCCGCTCTCGGGCGCGCCGGAGGTGGCACTGCGGCGGCGTCCCCCCAGTGACGGCAGCCAGCGATAGTCGATGCCATGCGCCTGCAGCTGTTCCTCCAGCGCCTGTTGCGCGAAGTGCGGCAGCCGGCGCGAACCAGGAAATCGCCGGACATCCACCACCAGTTCGATGGCACCCTCTTCGAGAATCCGGAGAAATTCGCGCACCTCGCGTGTCGAATGTCCGACTGTCCACACCGTGTCCGTCATGGCTCCCGCTCGTTGCCTCGCATACAGCGCGAGACCACGGGCGCCGCGTTAGGCAGTCTATACACGGTCACTCCACCTTGTCGCTGGTATGACCATTGAACTCGCAGGTACACGCGTACCGCCTCCGCGTACCGCCTCCGCGTACCGCCTGTGCGTGCGTCACCGCCTCCAGGCGATTGCGCGTGCGCAGCCTGCGGTTGATGTGATGGAGATGGTTGCGCAGCGTCTGCGGCGAGATCTTGAGTTTTTCGGCGACGGTCGCCGTGCTGGTGCCATCGGCCAGCAGGATCAGGATGCGACGCTCCTGTCCCGAGAGCGTGTCCACCGGTGCGTGCCCCGTTGAGGGGTCGAGTGACACGACTTGGCGCGCAACCTCCACCATGCGGCCTAGCACCTCTTCCTGCTGGCGGCGTTGACTGATGTCGCGGGCCAGACGGATGAAGAGCCGGCGTTTGGTACGCTTGTTGTCGAACACGATGGTGGATACGTTGACCCACAACCGCCCGCCATCGCGAATGCGCACCTCGAGATCAAAGTTCTCGATGCCGCCCGCGCCGCCCTTCCAGCGGCGGATCGCCGCACCCTGCCCACC
>JBDSVW010000199.1:0-9204 GCA_039927015.1 Gemmatimonadaceae bacterium | reverse complement strand
TGTGACCTCGTGGGGACGGTCGATTACCTGCGGCAGCTCATCGCCACGCCCTGGTCACCCACCGACCAGATCTCCACGCGGCGGTTGACCCCATGATCCTGGCGCGACTTCGCCGGACGGTCATGGTCGTCGTCGAGAACGAGACACTGCTCGCCGAAGCCCTTCGACGTGATGCGGCTCGGAGCGATGCCACCTTGCGTAAGGAAGGTCACCACGGTCGCGGCGCGTCGCTCAGACAGCGACTGGTTGTACTGGTCAGCGCCGTACGGATCGGTGTGACCTTCGAGGGCCACGTTCCAGTCCGCCTGTTGCTTCAGCGTGTTCACGACGCGGGTGAGCGAATCGCGTCCGGCCCGGGTCAGGGTGGCCTGGTCGAAGTTGAAGTACACCCAGGTGAGGCGGACGAGCAGCTCGTTGGTGGACACGGTGACGGACTGCGTCCCGGTGAGGCCACCAGCGTCCGTGCAGGTCGCGGTGATGGTGTGCGTGCCCACCGACAGCGTCTTTGTCACCGATGCGCCGGTGCCCAAGTCGCCATCGCGGCTGCTACGCCACGTGATCTTGTCGGAGATGGTGCCGTCCTCGGTGTCGATGCAGCTCGCGATGAGCGTGACGGGACCATTGAGGCTGGCGCCGTTGGCCGGCGACGTGATGCGCAGCGTCGGAGCCGTGTTGGCTGGCGGCGCGGGCGGCGGCGGCGGCGGCGCTGGCGTGAAGGCCGGCGGCGGCGGCGGCGGCGGCGGAATGGGCGTGGCGTTGTAGCAGGCACCGTGCACCATGTAACCCACGCCGAAGCGGAGGCCGTACGTGTTGGCGCGCCCGTTCAGGGTTCCTGGTTCGCTATTGAAGTTGGGCGACGGCGCGTGGTTGCTCACGACGCCTCCGCGCAGGTTCCAACTGTCGTTCAGGCAATGGCGTAGCTCGAGCAGGCCCGTGAACGAGTCTTCGTACTCATTGCGCGCGACCGTTCCGCCGCCGTAATCGATCTCACGACCGATGAAGACGTTGTTCTGGTAGCCCGCGCCGATCATGACCGCGGTCTTCTCGCCGGCGGGGATCGCCCACAGCAGGCGACCGGCGTAGGGCCGCAAGGTGATGTCCTTGGTTGTTCCGCCGTCATTCCAGTCGGTCTTGCCGTACTGGATGTCAGCCTCGAGCGCGAACCGCTTCCACAACCAAAGGGCAGCGCGTCCACCCACCGTGGGCGCGTTGTCCATCTTGAGGTCCTTGTCCAGCCATGTGTACTGACCGAATCCGCCCAACTCGAGCGACAGCGGTTTTTGAGCGAGTGCGGGCTGCACGGCGAACGCCGTCAGCAGCACTGCAAACCCGACTAATCGATTTCTCATGCAATCCTCTTGTGATTTTGACGCGAGTGAGGAACTGCGTTCGTGCCGACACACCGTCCCGGCACAGCCTCTGGAGCATCTCGCCTGCACTACCGCACCAAGATTAGCCTGTGAAGCCCCAGCTACAATGGGTTCTCAGGCTGTGAACGTCAACTTTCTGCATCAATTTTCGGACCTACTCGTCAGGCTGCTTGGATCTTAGTCGTCTCACCGCTGGTGGATATCGTCCTTTAGGACTCGCTCCACCGCCGAGAGCGAGGCCTCGATCTCCACCGGAGGGTTGGCGCGTGCCGGCCGCGGGTCCATGTCCTCCTGATGATACCTCTGTAGAACGCCGGGATCCTTCAATACGTGCCCGGTCAGTACGGCCACCACGCGGTCCCCAGCGGCGATGACGCCGGACGACACCAGCTGACGGACCCCTGCCACACTGGCGGCGCTGGCGGGCTCGCAACCGACACCCGCCGCATCCACCACTGCCTTGGACTCCATGATCTCCTCGTCGGTCACCCGCGCCACCACGCCATGGGTCGACCGGATCGCCTCCACGCCGCGTTGGTACGACGCGGGGTCGCCGATCTTGATGGCAGTTGCAACGGTCTCAGCCTTCTGCCGGTGGCGGATGGAAAAGTCATCGGTGAAGCTTTGCCAGAACGGGGACGCGCCCGCCGCCTGCACGGCCAGTAGGCGCGGCAGGCGCGCGATCAATCCCCAGGCGTACGCCTCGCGCAGCGCCTTCCCGAAGGCGGCCGTGTTCCCCAGGTTGCCGGCGGGAAGGACGATCCACTCCGGCGGATCCCATCGCAGCTGCTGCAGCAGCTCGAAGACGATCGTCTTCTGGCCCTCCACGCGCCACGGATTGATGGAGTTGAGCAGGTAGATGCCGAGGCGCTCGCTCGATTCCCGCGCGAGTGTTAGGCAGGCATCGAAGTCCCCCTGCACGAGCAGGGTGCGCGCCCCGTAGGCCAGCGTCTGCGTCAGCTTACCGAGGGCGATCTGGCCGGCGGGGACGAAGACGAGGGCGGGAAGCCCTGCCAGCGCGGCGTACGACGCCAGCGAGGCCGAGGTGTTGCCGGTGGAGGCACACGCCACGGCGCGGGCGCCCACGCGTTGCGCCTGCGTGACGCCAACGGTCATGCCCCGATCCTTGAATGAACCAGTGGGGTTCATGCCTTCGTGCTTGAGCAGGAGATTCTCGCAGCCGGCGAATCGCGACACGGCCGCGCGCGCGATTAGTGGAGTATTGCCTTCCGGATACGTCACCGGCTGCGCGGCGCTGGGATGCACCACCTCCGCGAATCGCCACACGCCGGACTGTGCGGCGCCGCTGCTCGTGATGCAACAGCGCTGGTCGAAGCGGGCGCGCAGTTCCGCTGGCGAGCCGACGGGCACGGGATGCTCGATGGACAGCAGGCCACCGCAGGCGGGACACTGCGGGGCTGGATGGTCGTCGGGCAGTCGGTTCGCGCACAATTCGCAGACCTGCCAGACGCGGGACGTCGTGTTGCTCACGGCCTCTCCACGGGATGATGGTCAATCCGGACGCCTTCTGTATCGATGCGCGCGACGCGGACGGAGGCCTCGATGTCCTCGGCAGCGTAGGCGGCGCGCATGGCATCGGCGACTGCGGCCGCCGATTGGTCGCCGTCGCACAAGGCGAAGGCGGTGGGACCTGCGCCAGATATGGATGCGCCCAGCGCGCCGGCGGCCAGCGCCGCGCGCTTCGCCGGAATGAATCCCGGTAGCAGGGGAGCACGCGCGGGTTCGGCGATGCGGTCATCGATCGCGCGGCCGAGCAGCGCGAGATCGCCGCTGTGCAAGGCGGCCACGATCGTCGCCACCTGCGCCAGCTGGTGCACCGCGACACTGCGCGCGATGTCGGACGGCAGGACGGCGCGCGCATCCTGCGTGCGCAGCCGCTGGGCGGGGTGCGCCAGCACGACGCGCAGCCGCTCCGGGACGGGCAGGGAGACGACGTCGATGGGATCGAGCGAGCGTACGATCACCACTCCACCCAGCAGCGAGGGGGCGATGTTGTCGAGATGTCGGCCGGCCACGACCTCTTCGGCGGAGAGGCATGCCAGCAGCAGGGCCGTACGATCGAGCGGAGAACCGAGCAGGGCGTTCACCGCCGCCGCGCCCGCAACGGCCGAGGAGGCGCTGCCGCCCTGGCCGGCGGCGAGGGCCAGTCCCTTGGTCACGCGCAGCGCGATGCCGGGGGCGGGCATCGGGGCGCCTAACGACCCGGCGATGCGGACGACGGCGGCGGCGGCGAGCGCGGACGCGTGGCGGGTTGCATCTGACGGCAGCTCGGGATGGCCGGGATCGAGCACCACGATGCCGTCGGCGTCCACCCATGTCGCGTCGACCTGGTCGCCGGGCCCGGTGACGGCGGCGCCGAGCACGTCGAGTCCGGGGCCCAGGTTGCCGATGCTGCCCGGGGCGAACGCGGTGACGCGGGCGTGCGGCGTCGTCATGCGATGGCCAGCTTGAGTACGTCGTTCACCACGCCCGCGGCCGTCACCTGCGGGCCCGCGCCGGGTCCCGTGATCACCAGCGGATTGTCGAGGTAGCGCGAGGTCGTGAACGCCACCTGGTTGTCGGTGCCCTTGAGTCCCGCGAAGGGAGAGGAGGGAGGCACGGATTGCAGCGTGACGGTGACGCGCTGCCGCGAGACGCGCGCGATGTAGCGCCAGACGTGTCCCTTCTCCCGCGCCGCGCGTACGCGCACCTCCCACTCGGCGTCCAATTCGCCGAGGCGCCGGACGAACTCGTCCCGCGTCACGTCGCGCAGCGACACCGGCACGAGCGACTCGACCGCGATGTCGGACAGCTCCCCGGTGTAGCCGATGAGGCGCGCCAGGATGAGCGCCTTGCGCGCCACGTCCATCCCCGAGAGGTCGTCGCGCGGGTCGGGCTCCGTGTAGCCCAGCTGCATGGCGCGCCGCACGGCCTCCGAGAACTTGCGGCCCTGCGAGACCTCGTGGAGCAGGAAGCCTAACGTTCCCGAGGTGCAGCCCTCGATCTTGCGCACGCGGTCGCCCGACTCGACCAGCTTGTGAAAGGTGTCCACGATGGGAAGCCCCGCGCCCACGGTGGTCTCGTGCAGGATGCGGCGGCCCTGGGCGGCGGCTAGGTCGAGCAGGGCGCGGGCCTCGGCGAGCGGGCCCGCCAGCGGGCGCTTGTTGGCCAGCACGACGTCCATGCCGGAGGTGAGGGCAAGGCTGAGCAACGGCACGGTGTCATCGGACGTGACATCGACCAGGATGGGCCGGGCGAGCGCATGCCGGGCGATGTCCCGTACGGCCTCGCTGGTGGTGCTGGGCGTACCCTCCTCGTCGGTGGCCACGCCGGCGCCGGCGACCTTCCGCTTCGTCAGGTCTTCGAGGCGCCGCCGGGAGAGACCCGCCGCGTCAAACACGAAGCCCGTACGGTCGATAACCCCAACGATGCGCAGCGACGTGCCGTCGCGCCGCGCGCGCGGCAGCATGCGGGCGAGCGTACGGCCGATCTGCCCGAACCCCAGCAGGATGACATCGACCTGGTCGTGCCGGACGAGACGGCCTCCCCCGATGCGGTTGAGCTGGAAGGCGCCGTGGATCCGGCGCACGGCCGCCGCGGCTTCCTTGCTGTCGACGACGACCGAGATATTGAGCTCCGACGAGCCTTGGGCGATGGCCACGACGTTGATGCCCCCGGTGGCGAGCGCGTCGAAGACGCGCGAGGCGATGCCGGGCGTGCCCGACATGCCCAGACCCACCACCGCGAGCGTCGACACGCCACGCCGGACTTCCACGCCGTCCACGTCGCGCCGCGCGATCTCCTCGGAGAACGCGTCCAGCAGCGCCCGGCGCGCGGCATCGGCGCCCGACTCCGGCACGGAGAAGCAGATCGAGTGCTCCGACGACGCCTGCGAGATGAGCGAGACCGACACCTGCTCGCGATGGAGGGCGGCGAAGGTCCGGGCCGCGATGCCCGGCACGCCGAGCATGCCGCTTCCGGTGACCGTGATGAGGGCCAGGTCCGACATGCTCGAGATGGCCTTCACGGGGTATTCGCGCAGCGTTCGCCGCGTGGAAATCTCCGTGCCCAACCATTCGGGCTCCGCGAAGGGGCGGATGTGCAGGGGAATGTTGCGGTCGCCTAACGGGATCAACGAGCGTGGATGCAGCACCTTTGCGCCGTAGTACGCGAGTTCCGCAGCCTCGCGGGGCGTGAGTTGCGGAATGACGTGGGCATCGGCCACGATGCGCGGATCGGCGGTGAGGAAACCGGCGACATCCTTCCAGAGCGTGACGCGGGACGCCTTGAGCGCTCGGGCCATTAGCGTGGCGGTGAGGTCGGAGCCGCCGCGGCCGAGCGTGGCAACGTGCCCGCTCGCGGCGCGTCCGAGAAAGCCGGGGACGACGGCGACGACGCCGCGCCGGAGTCGGCTCTCCAGACAGTCGCGCGTCGCGCGCTCGGTGGCGGCGAAGTCCGGCGCGGCGCCTCCGAATGCGTCGTCGGTGCGGATCAGCTCCGTCGCATCGACGTATTCCGCCTTCACTCCCGCCTCCACCAGGGCCGCGTGGAGCAGCCGCGCGCTGAGGCGCTCGCCCCGGGCGACGATGTAGTCCGAGGTGCGCGGGGTGAGTTCACGCAGCACGGCCAGGCCGCGGGCGAGGTGATCGAGTTCGTCCGTATACTCGGCGACGACCATCTCGAGCGCCTTGCGGCGGGTGCGGTCCTTGACCAGTGCGCGGGCCGCCTCGAGGTGCCGCTTGCGCAGCAGCTCGGCGGTTTCCCGCAGCGCCTCGCCATCCCCTTCAGAGGCGCGCAGCGCCCCCGACAGGAGCGCGTCTGTAACGCCGGCCATGGCGCTGGCGACCACCAGGCGCGGTCCCTTCTCCCCCGCCATGAGCGTCGCGGCGTGACGCACCGCGGCGGCGTCCATCAGCGAGGCACCGCCGAACTTGTGGACCTGTAGGGAGGGAGATCGAGGGGATCCTTTCACGGGAGGCTCGCGGGGAGTGCGACTGGGGGATGAGAACAATCTAGCCCGCGGCGTGGGAGGTGCGGGACGCCTCGCAGCAGCCCGCCCGTCTTCCGCGTATGGAAGGCAAGGGCGCCTGTCGCGCTGCGGTGGCGCTACCCTATCCCATTGCGGCGTCGCCCGAGCGCTCGACGTACGATGACGTCGACGTGGACGCGGCCGGTTCGCCCTGATATGGTAGTCGCTGCATCCCGACGATTGTCTCCTCCCTCCAGCCACGAGATGTCCCTCATGTCCGTGAAGGTCCCCGCACGCACATCGCGAATGCTTCGGCATTCGATCGTGTTCGCCGCGATCGCACTCTCGGCCGCTCCCGCGTCGTCGCAGGGGCGCATCACGACGCCGAAGGAGTTCTTCGGTTTCAACATCGGTGACGACTACAAGCTCGCCACGTACACCCAGTTCATGGGATACTGGAACAAGATCGATGGCGAGTCGGACCGGATGGTGGTCCAGGAGATGGGGAAGACGGCCGAGGGGCGTCCGCAGCTCATGGCCGTCATCACCGCGCCGGAGAACTTTCGCCTGCTCGATCGCTACAAGGAGATCTCACGCAAGCTGGCCCTCGCCGAGGGACTGACGGACGACGAGGCGCGAGCCCTGGCCAAGGAAGGCAAGGCGGTGGTCTGGTTCGACGGCGGACTGCACGCGACGGAAGTGCTGGGGGCGCACCAGCTCATCGAGACGACGTATCAACTCGTCTCGCGGAACGACGAGGAGACCCAGCGTATCCTGAAGGATCTGATCATCGTGGCAGTGCACGCCAATCCCGACGGCATGGAGCTGGTGTCGAGCTGGTACATGCAGGAGCCGGATGACAAGAAGAAGACCTACGGCACCATTCCGCGGCTGTACCAGAAGTACGTGGGGCACGACAACAACCGCGACTTCTTCATGCTCAACCAGAATGAGTCGATCAACATTGCCCGCGTGCAGTATCACGAGTGGTTCCCGCAGATCGTGTACAACCACCACCAGACGGGTCCGGCCGGCACGGTGATGTTCGCCCCGCCGTTCCGCGACCCGTTCAACTACAATCTGGATCCGCTCATCCCGTTAGGCATCGACATGGTGGGCGCGGCGATGCACACGCGCTTCGCGGTGGAGGGCAAGCCGGGCGTCACCATGCGCACGGGGGCGAGCTACTCCACGTGGTGGAACGGCGGGCTCCGCACCGCGGTGTACTACCACAACATGATCGGCCTGCTGACGGAAACCATCGGGAGCCCGACGCCGATGGAGCTCCCTCTGGTCGTGAACAACCAGCTGCCGCGGGCCGACCTGCCGTTTCCCATCGCGCCGCAGCCGTGGCACTTCCGGCAGTCGGTGGACTACTCGCTCACGGCCAACTGGGCCGTGTTCGACATCGCGTCGAAGCGGAAGGAGGACTTCCTCTTCAACATCTACCGCATGGGCAAGAATGCCATCGCGCGCGGCAACCGCGACTCGTGGACCGTCACGCCCACCGCAGTGGCGGCGCTACAGGCACAGGTGTCGAAGGACCGCGCTGCGGCCGCGGCGACCGGCAATGGTCGCGACCGTCTCTCCGCCGCGCTCAACCCGTTCGGCGGCGCCGTGCCGGCCAAGTATTTCGATGCGTTGCGCGAACAGAAGAATCGCGACCCGCGCGGCTACGTCCTCTCCGCCGACCAGGCGGACTTCGGCACGGCGACCAAGTTCGTGAATGCGCTGCGCAAGGCCAACGTGACCGTGAACCGCGCCACGCAGGCGTTCACCGTCGGCGGGAAGCGGTATCCGGCGGGATCGTACGTCGTGAAGACCGCGCAGGCATTTCGCCCGCACGTGCTCGACATGTTCGAGCCGCAGGATCACCCGAATGACTTCGCGTATCCGGGCGGACCGCCCAAGCCGCCGTACGACAACGCCGGCTGGACGCTTGCCTACCAGATGGGCGTGAAGTTCGACCGCATGTTGGATGGCTTCGAGTGCCCGTGCGAGCGCATCGAGGGCATGGCGGTTCCTCCGGCGATGACCGTTGCGGCTGCCGGTGGGGCGCGCGGCTACGTGATCGACGCGCGGGCCAACGACGCGTTCGTTGCCGTCAATCGCGCCCTCAAGGCGGGCGCTGCGGTGTACCGTCTGGACGCGCCGCTCACCAGGGGTGACATGACGCATCCGCCCGGCGCCTTCTACGTCACCGCGACGCCCGCCACGAAGGCGATCGTGGAGCGGGTCGCAAAGGAAATGGGCCTGCCGGTGCACGGAACGACGGCCGGTCCGGGCGACGCGACGCGCGTCACGCCGAAGCGCATTGCGCTGTGGGACACGTACGGTGGCTCCATGCCGTCCGGACACACGCGCTGGCTGCTCGAGCAGTTCGAGTTCCCGCACGACGTGGTGTACGCGCCCACGCTCGACGCGGGCAACCTGAAGGCGAAGTACGACGTCATCGTCTTCGTCACGGGAGCCATTCCGGCGGCTCGCCGCGAGGGCGGCAGCGAATTGTCGTCGATGATGGAGCGCTTCAACCGGCAGCCTGCGCCGGAGGATATTCCGGCGCAGTATCGCCCGTCGCTGGGGCGCGTGAGCGCCGACAAGACGGTGCCGCAGCTCCGTCGTTTCCTCGAGGAGGGCGGCACGATCATCACGATCGGTACGTCCACCAACCTCGCCGCGCAGCTCGGCCTTCCGGTCTACGACTACCTGGTGGAGCGCTCGCCGACGGGCGCGGAACGCGCGCTGCCGCGCGAGAAATTCTACGTGCCCGGATCGCTACTCCGCGCCAGCGTGGACAACACGATTCCGGCGGCGTACGGGATGGATAAGGAAGCGGACGTGATGTTCGATGATTCGCCGACCTTC
>JBDSVW010000198.1:0-36182 GCA_039927015.1 Gemmatimonadaceae bacterium | reverse complement strand
GAGGAGACGTCGTGCCTCGAGCACGCGTTCGAGCGCACCCTCGGAGGTGTCAGCGATCGCGGACAGATGGCCCATCTTCCTACCCGGCCGTGCCGAGTTCTTGCCATACAGGTGCAGACGCGCGTGTGGCACCGTCAGCGAGTCGGCGAATCGAGGCCCACCGTCCGTCCACAAGTCACCCAGCAGGTTCGCGATGGCCCCCGGCGTCACCAGCGTCACGTCTCCCAGTGGCAGGCCGCAGACGGCCCGCACGAGCTGCTCAAATTGCGACGTGGACGAGGTGCGCTCGGAATGGTGGTAGGAATTGTGCGGACGCGGCGCGAGTTCGTTCACCAACAGGCGTCCGTCGGTCGTGAGAAAGAGTTCCACCGCGAGCAGTCCCACGATGTGCATCGAGTCGGCGATGGCACGGGCGATCTGCTGGGCATGCTCGATGAGCGCGGGCGGCAGCTGGCCCGGCACGATGGACCAGTCCAGCACGCCCTGCACGTGATGGTTCACCGCCGGGTGGTACACGCGCGTCTCACCGTCCGCGCGTCTCGCCACGAGCACCGAGAGTTCGACGTCGAGGTCGAGGAACTGCTCGACGATCACGCGTTCACCGCCTAACGCCGCGTGGGCCGCGCGTGCCTCGTCGGCGGTGCGCACCCGCACCTGGCCGCGGCCGTCGTAGCCGCCCATGGGAGCCTTGCAGATGGACGGGCCGAGCCGCGTGACCGCCTCGGCGCACTCGTCCGCCGTCGCGACGGCCTGAAAGGCGCCCAGGGGAAAGGCGTGCGTGGCGAGCCAGGTGCGCTGCCTTATGCGGTCCTGCACCGTGAACACGGCCTCGGGCCGTGGATGCAGCGGGGCGCGCGCTGCCACCGCCTGCAGGGCGTCGTGAGAGATCTGCTCGATCTCCAACGTCACGACGTCGCACTGCTCCGCGAGGTCGGCCGCCGCGGCGGCGTCGTGGAAGCTCCCCGTGACGACGCGATCGGCAATGGCACGCGCCGGACAGTCCGCATCGGGGTCGAGCACGTGCACCCGGTACCCTAACGAGAGCGCGGCCATCCCGGTCATCCGCCCCAGCTGACCCCCGCCGAGGATCCCGATTGTCGCGCCCGGCAGGATGACGTTCATGGGAGGGCCCGGCCTAGCACGTCGTCCCGCCGCGAGGTGCGCCAGGCGCGCAGCCGCTCGCGTACCTCGGGAAACTTCGCGGCCACGATCTCGGCGGCGAGGATGGCGGCATTGATCGCCCCCGGCTTCCCGATGGCCAGCGTCCCCACCGGCACGCCGGCCGGCATCTGCACGATGGAGTACAGCGCGTCCAGGCCGTTGAGATGCGTGGCGGGAATCGGCACTCCCAGCACCGGCAGCAGCGATTTCGACGCGACCATGCCGGGCAGGTGCGCCGCGCCCCCTGCGCCTGCGATGATCACGAGCAGGCCGCGCGCTTCCGCCTGGTCGGCGTACTCGAACATCCAGTCGGGCGTGCGGTGCGCCGACACGACCCGGGATTCGTAGGGCACCTGGAGTTCGTCGAGCATCGCGCAGCAGTGCTGCATGTGCTCGTAGTCGGAGGTGGAGCCCATCACGACACCCACGAGGGGCGACTGGCTCTGAGGCATGCGCTCGCGATCGGGAGGCAGGAACTGAGGAAGCGCGCCACCGGCTCGGAGGCCCCGATACGGGTCGCGCCACGAGCGTCAAATATGCCCGGGTGACCAGCCGCTGCGAAGGGTGTGGGGGGTCCGACGATCCCGGCTGGAGCCCGCATTGCCCAGCATGCTGCGCTTTCGGCCTTCACGGCGTTCTCGGGCGCTATGTAGTCCCACCGTTCGCGCCTGCCGAGACGCCGCCCGGGCCCTTACCTGACGTACGGAACGCCGTTATCGGCACCACCGATCGGCCCCATCCCGTTGCGGTCGGGTAAAGCCGAGCCGCAGCCTGCATGCCAAGGGTTGTCCAGAAGGTCGCTGCGATGCCAAGCGACGTGAGCGCGCCACAAACCATCGACAGAGAGATCCGGCATGCGGAGAACCGGCGCGCCCGTGGTTGCGACCAGCTGCAACAACGTCTCATATTCTCACGTTGCGAGAGCAGGGACGGTCATCGGGGAAGGATGCGACGTAATCATTCGTTGACGGGTGAAGGCGTTTCCTCCAGGCGGGCTGTGCTTCAGCACAGGAGTCCCTGGAATGACGACTCAGTCGTTCGCGCGAGTCCTCCGATCTGTGTCGGCTCCTCTCTGGCAATGGTGGCCAGCAGGCTTGCCGCGCAGAGTTCGAACGGAACCATAAACGTGCGCGTGACCGACGCGGGCAGTCGTCCCGTCGATCAAGCGCAAACAACGAAACAGACCAGCGTCGTATCCAGCTCAACAACTCGCAGGTCACGGCGATGCTGTACCGCCTCTATCGCGCACGCGCGCGCGCGGCCGAGGCGCTCACGGCATTGAACAAGTACTCGCCGGCCAACCGAGCCCTCATCGGCGAGATGTATTTCGCCAAGGCCTTCGCCGAGATGCAGCTGGCGCAGGACTTCTGTAACGGCATTCCGCTCAGCGACGTGATTGACGGCGTGCCGATGCCGGGTGAAGGCAAGTCCGTCGCGCAGGTGCTCACCGCCGCGACCGCGTCGTACGACAGCGCGATCGCGTTCGCGAACGGCACTGACGCCGCGAGCGTCCGCATCAATCGCGCGGCCCGCATCGGCAAGGCGCGCGCGCTGCTCGGGCTCAACCAGTACGATGCGGGAGCGGCCCTGGTCGCTGGAATTCCCACCACCTACTCGTACCAGAACACCCTCACGCTCACGACCGGCTCGAACACCATCTGGTCGCAGGGGCTCTCGGCTGGACGCTACGTCGTGAGTGACAGCCTGGAAGGCAACGCGCGCAACATTCCGGTGAAGAACGCGCTGCCCTTCGTGTCGGCCAACGATCCGCGTCTGCCCGTGACGGTGCTCAACTCCAACGGGCAGGATGGACTCACCCGTGTTCGCCGCACCACGCTCTATGGACAGCTCACGTTCATGGACGTGGTGAACGGAATCGACGCCCGCATGGTCGAGGCAGAAGCGGCCCTCAAGGCCGGCAACGTGACCGGGTGGTTGGCGATCCTGAACGCGCTGCGCGCCGCACCGCCCAAGCTCGGCGAGATCCAGCCGGCGGTGATGGCTCCCCTCGTGGCCCCGGCCACGGAGGCGGCTCGTATCAACCTGCATTTCCGTGAAAAGGCGTTCTGGACGTTCAGCCGCGGTCAGCGCCTGAGCGACATGCGCCGCCTGGTGCGCCAGTATGGCCGCGCTGTCACCGATGTCTTCCCCGAAGGGATCCACTATAAGGGCGGCATCTACGGCGTGGACGTGAACTTCCCGATCGTGACCGACGAAGTCGGGAACAACTCGAAGTTCAACGGCTGCATCGACCGGAAGGCGTAAGCCTTCGAGCTCGACGAATGGGAATGCGGGGGAGCGTCACTCGACGCTCCCCCGCATTGTTTTCTGGTGCGCGATAGGTTTCGGCTCAGACCTTCTTGTCGCCAGCCAGAAAGAGCCCGAGGACCGCGCTCACCAGCGATACCACGATCGAACCGATGAAGGCCGAGCCGAAGCCCGCCACGTGAAAGCCGAGTCCGAGTGAGCGCGAGAGCCCCGAGGTGAGCAGCAGCATCAGCGCGTTGATCACCAAAGCGAACAGCCCGAGCGTGAGGAAGATGACCGGGATGGAGAAGAACTGGATGACCGGCTTGATGAGCGCGTTCACCAGTCCAAAAACCAGCGCGACTCCCAACAGCGCGACGGTGCTGCCGGTGAAGGTGATGCCGTCCACCAAGCGGGTGGCGACGTACAGCGCGGCCGAATTGATGAGGAGGCGTATGAGAAGCGACATGGGCGACCGGCGGAAGAGAGGACGAAGCACGGTGCGACGGACGGGACTCAGGTACCCTACGTGAAGTGGGCGCCTCAGGGTTCGTTCGGCACGATCCTCCCGTTCACCACGGTGAGTCGTACCCGTCCTGCCAGCAGTGCCGCGCCGCTTTCGACCCGCAAGGGATCTACCGAGATGGCGGTGAAGTCTGCCCGCTTGCCTACGGCGATTGCGCCGCCGCTCGCCTCGTCGAAGCCTGCGTAGGCGGCCCACGAGGAGTAGCCCCGCACGGCTTCCTCGGCGCTCATCCGTTGGTCCGGAAACCAGCCGCCCACTGGCACACCGTGCTTGTCCTGCCGGAACATGGCCGAGTGCAGTCCATAGAAGAGGTTCCAGTCAGACCCCGGAAGGTCGGAACTGAACACCAATCGCGCGCCAGCCTCGCGCAACGCGCGCCAGGCGTAGGCTCCGCGCACCCGCACCGGTCCCAGGCGTTCCTCCGCCCACGGCATGTCCTCCACCGCATGCGGCGGCTGCATCGAGGCGATGACGCCCAGCGATGCAAAGCGTGCGACGTCGTTCGGATGTACGACCTGCGCGTGCTCGATCCGGTGCCGCAGGTTGCGCGCACCGGGCGCCGCCGCCATCACGGAATCGATGAAGTTGAGGGACGCTCGATTGCCAGCGTCTCCAATCGCGTGCACGGCGAGCTGGAATCCCGCCGCCATAGCCGATCCCGCCACCATGTGATCAAAACCGTACGCAGCGCCGCTCACGCCTCGGTTGCCCAAACGGTCCGAGTAGTCTTCAAGTAGTTGCGCGCCACGCGAGCCTAACGCGCCATCGTAGTACGCCTTCACCGCGCGAATGGTCAGGTGGCTGCTGTCAGTACCCGTGAGCGGACCGCGGGCGATCCATTCGCGCACCAGCGACGAGTCGCGCCCATCCAGCATCACGTACACGCGGATGGGCAGCCGGCCCGCGGCGTCCAACCGCAACAGCGCGTCCACCACGTCGCGCGGCGTGCCGGCTTCGTGCACGCCGGTGAACCCCGCACTCGCCATCTCTCGCAATGCCCGCACAATCTGCGAGTCGCGTTGCACGGACGAGGGTTGCGGAACCGCGTCATCCACCAGCTTCACGGCCCGGTTGATGAACACGCCGTTCGCCGTGCCGTCCGTCCCGCGCCTGATCTCACCGCCGACGGGCGGCACGGTGGCCGCATCGATGTGCGCCTCCGCCAGCGCGCGCTCATTCGTCCACGCGGCAAAGCCGTGCAGGCCGCGCAGCAGCACGGGATGGTCCGGTACGAGGCGCGACAGCAGTCGCTTGTCGGGATACCGGTTCGCCCAGGCCCCCTCGTCCCAACCCCAGCCCACAATCCACTCGCCCTTCGGCGTGCGCGCGGCGCGCTGGACCACAAGGTCCACCGCCTCCTGCTCCGTCGCGACACCAGTAAGGTTGATGCGGTCGAGCGACTGGCCGTATTCCGCAACGTGCGTGTGCGAGTCCACCATTCCGGGAAGCAGCACGTTGCCGTCAAGATCCCGCACCGCAGTGCTGTCCCCGCGCAGGGCGAGCGCCCCGGAGTCGGTCCCTACATAGATGACGTGCCCATCGCGCACGGCGACTGCGGAGGCGTCGGGGTGCCATCCCCGGACGGAGTCAAAGGGCGCGGAGGCCGCAGGACGCCCGCGCCCGTCCGGATCGGGCCAATCCAGGGTGTACACGCGGCCATTGTGCAGAATGAGGTCGGCGTGTGGGGTTTCGGGTGCGCAGGCCACGAGGGCCGTGAGCATGAACAGGGCGGATATTCGCATGGCCGCATGATACGGCCCGGCGCAGCGCACCCGCGAGAGGCCTCGGTGCACCTCCGTGCGCCTCAGCCCAATGTCAGTCGGTCCACGGATCCGCTCACCGTGTCACCACCGAAATCCAGGAAGAGCTGCTGGTCGGTGATCGTCATCGCGAAACGCATCCTTCGCTCCAGGCGCCGCACCACCTCGGCCAGCAGCGTTCGGTCCACGGCATACAGCTCGAGCGATTCCGCACGGTGGATGCGCTGGCCCTCGTATGCCCGAAGGAAGAGGCGCGGTTCCTTGTGGGTGTAGACCGCGACTCGCGGCGACGCCTTGCTCGCCCGGTGCAGCCGCGCCGCGTCGGGCGCGCCGATCTCGATCCACGACACGAGCGACCCGGTCAGGTCCCGGACCGTCAGCGCCGGTTCGTCGGGCTCGGCCAGTCCCTTGGAGAACGCAATGCCTTCCGAGAACTCGAGGCAGTAGGCCAGGAGCCGCGTGACGAGATACTCCTCCGTCTCCGACGGATGCTGCGCCGCCTTGACGGAAAGCGATTCATAGACACCGCGATCCACGTCATTCAGCGAGATGTCGAACGTGTGCATTGTCGAACTGAGCGCCATGCAGATCCTCCGTGACGGCGAATCTACTAAGAGGCGCATCGATGCAGCGCGCCGATTCCTGTGCGGCGGGTCACTCGCGTAAGCCGCTGAAAGGCGTTGCACCTTTCTCGCTCTCGCAAAACGCGTGGATTGAGGCGATGTGCAACGACGATCGCGTCCATCGCCGGAGCGCGCATGCCGGCGGAAGCCTCGCGATCACAACGTTGGGTCGGACAATCTGTCCGCTGCCCGGTCGATGGAACCGCCGCTTCCGGACCCCGAAAATCCCTCCTTGACCGACGATCGGTCGAATTGTCCTGGGGCTGCTCGGCTCGATGGGAGTCTCCATGTCGTTGCAGGTACGCGCGTTGCCTTAGCTGGGGTGCCGGCCGGAGAGGGCTTGGCTTTGTACGACGTGCACGACTCACTGGAGTTTGGGAGCAGCACAATGAACACCCGACGTTTTCTCACCGGACTGTCCTTCTTCGCCCTGTTCACGACGGCGGCGTGCGGCACCGATGCCCCCGCCACCGCGCCCGCCTTCGACCAGCTCGGGAACGCGGCGGTCGTGGCGTCGTCGACGGAAACGGACAAGGACGCCCGCAAGGCACGCATAAAGATGCTCGACGCCCAGCGCGACAGCATCCGTCACGCCGCCAAGGCGATGAAGAAGCAACTCAGGGCCCAGTATGACATCGACAAGGCCACGTGGAAGGCGTTCAAGAAGGAGTGGAAGCTGCAGCAGAGGCTGGACATGTTCGCGAACCTGGAGCTGCTGCGCTGCGAGCCCCTGGAGTACGACGCGGACGCGGAAGTCATCGGCCCCGAGGGCGGCAAGCTCAAGATCGGTCCGCACGAGCTGGTGATCCCCGCCGGCGCGCTGAGCCAGGATGAGCTGATCTCAGGCACCGCACCCATGGGCGACCTGGTGCAGGTCAACTTCGGACCCCACGGACTCCAGTTCCTGCGCTCGGCGCAGCTGACGTTCAGCTACGAGCACTGCATGGCGCCCGCGGACTACCGCTTCCAGGTGGTCTACGTCGACGAGAGTCTCCGGATTCTCGAGGCGCCCCCCTCGAACGACAAGAAGAGTGTCCAGCGCGTCGAAGGCCGAATCGATCACTTCTCGAGTTACATGATCGCCTACTGAGTGGTCTATATGGCGTGACCCCCAGAGCCTCTTCAGCCACGTTTCCTCCCGTCGCCCCCGTGACGGGAGGAAACGCGTTTGCGTGTCTGGAGGCCGCCATCGCGGCCGACGTGGCGGGACTGCTCGATGAGGCAATCGCGGGCTACGAACGCGCCATCGCGGCGTCGGCCGAAGCAGAGGATCGTCGGACGTGGGCAGAGTCGCTTCGCCGCCTCGCGGTCACCGTCTACCGTCGGTCGGATGGCCCGCGAGCCCGCACGCTGTGCCAGCAGAGTCACGACGTCGCCGCGGCCGCGGGCGAGTCGTTGCTGGCGGCTCAGGCGCTCAACTCCCTCGCGGCATTCGACCTGGCGGATGGGGAGTTTGCCATGGCGCGCGAGAGGTTCACGCGCGCCCTCGCCAGCGCGGGCATCGACGACGCACTGTGCGGCAGGATTCGCCAGAACCTGGGCATCATCGCCAACATCCAGGGGCAGCTGCAGGAAGCCGAAGTGCACTATCTAGGCGCTCTGGACGCCTTCACTGCGTGCGGCGACGAGCGGGGATCGGCGATGGCCTTCAACAGTCTCGGCATTCTCAGCGCCGATCGCCAGCAGTGGGCGGAAGCGGATGAGCGCTTCCGGAAAAGCGTGGAGCTCACCACGCGTCTGGGCGATGTGCACCTGCGTGGTCTCGCGCTGCTGAGCCATACCGAGGTGCACATCGCACTCAGGAACTTCGACGAGGCGGCCAGCATCGCGGGTGAGGCGCTGCGGATCTTCAATGATTTAGGCATCGTCAGGCACAAGGCCGAAGCGTACCGTGTGCTGGGCGTGGTGTACCGCTGCACGCGTCATTACTCCCTCGCCGAATCGCGCCTGCGCTCGGCGCTTGAGCTCGCGCGCTCGGCGGGGGCCAAGCTCGAGGAAGCGGAATCCGCGCGAGAGCTGGCCTTGCTGTACCGGGAGCTGGGACGCAATCAGGACGCCCTGCGTTACCTGAATCTCTCGCAAGGGCTCTTCCGGCGACTGGATGCGCGGACGGATGTCGTGGACGTCGCGGCCCGCCTCGATGACCTCGAAGGCACCTTCCTCGCCGTGGTGCGGGAATGGGGCCAATCCATCGAGTCCGCGGACAGCTATACCTTCGGTCACTGCGAGCGTGTTGCGACGTACGCCGTCGCCATCGCGCGACTGCTAAAGCTGGACCAGCAGGAGCAGACCACCATCCGGCTAGGCGCATACCTCCACGATCTCGGCAAGATCGATACGCCGCACGAGATCCTCAACAAGCCCGGCCGTCTGACGGATGAGGAGTTCGAGGTGATGAAGCGACACACGCTGGATGGCGTCGAGCTCCTCGCGGATATCGAGTTTCCGTGGGACATCAAGCCCATGATCCACTCGCACCACGAGAAGTTCTGCGGCGGTGGCTATCCCGACGGATTGTCAGGCGACGCCGTTCCGCTCAGCGCGCAGCTCATCTGCATCGCGGACGTGTTCGACGCGCTCACCACGAGCCGCAGCTACCGCGCGGCCCTGCCCATCGCGAAGGCGATGGATATCATGGAGTCGAGCCGCGCATGGTGGCGTCCTGAGATCTATGCCGCGTTTCTCGAAGTGATCGAGCAGACGTGGGACTCAATCTCGGGCGAACGAGTACCTTCGGACCTTTAGGTCCGTCGCTCCTCTACCCGCAGAGCCGCGACCGACGGGCTGATGTCTCCCCGGCCGAACGCAAGTCGCCGGACCCCGTCCCCGGACGAGCCTCCCCGCGTCGACGTGCCTGGCGACCCCGGCACTTTGCCCGAACCCATCCCCGGAGGCATCTTCAGCAGGTGGCACAAAGCGCCATTTCCTGCCGTAAGATCAGCGCCACCGCCACCGCGCCTCTCGCCCCTCGGCCCAGGGCCGGACCTCTGATACCTCCTCAAGGAACCTGTATGCTTCGCCAGGCACTTGTCATCGCCGTCACGTCCGCACTCATGGCGCATCCCGCGAGCGCGCAGGACAGCGTGTACCAGTCTGCGCTGCACGATTACCGCGTCGTCACGGTTGCAGAGGGGCTCGTGAATCCCTGGTCCATGGCGTTCGTGCCGGGCGGTGACATCCTCGTCACCGAACGCCCGGGCCGACTGCGCATCATCCGCGGTGGCAAGCTGCTGGCGACTCCCGTCAGCGGCGTTCCAGCCGTCCTTGTGCGGGGGCAGGGAGGGCTGCTCGAAGTCGTCCTGCATCCCGACTTCGCTTCCAATCGTTTGGTCTACCTCAGCTACTCCAAGCCCACCGGGGACAGCGCCGCCACGACCGCGGTCGCACGGGGCCGGCTGGAGAATGACCGGCTGACCGACGTCCAGGACATCTTCGTTGCCCAGACGAAGGGTGCCCCCGGGCACTACGGCTCGCGGCTCGCCTTCGACCGCGATGGATACCTCTTCGTCACCGTCGGCGAGCGCATGGTCCCGCCCTCGGGCAACCTCGAGGCACACCCGGCGCAGGATATTGCCAACCACCACGGCACAATCCTTCGCATGCACGATGACGGACGGGTTCCCACCGACAATCCCTTCGTGGGACGCGATAGCGCCCGTCCGGAGATCTGGAGCTACGGTCATCGCAATCCGCAGGGACTCATAACCAATCCCGCCACGGGCGATGTGTGGGCCACGGAACACGGACCGCAGGGCGGGGATGAGCTCAACCGGATTCAGAAGGGGCTGAATTACGGCTGGCCCGTGATTGGGTTCGGCGTGAACTACGGGTCGGGGTCCGCCATCCACGGCGGCACGCGGCGGGAGGGCATGGAGCAGCCGGTGAGTATCTGGGTGCCGTCCATCGGCACGTCGGGCCTGATGCTCTATTCCGGCGATAAGTTTCCCGCTTGGAAGGGCCAGCTCTTCGCCGGCGGGCTCGTGGGAGAGCGCGTATCGCGCCTCACGCTGGATGGCACGCGCGCGGAGTTCGCCGAGGACATCGCGCGCAAGCTGGGACGTGTGCGCGACGTGCGGCAGGGTCTCGACGGATTCATCTACCTCGCGATCGACAACCGGAGCGGGACCCCCACGCCAATTCTCCGTTTGGAGCCGGTAACACGGCGCTGAGTTTCGACGCAACTCGTCGGACCTGGGTCAGGGCGTCTGTGGCGCCTCGACCGAAGCGGTACATTGAGTGCATTGCTGGAGGGAGCGATGGCAAAGCATACGCTGCAGGCTGATGTGCAGGCGGCACTGGGCAATCAGTACTCCATCGAGCGCGAGCTGCCGCGCGGCGGTATGTCTCGCGTGTTCGTCGCCACCGAAACGGCGCTGCGGCGGCACGTGGTTATCAAGGTGCTCTCCCCCGAGCTGGCGGCGACGCTTTCGGCGGAGCGATTCAAGCGGGAGATCGTGCTGGCCGCGCGGCTGCAGCACCCCCACATCGTGCCCCTGCTCTCCGCGGGACAAGCCGGTGAGCATCTGTACTATTCCATGCCGTTGGTGGACGGGGAGTCGCTGCGCGAGCGAATGAATCGTGAGCGTCCGATGGCATTCGCGGACATCGCGCGCATCGTCCGCGAGGTAGCCGGGGCGCTCGCGTATGCCCACGCCGAGGGCGTGGTGCATCGCGACATCAAGCCCGAGAACGTGATGTTTTTTCACGGTCAGGCGGTGGTACTCGACTTCGGCATCGGCAAGGCGCTGCTGAGCGCGACCTCGGCCGAAGTGGAGCTGCTACGCATCACGCAGGTAGGCATGAGCCTGGGAACGCCGACGTACGTGGCGCCCGAACAGGCCAGCGGCGATCCCAACCTCGACCATCGCGCCGACCTCTACGCGCTGGGCGTGGTGGCCTACGAGATGATCACCGGACACCCTCCCTTCAGCGGACGCACGCCCCAGGTGGTGATGGAGGCACACGCTCGCAGCGCGCCCGACCCGGTGGACACGAGGCGAGACGGCGTGCCGCCGCTGCTGGCCGCCGTCGTCATGCAGTGCCTCGAGAAGTTGCCCGCCAGTCGTCCGCCCACGGGCGACGCGATCGTCCGTGCGCTCGCCCCGGACGTCGTGCCCGCTCGAGGCGGCGCCTCATTCGGCGCATTGCTTTCGAATTCGCCACCCTGGCTCCCGTGGCTGCTGGCCGGCGTCTCCACCCTCGTGGCCATCATCCTCGCCTTGCTGTACGGCGCGCGTTAGCCGCGCGCGAAACGCTCCCCGGCGCATGCGCGTTCTGGCGCGGTGCCGTGCGATACGCCTGACTACGGCTCCCTCGACACATTGATGCGCATTGGAATGATGGTCTCGCCCCAGTGCATCCTGAGCACCGTGGAATCGCGGCCCACGACGGGGAAGTAGTACGCCAGCGCTTCCATGTGTGCCCCGCGCTCCGGCGTGATCGGTACGCGGAGCACGTCGGTTTTCTCGCCAGGGTACGGGGTGTGAAACACCCGTGCAGCGGAGTTGAGGATGAGCGTCCACGGGCCCGTCGCCTGCGGCAGCAACCAGAGGGAATACGAGCCCTTCTTGAGCGCCTGTCCCTCAAACGTCACGTCGCGACTGAACGTGATGTGCGAGGCGCTGTCGGCGCCGGGATGCCACAGCCGCCCGTAGCGCACCACGGCGCCGCTGTCGCCTAACAGCACGCGGCCACGTGCGGTGGGCCGGTTGTACTCGATCGCGATGTCGGTGAACGCCACCCGCTGTGAGACGGTACCGTGTTGGCTGAACGGGATGCCCTGCGCCTGCGCCGTCGCGGCAGACATGGCCAGGCCCAGGAGCGAGAGGTTGCACGCACGCCTGTAGCTCAATCGCATTATTGACTCGTCGAGGGAGGGACTGGCATAAGCGCGCAGGGTTCAGGATGGTTCCATAGGCCGCCCCGCCGGGCTGCGCCGTCCGTCCGCCGCCCCGCCTAACGGGGGCGGCTGGCGGGGGCGGCTGGCGGGCAGTGTGCGAACCGCCGCGGAGCGGTGCCAGCGTGCCACGGCGTTCACGATGCCAGCGGCGTAGGCCTCCACCCCGGCTTGGGTACGAAGGAAGGCTTCACGCTCCGGAATCACGATGCCCGTCCCTTCCACAAGTACGGCGGTGGTCCAGGCGGGACGCAGGACTGCGAACTCCGTTTGGTACGAGCCAATCGCTGGCTGCGCCATCGACTTCGACACCTCGTTCAGCAATAGACGCGCGAGCGCGCGCCCGTTCGGATTCGTCCAGAACGTCTGTGTGCCATACACCGCCCCCGGTGGCCGCCCGGGCCCCGGCGCGTTGACGTGTATGGAGATGAAGAGGTGCGCGTCCGTCTGTTCCGCCACGACGGCTCGCGCCTCGAGGGACACGGCGGCCGGGGTCGAGCGCGTGAGGATCACGGTCGCGCCACGCGCCTTCAGCTGTGCGGCGGCGGCACGTGCGACCGCGAGGGTCACGGAATCCTCCTCGAGGCCGGATGGGCCGATCGTTCCGTGGGGTGGATGTCCGGCGTCGAGCACCACCACGAGTCCACGCAGCGAGGTGGATGGGACAGGCACTCGCCGCACCCGCAGGTGAATCATGCCGCCGTGCCACTCGGTGCGCCAACCTAACGGCAACTCCGATAGGCCAAGGTCCACGACGAGTCGGCCGGAGGAAGAATCGCGCGGCACCATGCGACGCACCGGCTTCCCGTTGCCATCGCGCGGGTCCGGACGGGTTGCCCATTCCGCGCCATACACCGTCCAGAGCAGGCGCTCCCCCGAGAGCTCCACGGTCGTCGGTAGCCGCTCCGGCAGAGGAATCGACAGCAGCAATCCGTCGGATTGCTCGCGCATGAGGGGCGCGCCCGCGCGCAGGAGCGGCGCGCGCGCGGGCGCCCCGCTATCCGCGTCGACCGCTGGAATCCACACGCGCATTCCGGGAGCAATCGCGAGCCCGATGGAGTGATTCGTCCGCACCTCGGCCCGCAGCCGCATCCCCTGCGGAAGGGGAAGTGCCACTTCACCCCCCGGTCGCCAGCGCGAATAGATCGGGCGCCACTGGGTGGCGCTGTCTGCGGTGTCGCTCGGAAGGCGTCGCATACGCACCCACCGTTCCCAGCTGCGCACCGGCCCCTCCATGATCGTCGGATCCTGCGGCACCGCGGCTGTTGCGCCCGCGCGCCGCAGGGGAATCGTTCGGCTCACCGAATCGGCGCCGCGCCGCGCGACGAATCGCAGCGATGGCGCCACACCATTTTCGATTGGCACGAACGTTGAAAAGGTGCCGTTGCGCTCGACGCGCACAGCCACGCCATCGACTTCGAGCCGGGCGCGACCGGATCCCAGCGTCCCCCAGAGGGCGATGGAGTCGGAGGCGGGGACCGGGGTCCCCGCGACTGGGTAGCGGAGGTCCAGGACCAGCGGTCCATTCAGCGCAGGTATCCTGGACTCGGGGGACGAGCAACCCGCGGCCAATATCAGGAGAACTCCCAAGAGTGCAGCGCGACGCGAGTGCATCGGTTCACATCGGTGCAGTGAGGGCGGTTCGGTGACGGGAATACGCCTCATCGTACGGCTGACCTTTCTAGGTCTGATGGTGGCACTCGCCGACGTCGCGCTGACGCCGTGGAGCATGCGCCCTGAGTTGCAGTCGCTGGTGACGCGCGCGCCGGCCACCACGAGCTTCATGCGCCAAGCTATCGCCGAGGGACGGCCGGTGCGGCATCGCACGTGGGTGCCGCTCTCCGCCGTGTCGCCCATGGCCGCCTGTGCCGTGGTCTTGGCGGAAGACGAGGAGTTCTTCGAAAAGGGCACGATCAGCTGGCGGGCGCAGCACATGCTGATGCAACGCATGCTTCGCGGCGATTTCTCGCGCGGTGGCAGCGGCATTTCTCAGCAGCTCGCGCGCAACCTCTACCTCACCGCCGATCGAACGCCCCGGCGCAAGGCGCGAGAGTATGTCCTGGCGCACGAACTGTCGCAGACGCTCGACAAACGGCGCCAGCTCGAGCTGTATCTGAACGTGGCGGAGTGGGGCAGGGGCATCTGGGGCATCGAGGCAGCAGCCCAGCACTACTTCCGGGTCCCCGCGAGCGCGTTGACCGCCTCCCAGTCCGTGATCCTCGCCTCGCTGCTCCCGGCGCCGCGTCGCGAGCTGCAATACGCGGGGGGCCCGCTCGCCGCGCGTCGGCAGGAGAGTCTCGTGCGGAAGCTCTGGGCCGCCCGCTTGCTGAGCGATCCCGAGCTGCTCCAGACCGTGGATCGCATTCGGGAGTGGCGCCATCAGGTGCGCCAACGGCAGAGCGCGTCGTCGGCGGACACGAATGTCGCCGGGCTGATGGGTCAGGAAGCGCCCTCCTTCCAGCTCACCCCATCCAACCCCGGCGCGCTCCCCCTCGCTCGGCTCTGCGATCCTCGACGGCGGGGCTTCTGAGCGGTCTTGCCGCGGCCAGCAGGGCAGCTGCACGTCGCCTTCGGCAACTCGTCGTCGCGCGATGCTACGCCGCAGTCCGTCGGTCGAAGCGACAGTAGGTGAAGCGCTGGAGCTTCCCCGACGGGGTCATGTGATCCTCGAGAATGGTCTCCGAGAGCACGAACTCGAGACCGAAGAAGGCCTGCAGCTCATGCGCGGAGTAGCGCACCACATCCAGCCCACTGCAGCGCGTCGGTCCGTCAGCGGCAAAGGTGGCGATGACCACGCGGCCATCCGGCTTCAGCACGCGCCGCAGCTGCGCGAGGTACGCCGCGCGATCGCCGGGCGCGGTGAGAAAGTGCAACACCGCACGGTCGTGCCACACATCCACCGACGCATCGCGCAGGGGGGCCTGGAGCACGTCTCCCACCACCCATTGAATGCGCTCGGCGCCCGCTCCCAATCGTGCGCGCGTGCGGTTCAGCGCGCCCGCTGCGATATCCAGCACCGCCAACTGGACATAGCCGCTCGACAGCAGGGCATCGCTGAGCGTCGACGCGCCGCCTCCCACGTCGAGGATGCTGGCAGCCTTCGATGGCGCGGCGCGAGTGATGAGCGTGTGGGATACGCGAGGCTCGCGCTGAAACCAGCTTACCTCGTCCGGTGACTTTTCGGCGTAGACGCGCTCCCAGTGCTGCGTGCGCTCCGTGGTCATGCCGGTCGTACCTCATGCTGGCAAAGGCGAACCTGCATCGCGCGACAGCGCTGTCGTCGCGTTTGAACTTCAATTCTGCCACAGCGCCTCGCGAGACGCCACCCGGTGCCAAAAAGGGCACGGCAACAGGCGTCATCGCCGCTGCCGTGCCCTTCGTGTTTTCGTCGCCCGAAGACTCGTCAGGCGCGTGCGACTGTCTGCTACCCGTCGATGCCGATGCCGCGAGCCGGACGAGCGGCGTAGGCATCGCGAACCCTCCTCAGCTCGAACTCGGTCACCTCTCGCTCAATCTCGCCATATGTTTTCTGGTAGAGCTTCTTGAGGCGCCGCATGAGTTCCTCGCGCTGCCCGGCGACGGCTGTGATATCCCGCTCACTCAACTGCGGCCATTGCAGTCGCAACTCGTCTTTCAGCTGGAACCAGTCGCCCTGCAGCGGTCGACTACGCGACGGACGCGGGTCCTGCGCGTGATGCGTAGGAACGGTAGGGGAATTCCCCTGCATCGGTACGTCGGTAAACGTCTGCATATATGCGCTCCATAGACAGGTATCCCTTTCGACCGAGCACGGATATGAACGACGGGTCCGTCCATGGCGCCGTGCGGGGCGCGATCAGCGTGATCGGTCGAAAGACATGCGATGGCGTGCGTGACACAAGCAGAATGGCCCGGCGCACGGTTCAGTGGTATTGCTCGCGCGAGATAAGATCGGTCCCAACCCCTGAGGGGCAGGCGACGAGGCCTCGTCGGCCACGCTCCCTGCATAGGCTCCGTCCGAAGAGCGATGGTCTGCCGGACGCGGCCGCCGTAGCGTTGATGAGGAGAACTCGTCCGTAGCAACCCGTCACCCGCACACCGGAGTCCGATCCATGCGCGTACCCACACTTCTTGGCATAGCGCTCATCGTCGCCGGCGCCTACTTCCTCATCCAGGGTGGCGGCATCACTACAAAGCGCGAAGTGATCAATGTGGGGCCGCTCCAGGTATCGGCAGAGGAGCAACATCCGATCCAGCCGTGGGTATCGGGCCTCGCGATCGTCGCAGGCATCGCCCTCGTCGTCGCCGGCGTCCGCACGAAAGCCTAACTCGTCCTCCCGTCTTCTCGTCTTCTCGTCCTCTCGTCCAACAGGAGCCCCCTCCCATGTCCATCTCGACCCTCCGCGCATCCGTTCTGATGTCCGCCGTTCTTCTGGCCGCCAGCGCGATGCCGATGCACGCCCAGCAGGCTGCGGCCGATCGCGCAGCGGGCAACCAGGTCACGGCCCACGTCTCGTCAGCCGCTACCGCCGTTCAAGCGGCGCTGCCCGTGCCGTACGCTTCGCCGGCTGGCATCTCCCGCACGTCGTCCGCCGAGCCCCTCGAGCTTCCGCAGCGCGGTGACCGCGTCAATATGGGGCCCAATCTCGCACTGATGGGCGTGGGTGCCGCAGCCGTGGTAGTCGGCCTGCTGGTCGGGGGAGACGGCGGCACGATCATCTCGCTGACCGGCGCCGTGCTCGGACTGATCGGACTCTATCGCTTCCTTCGTTAGGCAACAAGCCAGCGGGGTGCGCGCCCTCGGGCGCACACCCCGCTCGTCCTGCATGACGTCGCGCCCCAGACGTCCCGCGACAGGCAGCACCGCGACAGGCAGCACCGCGACAGGCTACACCGCGGGTGCCGGGACGGGCACCGGAGGCGCGGGAAGCGGCGGCAGCGGAAGCTTGAAGAGCCGCCGCGAGTTCTCGTACATCATCTTCCCGTACACATCGTCCGAAAGCGCGAGCTGCCGCACGAAACCAACGTACGACCGCATGGAACAGATGGGCCAGTCGGTGCCGAACAGAAAGCGTCCGGGATCGCCGGCGTACATGATCACGTCCTTGATCTCATCGGACATGTAATCCTCGAAGGCATCGGTAAACTCTCCAAGGATCAGGCCCGAGATGTCGGCGTGTACGTTCTGGTTCTTGTACACGACCTCCATGCAGTCCGTCAGCCACGGGTTGCCAAGGTGGCAAATGACGAACTTGACGTTCGGGTGGTCAACCGCCACCTCGTCGATCTCGAGGGGGTGCGAGTACTTGAGCTTTCCCTTGGGACTATAGGTGTCCCCCGAGTGAATCATCACCGGGACGTCGAATTCCTCGGCCAGGTCGTACACCACCTGGAGCCGCTTGTCGTGGGGATAGAAGGGCTCGTAGCCCGGATAGAGCTTCAGCCCCTTCACCCGCCCGTCCTCCAGAAAGTCCGCGAGCTCTCGCAGGTCGCGCTGCCTGTACTTGGTGTAGCTGATGCCCGCCACCACGCCGAGGTTCGGGATGCGCGCCACCGCATCCACCACCGCCGCGGTGCTGGGCCGGTGCGGGCTCACGATGTAGCTCGTGAGCACGAGCGAGTAATCCACCCCGGCCTCCGACATCGCCGCCTGCAGCTTGTCCAGGCTTTCGTCCAGCGAGACCGCCAGTTGCTCGTGATAGTTGTTCAGGTGGACGTGGCAATCGATGATCATGGACGGGATCTCCTGTTGAACGCGCCTGCCTGGCCGACCGTGCGCCGGCCATCGAGCGCACGCATCATCTTCCGGAACGCCGGGCGACTGAGGGGTCGGCCGACGCGATAGATGCGTCGCCAGACCGTGTAGAGGATGCGACGCAGTTCGCCCACCGGCAGGCTGCGCCGAGTTCCCAAGAGCGACTCATGGTAGAGTGCGAAGGGAGACGCGGCATCCTCCGGATAGAGGCGCGGCTGGAAGTACTGGAAATCGAGCACCAGCACGTTCTCTCGCTTCGCGAGGGCCTCGAGCCACGGGTTCCCGATGCTCACTTCGCCGATGATTCCGGACAGCGGCTCGCCGGCAATGCGCAGCGCGTCGCGTCCGAAGATGGCGCGAAGGCGGGTGCGCAGCCGCGAGCCGATGCCGGTCGACCGCGCATCGGGCGAAATGGCGAGGTAGCCGATCACACCGAGGTTGACGTTGCCCAGGTATGTGCCGGATGCGAGTCCCACCACCTGGCCGTCGCGCTCCGCCACCAGGAGATGCCACGCCAAATCGGTCCACAGGCCCGACATCCGTTCGACTATCGTGCCGCGCCATTCGGCCAGCGTCACTCGTTCTCCCCGACGAAACGTCCGGCGCAGCAGTCCATACGACTCCTTGAGCGCGGGATCGGCGACATCGGTCACTTCGCGAATCGTCAGGCGGGGCTTCACGCGGGATGTCACCGCGCTCCGCGCAGGTCTGGCGCTACGCTTCACCTTTGGCCTCAGGGGACAGGCGCGCGAGGTCGGCGGACGGCGCCAGCAGGTCCGCCGGCTCCTCGTATTCCCCGGTTTCCAGCCGTACGAGGCGCCGCGCGATCTCGTCCGAGAGCTCGGCGTGTGTCTCCGGCACGATCATGTCGTCGCGGAAGTCCTGCGTGGTGGCCTCCCGCTCGAACGTGAGCAGGTGCCGCACCGCGACTATGCGCCGGCGCAGGGGCACGTCTCGCTCCGTTGCGCCCAGCGCCTCGATCTGCGTGCGTGCCCGCTCGCTGCGCGTCTGGTAGGGCGCCCGCAGCCGCGTGGCGTCGTCGTCCGTGATGGTGTGTCGTTCGAGCATCGTCTCAATCTCCCGCATTGCAAGCGAGGCGACAAGCAGCTCGTTTCGCGCGCGCTCATACTCGCGTGAGCGCGTGGTATCCTTGGCCAGGCCGAGGCGTCGCAGCAGCGGCGCCATCGTCAGCCCCTGCAGCAGGATCGAGATGAGCACGACGCCCACCGTCATCGTCACCAACTGCTCGCGATGCGGCAGGTCCCACGGAAGTCCGAGTGCCAATACGATCGACAGCGCCCCCTTGATGCCGCCCCACGCCAGAACCGGGGTCCACTTGGAGGGCACTCCTTCGGACGTGCGCCGCAGCAGCGCGGTGACCGAGTACACGACACCGAAGCGCGCGACATACATCGCCGCCACGGCAGCCAGGATCTCGCGCCAGTACAGCGCGAGTGATGCCAGCGACACCTCGAAGCCGATCAGCAGGAAGACGATAGAGTTCAGCGCGAACGCCACGTACTCCCAGAACGCCTCCAGCGAGAGTCGGGTGGTGGGCGACATGCCGTGATGGCGCCCGTAGTTTCCCACCACCATGCCCGCCGCCACTGTCGCAATCACGCCCGACACGTGCAATTGCTCGGCGGCCACGAATGAGCCGTAGGCGGCGATCACCGTGAGCGTGATCTCGATGGACGGCTCGTTCACCTGCTTGGTGAGCTGCGATGCGAAGGCACCGATCGCGATGCCCATCAGCGCGCCGCCGAGGGTGGTCGTGAAGAATCCCACCACGAGCGTGGAGAGCGTCGGGCTGTCACCGGTGACGAAGGCGATGATGAGCGTGAAGAAGACGATCGCCGTGCCGTCGTTGAGCAGGCTCTCGCCCTCCACCAGCAACGAGAGGCGGCGCGTGACATTCATCGACCTGAAGAGCGCCATCACCGCGATGGGATCCGTGGCTGCCACGAGCGCTCCCAGCACCAGGCCGAGTCCCAGGGTGAACGTCGCATCCACATGCAGGCCGCGCACGACGAACGCCGTGAGCACGCCGGTCAGGCCAATGGCGGCAATGACCCCCGGCACGGCGAGCGCGAGGATGGTCTTCGCATTCTCCCGCATCCGCGCCGCCTGCATGTGAAAGGCAGCCTCGAACAGCAGCCCAGGCAGGAAGACCGCGAAGAGGAGGTCCTGCGTGAGGTGCGGCGGCTCCATGACATGCAGCTCGCCCAGGCCGAGTCCGGTGAGCACGAGCGCCACGGTGTACGGCATGGGATAGCGGCGAACCAGCATGGCTACCGCGGTGGCGACGCAGAACAGGATGATGAAGGCGTTCTCAGACACCATGGCTCGGTTCGCGGCTGCCGCGTGTCCTCACTTGACCAGGCGGGGAATGGTGGCCAGCGACTGCAGGGCGCGCTCGCTGATCTCCTCGACGAACAGCTGCAAGTGCGGGAAGGGAATCTCGATGCCTGCGTCGTCGAGCGCGACCTTGCACGCTTCGAGCACCGCAAACGTCGTCGGACGTTCCTCGGCCGCTTCGGCGATCCAGACCCGCACCTGCAGGTCCACGCTCGAATCGCCGAGCGCGCTCGCCACCACGGCCGGCGGCGGGTCGGTCAGCACGCCCGCCACGCGGGCCACTGCGGGTAGCAGCACCTCGCGCGCGTGCGCGACCTTTTCCTTGTACGCGATTCCGATGGGCACGTTGATCCGGATTTCGCCGTACATCGAATGGTTCACGAGCAGGTCACCAATGATCTGCTTGTTGGGAATGACGACGAAGGTGTTCTCCATCGTCCGGATGCGCGTCGTGCGCATCGTGATCTCCTGTACCCGTCCGTACCGGTCCTGGGTGGTGATGAAGTCGCCGATCTTGAACGGGCGATCCCAGAACACGAGGAAGCCGGCGATCATGTTCGCCACCGTTTCCTGGGCGGCGAACCCGAGGGCGATTCCCGCCACCCCGAGCCCTGCCAGCGCCGCGGAGACATTGAGACCGAGTTGGCTGGCGGCGGTGATGAGGGAGATCGTGATGATGCTCCCCTTGTACACGCCGTCCACCAGCATGCTCACCAACGCCGGGGCGAAGCGGGCCCGCGTCAGTGCGCCACGCAAGAGCGGGACGGTCATGCGCAGCACGAGCCAGAACGCTACCAGCACGACGATCGCCGCACCAAGGCGCGGCAGCACCGCCAGCACCGCAGCGCGCACCCGCTCTGCGTCGAGACCTGCGAGAATTTGGCTCAACGGGACCACGACGTCATGAGAAACACCGAAGTGCGGGAGAAAGGCGAGGGAAGGAGGTTAGTCCGTTGCACTGGGGACACGGGCGTTCGATCGCGTCCCGGGCAGGCCCCTCTGCGACAAGTCGGAAGCGCCTAACCCTGCGCCGCCGCGTCCGCATCGCGGATAGTCGCCACCCGGAACGGCGGCACCACGTAGTCCGCCGGCAGCTGATCCGACGGCAGCGTAACCATGTTACCGTCCCGCATCGCACGATAGTGGGGCGACATGATCTCCACGCCCGCGGCGGCAAACTCGTCCTGGATGTGCTGGTGTAGCTCCCCGTAGATCACCGCCATGCGATTGGGCTCCTCGCTGAACGCGTTGATCTGGTAGCTCACATAGAAGTCGTCGAGCGACGTCTGCAGCACGAAGGGCTCAGGCGTGGGAAGAAGTCCGCCCGTCTTTCCTGCGGCCGCGATCAGGAGCGCGTGCACGCTCCGCCACGGCACGTCGTATCCGATGGTCACCGTCGAGTGGAGAATGAGGCTGCCATCCCGTGCCTTGCCCGAGTAATTGATGATGTGCCCGCCAAGGACCGAGGCGTTGGGGATCGTGATCTCGACGTTCTTGATGGTCTTGATCCTCACCACCAGCAGGTTGGTTTCCATCACGTCGCCCACTGTCTCGCCGATCTTCACGCGATCGCCGGGGCGGAAAGGAATCATGTACGTCATCACGATGCCCGCCACCACGTTGGCAACCGCAGACGACGATCCGAGCGAGAACAGCACGCCGAAGAAGATCGACACGCCCTGGAACGCCGGCGATCCGGCCCCGGGCAGGTAGGGAAACACCACCACCGCCGCAAACGCGACGATCATGAACCGTACGATCTTCGACGTGGGAACGGCCCACTCGGGATGGAAGGAGCCCACGCGCAGTTCACCACGTTCGATCGACTCGAAGAGCAGTGCCTCTGCCCGCAGCACGAAGCGCACAACGACCACGATTAACGCGATGTAGACCACGTTCGGCATGTAGCCGATGATGGCCGACGCCACCGACCCCACCGCTCCCAACGCGTATGTCCGGAACTGCAGGGCGGCGGCGCGCGTGAAGGGAAAGAACCCGAGCACGGTCTCGAGGTAGATCACGATGACGAGCCCGAACAGCAGCCACCGAAGCACGGTGACCGATTGCACGGCGGCGGCGGTCATGCGATTGGCCGACAACAGCTCCACGCTCTGGACCCGCAGCGCCGGAATGCGCGTCCCCTCCCAGGAGCGGACGCGTGTCTCCACCCGGCCAAGTCCGTTCGCCATCAGGCGCAACGCCAGGACCAGCAGCAACGTGGCCAGCGACGCCAATGCGACCGCGGTCACGATGCCTCGCAGGCTGCGTCCGCTGAATTCGCGACTCAGCGCGGTGTGCAGCCGGACGGAATAGTCGGCGGCCAGCTGCTGGCGCGTCCGGCCGAGTGGCAAGGCGTCCGCGTCGGTCACGGAGAGCACGAGCTGGTCGCCGGCCATCAGGTCGCTGGTCCGCTCCCGCTCCACGACCTGGATCGCATCGAGCGCCTCGGACGATCCCTGGGCAATGGTGATTAGCCGGTCCTCGATGGCGCGCGCCCGCTCGGGCGGACGCAGCTCGCCGACCGGTGCCCGGACCTCGAACAAGTCCTGTCCCCGAAAGCGCACCTGCACCGCATTGGTGTGCGCCAGCACCTCCTCGCTGGACGCCTGTGCCCGCACGGGGGCGGGACAAACGGCCGCGAGGCACAATATGGCGCCGATGGACGCGCTCAGGATGGCCGTTCGCTTCACGAGCACAAGCCAAACCCGAAACACGAGAATGTCAATAGCTACGGGGTGAGGATGGCATGCGATTCGCGCGACCCATGCCGCCGTGATGCCACGACGAGGAAGGGGGCCGGCTTCCCGCGCGACGTCGGTTCAACGCGCCCCGGCCGGCAGTGTCCACCGGCAGTGTCCACCGGCAGAGTCCACCGGCAGAGTCCACCGGCAGTGTCCACCGGCAGTGTCCACCGGCAGTGTCCACCGGCGGTGCACGCGGGCACTCGCGATACGCACGCCGTGCCCTCGCGGAGCGCCCGCGAGCCAGGAAGCTAGCGGTCGCGTGCGGCAGGGCACGCTCCGGCGCGCAAGAAGGCGCGCCCGAAGGCGCGCCCGAAGGCGCGCCCGAAGGAGAACGGATGCGACAGGCTGTGCTCGGGTTGTCTCTCCGCGGTTGTGGAGCAGCGCGACGAGGGCCGGCGGGGCCGAGCGTCGTTAGGCGCGCTGCTGCCTGCACGCCGCGTCGGCCCACGGAGTCACCGAGTCCGCCGCTCGCCCTTCGCGATCTCCTCGCACGCTTCCGCTCGGTGCGCGATCACGTGCACGCATGCGCTGCGAACGATCACGTGCACGCATGCGCTGCGAACGATCACGTACACGCATGCGCTGCGAAACCGTCGGAAGGATTACCGCTTTGACCTAAGTACATAATGCAGCCACACACGCACGCACGCCCACGATTCAAGCGCCGATGCTGTCATTGTGTTAGATTGCACTCATGCGAAGGTGCGCCTCGTGAATGGGCGTCGCCGGGTGACGCGAGATACGACAGGTCGCCTGGCTGACGCACGCTCCGCGAGTGGTGAGCGGCTTTCGTATGGTTCGTCGCATGAATGGTTGTGCGGCCCGACTGCGTCGCCGAAGCGTCGGCACGCCGCTCCATCGACCGGGCCCGACCGTGCGCCGCTGTTACAGAGCGGTGCGCACGGCTTGCGGACGACCCGCGCACCTCGGACACCGCCGTGCACGCCGCCGCATCGTCGGCGGTCGCGCGCGGCACCGCTTCCGCACAGCGGCATCGCCACGCGATGAGTACCCGGAAAAACGAAAAGCGCCGACCGAGCCATGCAGGGGACACCGCCGCTCCGCTGCGGCGAATCGCCTCGGGTCGAACGGTGCCAGCGGCAGAAGGATTCTCGTACAGGACACACTCACTCCCAGAGCAGGAGCTCATCATGGTCGTCGAAAGCGTAACTCCGAACCAGCGCGTGGACATGCCGGTGCGCGCGAGCGTGCAATCGCCCGAGCGCGGCAACGAAGCCGGCAACGAGCTTGGGAACACCAGCATCGCTGACGCCGTTGTGTCAAAGATTGCGGGCATCGCCGCGCGTGAGGTGGATGGCGTACATCGGCTCGTCACCACTGGGGCCATGGCCACATTCTCCGGACTGGCCCAGCGCCTAACGCGTGCCGATCAGCGGGACTACGGCGTCGCGGTCGAGGTCGGTCACAAGGAAGCCGCGGTGGACCTTGCGATCGAAGTCGAGTACGGCGTCGAGATCCGCCGCGTTTGCGACAACGTGCGCCGCAACGTGGTGGCCCGCATCCAGTCCATGACCGGCCTGCGCGTGAAAGAAGTCAACATCCTCGTTGCCGACCTCTACTTCGCCGACGAGGATCCCGCGCCCAATCGCCGCGTCGAATAATCGCGGTTTCGTCGCATCGCTTCACTCATCATTCTCGCCCAACCGGAGTACACAACATGCCACCAGATTTGTTTCGAAACCTTGCACGGGTCGCCGTCTTGGCCGCGGCCGGCACCCTGCTGACGGCGTCCCCGATGGGCGCGCAGCAGCTCGGCTACACCTTGCTCCCGACGGCTTCGCTGGTCACCTGGGACGACAACCTGCCGCTCGAGGATCGCTGGCTTTACGGAGGGCGCCTCTCGCTGCTCTTCGGTCCGCTGGTCGAGTTGCAGCCGTTCTACATGCGTGGCAACAAGCTCGAGGTGGATTCGGCGCGGGGCGCGGCGGTCTTCGGTCCAGCGAGCCTTGCACGTTCACTGCGCGTCGAGCACTACGGCACGAACATCCAGTTCAACCTGGGCGACAACGACGTTTCTCCCTTCCTGCGAGTGGGGGGGCGGCATCCTGAGCCTCGAGCCGGACTCCGGCGCGCGTGTGAAGCGCATCACGGTCCTGGCAGGGGCGGGTGTGCGCATCGACCTCGGCGGCATCAAGGGTGAACTCTTCGCGGAGCAGTTTCGCTTCCGGCTCACCCCGAGTCGCCTCTTCGGTGCCGACACGACCACACCGGTGCTCGGCACTCGTTCGCCGGTGCAGCATAACTGGACCTACGGCGCCGCGCTTTCCATTCCTCTCTCGACGGTTTCGAATCAGGAGCGGGGCGTTGGCCTACAGGGCACGCGCGCACCGCTTGAGCCCTTCGTCGGTCGCCTGAAGTTCGACGGAGACCTCAACCTGCGCGACCAGGACCTGGTCGGTATTCGAACGGGCATCGACTTCGGACCCCTCTTCGGCGTGCGTGGCTTCTACTGGCGCGGCATCAATGAGGATCATGATGACACCGATCCCATCTCGGGATACGGCGGCGAGGCGCAGTTCAATCTGAATGAAGGACGCGGACTGGCACCGTTCGTGGTGCTCGGAGCTGGCCGCATCGATTTTCAGGAGAAGTTCCGCGATCCCGCCGGCAACACGCGCGAGGACGAGACGGCGCTCATCCTCGGTGGCGGGGTGAGCTTCACGCTGACGGATCGCATGCGGCTGAACGTGGCCGTGCGCGACTTCGTGACGACAAACTCTGAATCGCTCACCGACGCGCGGGAGCCCGACGACCTGCTCCACAGTCGCTTGCTCAGTGCCGGCCTCACCTTCTCGCTTGGCGGAAGCTCGAAGTCCACGGCGAAGTCGCCGCCCGCACCGGCTCGGGACATGAAGCCTGACTCCCGTGAGTCCCGTGCGCCCACTCCCCAGGCGGACGCGCGGACCGCGCCCCGCGTGATGTCGGCGGAGGAGATGAAGGACAGCTCCGCTGTACAGCGCGAGATCAGCCGACTCAGGGCCGAGAATGCTGCGCTGCGACGGGGGGACTCCAATAAGCTCGATGCACAGGTCATCGAGATGGAGCGCACGGGGGGGAGGCAACCCATTATCGTCCCCGCGCCCACGGCCGGTGAGATCGTCATCCGCTATGGCCATCCCTCGGACGCGTCCATGCATGCGCGTATGCCCATGACGCGCGGGGACACGACGCGTCGGGTTGTCATGATCGATACCGTCGTGATCGACCGGGGCGCCCCGCGCGCGCCGGCGCAGTCACGCGACACGGTGCGTGAGGCTGCTCCGAGTGCCGAGACCGCGGCGATGGAAGCCCGGCTGCGCGAGCTCGAGCAGGAGCTGCAATCGCAGCGGCGCGAGTTGGAACGCACGCGTGCTGTTGCGCGTGAGGCCGGGCGCGACGCCGAGGTCGCCGTCGACCGGAGTTCGAAGGTCTCATCCTCGCGCGGCCGCAGTTTCGTGTCCCGGCTTGGCGGAGTGCGCCCTGCCGACATCACGCCGTTCGTGGGATTCAACGGCGGCGACGGGCTGCAGTTTGTCGTGAGTGCGCGCGCCGATCTCGGTCCGGTCTCGGACGACAGCCGCTTCGATCTCGTGCCCGATCTCTCAATCGCCACCGGCTCCGACCGCACCACCGTGCTCGCCCTGGCGAACCTGCGGTACACGTTAGGCGAAGTCGGCAGGGTGCAGCCGTATCTCATGGGTGGCGCCGGATTCTTCACGCGCAGCTTCGTGGCGGTTGGCACGTCCGTTGGTGCCAGCGTCAACATGCGTAGCGCGGGTCGCTCGCCGCTCTACGGCTTCGGAGAAGTGCAGGGTGTGAATTTCTTCAAGTACACGCGCCTTCTGTTCGGCGTCAGCACGAATCGATAGGACGGCAGGAGGCCGCTCATGAACAGCGTCAATCGGATGCTCGTGGTGATGGGCGCGCTACTGCTGGCGCTGGCGTCCATCACGGTGCTGGCGGCCGGGGCGGGCATGCTGCCGCCGCAGCGCCTGCCAATGGGCTACTGGCTCCAGGAGGGGCTGCGACTGCTCACGGAAGCGGGACGCGCGGAGCGGCTGCCGGGCCAGTTGATTGCGTTCGGGGCACTCCTGTTGGCGCTCGGCGTGATCTGGCTCGAGTGGCGCACGGCGGTCCGCGCCGAGCGGCCCATCCTGGTGAGTTCAGCGCCCACCGGTGACGTCACGCTGTCGCGCACAGGAGTCGAGCACCTCGCGGAGCACGTGGCATCGCAGGTGGAGGGCGTGTTGCAGGCGCAGGCAACCGTGCACGGGGGCGCTCGCCTGCGGCTTGCCTGTCGCGTGTGCATAACGCCGGAGACGCATGCCCCGGAAATCGCGGCGACGCTTCGGCCGCTGCTCAAGCAGGCCGTCGAGCGGCACGTGGGGCGCGCCGTGTCGCGCGTGTCCATTCACACGCAACTCGACACCATCGACTGGGGTCGCGCTGCCGGCCGAGTACAGTAATCCGCAGGAGGATATCCATGCACGACCGACTGGGCGCGCTCGTGGCCGGCTTCAATCCCGTAACGCTCATCGTAGCGGCGGTGTTCTGCTGCATCATGGGCGTGCTGATTATCGCCTTTCCGCAGATCGTGGTGTGGACGATCGGCATCGGGATCATCCTCGTTGGGGTCGCGCTGCTGGCGACTGCCTTTCTTCGCGATCAACGCTGAGCCCGTAGGCGACGACGTCCGCGGACGGGGGTGGGCGTGAACATCGCGCGTGTCGTGGCGTAGCGAGGGCCCAGGGCGGCTCGAGTACGCGGCGCCGGGCCACGCCGGGCGTTCCCTCCGTTCTGCCTCAGTCCTCGACGGGCCCGCGGACGCGGACTGGGGCCGACTTGCGTTTGAGCTGGCTGCGCTCAAGCTGACGCCGGACCGCGCGTTCACACGAGCGAATTGCCGCCGACGCGGCCAGCCGGGCACTTGTGCCACGCGCGGTCGCCGCAATGCTTTCGCCGCGCGAAACGCGTAGCTGGATCGTCACGCTCACCGTTGGCTTGCCCGTCGGGCCACTCTCGTCGCGTATCATCACATCCACGCGATCGATAGCGGTCGCGAACTTGCCGAGCTTGAACCCGAGTCGTTGGCGCAGCCAGTCCCGATCAATCGCCTCGCCGGAGTCCGGGGCTCTCGTGTCCCGGATGTGCACGGGCGTCTTGCTCGAGGAAGTTCGGCCGCGCGCGGCGCGCCCGACGTCGTGTGCGCTCTCACCCATGGGTGCCCGGCGCTCTCGCGCGGCACTGGCCTTACGGCTGCCCATCCATACCTCCCGGTTATCGTTGCCATTCCGCGAACGCGGTACTCCGCAGTCTATCGCCGCCCCACGCCCTTCGCTATCTCCGGGATCGGCCGACCTAGCGTTTGGTGTCCGGCGGCGCCGGCGGCGCAGCGGCGCGTGGCGCGGCGGCGACCCGGCGCTCGTACAGCGCCAGCACGCTGCCGCGATGGATGATGCCGAGCAGGATCGGCGTGCCACCGTCGTCGGTCCTAACGACGGGCAGCGTGCTCACGCCTCGCACCCCCATCCGCCGCACTGCTTCGCGCAGGGAATCGCGCGGTGTGACGGTTTCGGAAGGCTGCGCGATATCTCCCGCCAGCAGCAGCTCGTCCAACGCATGATCGGCGCGTGCGACGAGGCCGAGGTCGGAGGCCGAGATCACGCCCACCAGTTCGTCGTTCGCGCCGACGACGGGAAAGGTGTTCTGGTCGCGGTGGCCGAGGTGCTGGAGCAGGTCGGCGACAGGTTCGCCTTCGCGTACCACGACCGGAAAGCGCTCGTACGCCTCCTCGACCGAGAGCGAGGCCAGCACATCCCGATCGGCGCCATGCTCGATGTGCTCCCCGCGTCGCCGCAGCCAGCCGGAGTACAGGTTGTCCCGCTCGATGCGGCGTGCCACGACATGACTGATGGCGACCGCGATCATGAGCGGCGGCACGATGACGTAGTCGTTCGTCATCTCGAACACGAGCAGGATCGCGGTGATCGGCGCTCCAGTGGTGGCCGCCACCACGGCACCCATGCCGATGAGCGAGTAGGATTCAGGCGCGATGTTGAGTCCCGGCAGCAGCGTCCGTAGCAACACGCCGAGCGATCCCCCCAGCGCCGCCCCCACATAGAGCGAGGGAGTGAACAGCCCACCCGAGCCGCCGCCCTGCAGCGTGAGCGAAGTGATCACGATCTTGGCCATCGCCAGCAACAGCAGGATCCACCACGCCGTGCGACCAAACGTCTCGATCGGGATCGACAGGTGCCCCGTACCCACCAGCGCGCCCCCGGAGAGCGCGACTACGCCGCCCACGGCCACGCCGGCCAGGCTCGGCACGAGCCAGGCGTACCGCGGCGCCTCGCCCCCCGCGACCGCGGGCTCGAGGAAGCGGGCGAGGTAGGCTCCAATGCCGAAGTGCATCCGTACGAAAAGCGCCGCCGCCGCGCCGCACGCCGCGCCTAACAACGGGGAGAAGAGCGCGACCTCGGCCAGCGATGTGTAGCCGTACTCCTGCGGAATGGGGAACGCCGGATGGTTGCCCAGCATGGCGCGCGACACGATGGCCCCGACCACGCTCGCCACGACGACGGGGGCGAAGCTGGAGAGCTTGAACGTGCCGATGATCTCCTCCAGCGCGAAGAACGCGCCGGCCAGCGGCGCGTTGAAGGCGGCGGCGATGGCCGACGCCGTGCCGGCGCCCACCAGCACCTGCATGCGCTCCGGGGAGAAGCGGAAGAGCCGGCCAAGGACCGAGCCTACCGCGGCCCCCAGCACGGCGATCGGTCCCTCGCTCCCCGCGGAGCCACCTCCGCCAATGGTAATCGCGCTGGCCGCCGTCCGTCCCAGGGCCAGCCGACCATCCACCACGCTCGATCGCCGCACCACCGCAAGCTGCACGTCGGGTACGGTCAGGCCATCCTTCCCGCGTCCCACGCGCCGCCAGACGGCCCACGCGATGGTGAGTGCGATGCCCGTGAGCACGGGACGGTACAGCACGCGGGGCACCGGCGGCAGGAAGGACGTCGGCCACTGGTAGAAGATGTGGTAGCTGGCGTCGACTGCGCGGTAGAAGGCCACCACTCCAATCGCGGACAGCAGGCCCACGACCACCGAAAACGTGACCAGGACCGCGTTCTCGTCAATCCCGAGGCGCTCCACCTTGGCCGCAAGCCAGCGGTCCCAGTGCCGCATCCGTCTCACCGTGCGCGCCTCACGCAGCGGGTGGCGAAGATCCCGTGTGCCCGCCAGCCCGCACGCAACATCCGCTGTAAAACGTTAGCGAGGATGGGCGTGTGTGCGGGACGCGCAGCGAGGTCAACAGACTCGTCAGGCAGCCCCAAGCGTGCGAAGCGCAAGCGCGCGTGCGGTGGCATTAGTTGGATAGGTGAAGTAATATCAGCCGATGCCATCGATTCGCAACTCACTGAGCCATACTGTTCGTCATACATTCCGCCTGATCCTGCCGGTACTCGCGTTGTTGGCCGTCGCGGGGCTCGGAGTGAGTTTTGTCACTACCCGTTCGGCGCGCGCCTGGTTCGAAGGCGAGCTGCACACACGCGCCCGCTTGGCCACCAGCGCGGCCGGCGAGTCCATCGTCCGTGCGGAGCGTACCGGTGATCCCGAGGCCATGGCGCGGCTGCTCGACGCTATTGTGCGGGACGAACGCGTGGTCGCCGCCGCGGTCTGCAATGCGCGTGGCGTGCTGGCGGCGCGCACGGCGCTGTTGCCCGCCGGCAACACGCTGTGCTCGAGGGCAGCCGGCGGCGCCGAGTTGCCCTCCTCCAAGGTGCCTGGCACCACCACCAAGGCGGTGAGTTCGCCCACATATATCAGCGTGGTGCCCGTTGCTGCTGACGGAGTGGAGCAGGGACACTTGATCGTGTTACAGGAGCTGGCCCCCGCGCGCGAGCGCGAGGCCCTCATCCGGCGCGGCGCGCTGATCGTGCTCGTCATGCTGGCGTTGGCGTTCTGGGTGCTGACGATCGTGTCGGCACGGCTCACTTCCATCGGATGGGTACGGCAACTGGCGCGCGCGCTGCGTGGGGAGCGCATGGCGGGACGCGGCCCTGGGGCAAACTCGGCACTGCTCGAGGGCGTGCGCGCCCTTGCGCAGCGTTCTTCCGCCGCCGCGCTGGAAGGCGATCCCGATGGACGCTGGACGCGCGAGCGCTTGCGGCACGTACTGGCCGAGCACGTGGGTGACGCAGGCGTGGTCGTGGTGGCGAATCGCGAGCCGTACATCCACGAGTACCGCCCCGACGGCAGCATCGAGGTACAGCATCCCGCCAGCGGCCTCGTGACCGCGCTGGAGCCGGTGATCCGTACCTGTTCGGGGACGTGGATCGCGCACGGCAGCGGCTCTGCCGATCGCGTCACCTCCGACAAGGACGGACGACTGCGTGTTCCGCCCGGCGAAGAGTCGTACCTGCTGAGCCGCGTCTGGATGACCGACGAGGAGGAGCAGGGCTACTACTATGGCTTCGCGAACGAAGGCTTGTGGCCTGTCTGTCACCTGGCGTATGCGCGGCCGACGTTCCGCACCGAGGACTGGGCGATGTATCGACGCATCAACCAGCGATTCGCGGACGCCGTGGTGGCCGAGGTCTCGATCGACGACCCGATCGTGCTGGTGCAGGATTACCACTTTGCTCTCGCGCCTCGCATGATCCGCGAGCAATTGCCGGAAGCGACCATCATCACTTTCTGGCACATTCCGTGGCCCAACTCGGAGCGATTCAGCATCTGTCCGTGGCGCGAGGAGATTATCGACGGACTGCTGGGATCCAGCATCGTCGGATTCCATACGCCCGCGCACTGCAATCACTTCATCGATGCCGCCGACACGTTTCTCGAGTCGCGCATCGATCGCACCACGGACGCGGTGGTACGGTCCGGCGTCCCCACGCTCGTGCGCCCCTATCCCATCTCGGTGGAATGGCCGCTGCGCAAGCTGGAGGGCGTGCCGTCTCCGGAGATCTGTCGTCGCGAGGTGATGCAGGAGCTTGAGCTGCGCGAGGACGCGATCCTCGCCGTCGGCGTGGATCGGCTCGACTACACGAAGGGCATCGAGGAGCGCTTCGAGGCGGTCGAGCGCCTGCTCGAGCGCAATCCCAGCATGCGCGGTCGCTTCTCGTTCGTGCAACTGGCGGCGCCTAGCCGGACCACCATCCCGCGCTATCGCGAATTGCGGGAGTCGGTGGAGTTGAGCGTGCAGCGGATCAACGAGCGGTTCGGGGACGAGCAGTACCGCCCGATCATCCTCCTGCGCGAGCATCACGAGCCCGAGCGGGTGTTCCGCTTCTATCGCGCCGCCGATATGTGCTATGTGAGCAGCCTGCACGACGGCATGAACCTCGTGAGCAAGGAGTTCGTCGCGGCCCGGTCGGACGAGCAGGGCGTGCTCATTCTCAGCCGCTTTGCCGGGGCGGCCGAGGAACTGCCGGAGGCGCTCATCGTCAATCCGTACGATCTGGAGGAAGCGAGTGAGGCGCTGGAACGCGCCGCATTCATGAGCAGCGCGGAGCAGGCGGACCGCATGCGGCAGCTGCGGGCGGTGGTCGCCCAGAACAACGTCTATCGCTGGGCGGGGCGCATGCTGTTCGACGCCGCACAGCTGCGGCAGCGGGCGCGACGCAACGTCACGCTTGACGAACACCATACGCCAGGAGGAGTGGCTCGTGCCTGATGTGCTTTCCGTTCGTGGAGTGGCGAGATTGCGTCGCTTCGTCAAAGATCGCGTGCTGCTGGCCTTCGACTTCGACGGTACGCTGGCGCCGATCGTTCCGCATCCCCCCGATGCCATGATCCGCGAGAACACCGCGGCATTGCTCGGCGGCCTGCTCGCCTACTTTCCGGTCGTGGTCATCTCGGGGCGCGAGGTGCGTGACGTACGCGCGCGCCTGCGCGGCGTGCAGGTGCCCACCATCGTGGGCAATCACGGCGTCGAACCTTCGCCGTTCATGAAGCAGGCGGAAGAGAGCGTGGAGCGCTGGCTGGCCGCCGTCGAGGCGCTCGCCAGCGACCACGCGGGGGTCGAAGTGGAAAACAAGCGGCAGTCCCTGGCCATTCATTTCCGGCACGCGGCGTCGGCGTCGGTCGCTGAGGCGGCCATTCGCGCAGTCGTGGATGGACTGCCCGGCGCGCGGGTGGTAAGCGGCTTGTTCGTGGTGAACGTCGTGCCGGAAGGCGCACCCCACAAAGGCGACGCCCTGTTGCGGCTGATGGCCGAACACCACGTGGACGGCACGCTGTTCGTGGGCGACGACGTGACCGATGAGGACGCGTTCGGGGTGCTCGATCCCACGCATTCCATCGGCATTCGCATCGGTCGCACGAAGGAAACGGCGGCGCAGTACTTCCTGCAGAGCCAATCGCACATCGACCATCTCATCGGCACGTTGATCGCGATGCGACAGGAAGCCGCGCTGTCCACGCCCGCGGTGTCGGCATCGTGACTCGAACCCCGCGTGAGGTCGTGGGACCCGCGCTGCCGCCGGTGCTGGACTTTCTGGGCGTGCTCTGGGAGCTGAATCACGGGCTCGAGGTCGCGTCGCGCGAAATGCTGCGCACCAGCGGCGTCACCGCGCAGCAACTCATGATGCTCCGCGTGGTGCGGTACCTGCAGCCTGTCTCGGCCGGCGTGCTCGCGGGTATCCTGCATCTGCACCCGGGCACGCTCTCCGCCTCGCTCAAGCGGCTGGAAGGGCGCGGGCTCGTGCAGCGTCATCGGGGAGCGGAAGACGCGCGCCGCGTAATGATCTCGCTCACTGGCGCGGGCGCAATCCTGGCGACCGACGTGGCCGGCACCGTGGAACAGGCGGTGGCCAACGCGCTCGCACAAACGCATCCCTCGCGCGTGAAGATTGCTCAGTCGCTGCTGCGCCGCATTGCGGGCGCAGCCCACCAGGTGCAGGCCTGATCACCCGCGGCGCTCGCGCCTATCGACCGCGGCGGCGAGCCCTCACGACGACTTCCGGTGCAGCGTGGCCACGCTCGCCAACGCCTTGTCGCTCACGTCCTCGATCAACAGCTGCAAGTGCGGGAAGGGGATCTCGATGTCCGCGTCGTCCAGCGCCACCTTGCACGCCTCCAGCACGTCGAAGAAGGTACTCCGCTCGCCAGCGGGGTCGTCGATCCACACGCGCGCCTGAAGATTGACGCTCGAGTCTCCGAGCGCGGAGGCGACGACCTCGGCGGGCGGATGCGACAGCACGTGAGGCATCTTCGCGATGGCCGGCAGCAGCACCGAGCGGGCATGCGCAATCTTCTCCTTGTAGGCGATGCCCACCGGCACGTTGATGCGGATCTCGCCGTAGAGCGAGTGGTTGACCAGCATGTCGCCGATGATCTGCCGGTTTGGAATCACGACGAAGGTGTTCTCCATCGTGCGGATCCGCGTGGTGCGCATCGTGATCTCCTGCACCCGGCCGTAGCGGTCCTGTGTGGTGATGAAGTCGCCGATCTTGAAGGCCGGTCCCAGAAGACGAGGAAGCCGGCGATCATGTTGGCCACCGTTTCCTGCGCGGCGAAGCCGATCGCGACGCCTGCCACGCCAAGGCCGGCGAGGGCGGCGCCCATGTTGATCCCGAGCTGGCTCGAGGCGGTGATGATCGCGATGATGATGATGCTGCCCTTGTATAGACCCTCGACGAGCATGTCGATCAGTGCGTCGGCGAAGTTTGCGCGCGCGAGCGCACGCCGCAGCAGCGGGCGCGTGTAGCGCAGCACGAGCCAGCAGGCGAGCAGCACGAGCAGCGCCGCCCCCATCGGGGGCAGGATGGCGATCAGCAGCGTCCGCCATCGCTCGGCGTCGGTCCCGTCGAGAATCGTGTTCATCGCTCGCTCCTCAGGGGCGCGGGGAGACGGAAGGGGTTGCGCGCCTGGCCCATTCCGGCGACAGCAGGCCGCGTGGCCGGAACCGGCCCTGATCCATGCGGCAGTACGGGGAGCCGATTGTCAATGACTCCCCCGGACTTCAGATTGGCGGGAATGGAACTCCGCATCCGACAGTCCCGCATCCTCGTCGCCGCCCTCCTCGTGCTCAGCGCATGCGGAAGCGCGCAGGAGGACGAGGTCGCGTCCTCGGCAGCCGACCTGGTGATCCGGCCGACCGCGATCGCATTGCGGGCGGGTGAGACGGTGCAGCTGGCGGCGCAGGTGAACGACGCGCGCGGCCGGCCGGTGGGCGGAGCGCCCCTGCTGTTCTCGGCGGGCTCAGCGAGCGTCGCGCGCATCTCGAGCAACGGGATTGTCTCGGCGGTCGGCACGGCCGGCAGTGATTCGATACTCGTCAGCAGCGGCGCCCTCGTGCGCAGCGTACTCGTGACCGTGAGCGCGGGAGCCGCACGCGTGATCGAGGTCGTGTCTGGCGGCAGCCAGTCCGGGCTGGCCGGGGCGTCGCTTACGTATCCCGTGGTGATCACGGTGCACGACGCCTATGGGAACCCCGTGCCGCGGGCATCGGTGCAGCTGACGGCAGAGTCGGGCGGGAAGACGGAGCCTCCGGTCCTGACCACAGATGTCAGTGGCAACGCCCGGGCGATGTGGACGCTCGGTGCGATCGCGGGGCCGCAGTCGTTGCAGGTGACGGCAGATTCCGCGGCGGTCATCGTCGAGGCCATGGCGCAGGCGGGCGCCATGTCACAAGTGGAGAATGCGGGCGACGTGGCGCGACGCACCCGCGCCGGAGACACCGTCTCCGTGCGCCTGCGTGCGACCGACGAGTATGGCAACGGCGTGTCGTCCACCATTTTCGCGTTCAGTGTGGAAGCGGGAGGCGGCTCGGTGGTGCCGGCGCGCATCGAGAGCGACTCGTCGGGTATCGTGCAGACCAGGTGGCGGACGGGAAGCTCGTCGGGAATGAATGCGCTCCGGGTACGTGCCTTCGAAGTGTTTGACACGACCTTCCAGCTCACCGTACGTACGACGGGCGGGCCGCCGACGGAACTGCGGCTGGTGTCGGGGGACAACCAGCGCGTGCGGAGCGGGGCAGCGGTCCCGCGGGCCCCGGTGATCAGGCTCGTGGATCGCTTCGGCAATCCGGTGGAGGCGGTGCGGGTGCGCTTCCTGAGCGGGGCCGGGGATACCGTGGAGCCTCCCGAGCTCGTGACCGACGAGCGCGGCCAGGTTGCACCGCGCCTCTG
>JBDSVW010000197.1:0-22454 GCA_039927015.1 Gemmatimonadaceae bacterium | reverse complement strand
GACGGGAAGACGAGAAGACGGGAAGACGGGAAGACGGGAAGACGGGAAGACGGGAAGACGGGAAGACGAGGGAGAGCCGACTAGAAGACTGACCGAAGCACGAGCCACCCCAGCCTCGTCTTCCCGTCTTCTCGTCTTCTCACCTCTGCAGTGCTCACTCCAACGCGGCGGCGCCGCCGACGATCTCCGCGATTTCCTGCGTGATCTGCGCCTGGCGCGCGCGGTTGTAGGTGCGACGGAGCGTACTCAGGATTTCGCCCGCGTTGTCCGTCGCATTCTTCATGGCCGTGCGTCGGGCGCCGTGCTCGGCGGCCGCCGTCTCGACCAATGCGCGATAGACCGCGTTGCGGACGTATGACGGCAGCAGTTCCGTGAGGAGCTCCTCCGCCGAGGGAAACAGCAGGTAGTCGGGCGCCGCGCCGGTGCGCTTGGGCGGCGTGACAGGAAGGATCTGATCCGATGCGGGCGGGGTGGAGAGCGCCGACTTGAACTGAGCGTAGACCACGAACACGGCATCGAGCGAGCCGTCGACGAAGCGCTGCATCAGGTCATCGACCAGCGACGCCGCATCCTCCGACGACGGGCGGTCGGTGATGTCGACGCGCGCCACGGCCGTCGGCTCACCGACGTAGCGGAAATATCCGATGCCCTTCTTGCCGGAGATGTGCAACTCCGTTTCCACACCCTGCGCGCGGAGGCGTTGCAGCTGACCGCGCGCCTCCTTGATCAGGTTCGAGTTGAAGGCGCCGGCGAGACCGCGGTTGGACGTGATGAGCACCACCGCCGCCCGGCGAATCTTGGCGGGCTGGCGAAGGAGCGGAAAGCGCTCTGCCAGTTCCGGGGTGTACAGCGAGGAGATCACGTCCGCCAGCGCGTGCGCGTACGGCCGCGCGGCGGTGACGCGATCCTGGGCGCGCTTCATCTTCGACGTCGACACCATTTCCATGGTGCGCGTGATCTTCCGGGTGTTCTCGGTCGACTTGATGCGCGCCTTGAGCTCTCTGCCCTTGGCCATAGACTAGCGGGCCACCTTCTTGAAGGCCTCGATGCCCTGCTTGAGCGACGCCTCGAGTTCCTTGGACAACGTCTTCTCCTTCCGGATGCCGTCGCCCACCTGCGGGAACTGCGCGTTCATGAAGTCGAGGAAGCCACGCTCCCACTCGCGCACATTGGCCACCGGGACATCGTCAATGAAGCCGTTGGAGACCGCGTAGATGATCATCACCTGCTGCTCGACCGGCATCGGCGCGTACTGCGGCTGCTTGAGCACTTCCACGGTGCGCGCCCCGCGATCGAGCTGCTTCTTGGTGGCCGCATCGAGGTCTGAGGCGAACGCCGAGAAGGCTTCGAGCTCGCGGAACTGCGCGAGGTCGAGACGGAGGCGGCCCGCCACGGAGCGCATGGCCTTGATCTGGGCCGCTCCACCCACGCGCGACACCGAGATACCGGCGTTGATGGCGGGGCGAATGTTCGAGAAGAAGAGATCCGTCTCGAGGAAGATCTGGCCGTCCGTGATCGAGATGACGTTCGTCGGGATGTAGGCCGACACGTCACCCGCCTGCGTTTCGATAATCGGGAGCGCGGTGAGGCTGCCGCCCGCCTTCTTGATGATCACGCCGTCCACCACATCGGCGTCCTCGCGCAGCTTGGCCGCGCGCTCGAGCAGGCGGGAGTGGAGATAGAACACGTCGCCCGGGAAGGCCTCGCGTCCCGGGGGACGGCGCAGGATCAGGGAGAGCTGGCGATACGCCGCGGCCTGCTTGGAGAGGTCGTCGTACACGCAGAGCGTGGCCTTCCCCTCGTCGTACATGAAGTACTCGGCCATCGCGCAGCCCGTGTACGGGGCGATGTACTGCATGGGCGCGGGATCCGACGCGGCGGCGACGACCACGATGGTGTAGTCCATCGCCCCCTGCTGGCGCAGCTTCTCGACCACCGACGCCACCGTGGAGGCTTTCTGGCCGATGGCGACGTAGACGCAGATGACGCCCTGGCCCTTCTGGTTGATGATCGTGTCGATCGCGATGGCCGTCTTGCCGGTGCCGCGGTCGCCAATGATGAGCTCGCGCTGGCCGCGTCCGATCGGGATCATCGCGTCGATCGACTTGATGCCGGTCTGGAGCGGTTCCTTTACCGGCTGCCTAACGATAATGCCGGGGGCCTGCGACTCGACGAGACGCGAGTGGCTGGTGACGATCGGGCCCTTGCCGTCAATGGGACGTCCCAACGCGTCCACGACGCGTCCCACGAGCGCGGGTCCCACGGGCACTTCGAGCACGCGCCCGGTGCGCCGGACCTCGTCGCCTTCCTTCAGCTGCAAATAGTCGCCCAGGATGACCGCGCCGATGTTGTCCTCTTCGAGGTTCAGCGTGAGCGCGGTGACCTTGTTCGTGGTCTCGGAGGACGTGATCTCGAGCATCTCGCCCGACATCGCCTTGCGCAGTCCGTAGATGCGCGCGATGCCGTCCTTCACCTCGAGCACCGTTCCCACTTCCTCCACATCGAGGCCGCGCAGGTCAGCCGCTTCGATTTCGCGGAGGAGGATGTCCTTGATTTCGCCGGGACGGAGGATCGTGTCGGAAGCCATAAGCGGATGCGGGGCGTAAAGGATCGAGATGCGGTAGGGCGTAGCTTGTGAAAATTATCACAAGGATCCTTCGCATTCAAGCGAAGGCATAAGGAAATCGCAGACCTCGGCGGGGGCTAGCCCCGGCGACTCTTGGCCGGCCGGCTGCGCATGCGGCCGTGGATAAAGCGCTCCAGCAGGTCGACCGTCCGCAGGCGCGCCAGGGAGGTGGGACGGGTGCCGACGATCCGTTGCGAGGTGGTGCTGAGGTGCGACGACGAGGCGAAGCCCAGCACGGTGGAGACGTCTCCTACGTCGTAGCCCGGATTCTTGGCCAGTTCCGCGGCCGCGGCCAGCCGGACCAGATCGATCACCCGCTTCAGGTTGGGGGCGCCCGCGGCCGCGAAGGCCCGGCTGAGGTGCTCTCGGGTGACGCCAAGCGCGGACGCGATGCGTTCGGTCTGTACCGGACGTCCGGCATGCCCGACGAGCACGCGCCAGCTCTCCCGGCGCAGGTTGGTGTCGATGTGGAGCGAGGGCGGGGGTACGGCGAGCGCTGCAGCGAACCGCGTGGTGAACGCCTGCGCGATCACGAGGTCGCGCAGGACGTGGTCATCGATGGTCTCGACCACGACGTCAGCGAAGTCGAAGGCTGCGCACCGGGCTACGAGGGCGGCATCGCCGGGCCGGTATGGTGAAAGCCCGAAGAAGGGGGCGCTCGGAAACTCCCGGGCCAGTTCGATGGCCCGCATGACGTCCTCGGTGGGGGCGCCGAGGTCGACCACCGCCGCATCGACGAGCGTGGCGCGAAAGGCGCGCTCCAGGTCGGCGGCGTTTCGGGCGAGTGTGAGGCGGGTACGCCGGCGGGGAAAGGCGTCCTTCGCGATCGCGCGGGCGCGCGGGCGCGCCGCCAGCACGACCACGGCGAGGGGAACCGACGCGCCGGGCGCGGGGGTTTCCATATAGATGGGGGTCAGGCCGCCGGGGTCGATCGCTTCACGAGCTCGAAGGCGAGGCGGAGGACCAGCCGGGCATTCTCATAGGAGATGAGCGAGGCCGCGCGGTCGTACGTCTCCCAGCGGCAGGCGGTGATGCCCTCGTCGCGTTGCGGGGAGGTGTCATCGCTGGCGCTTTCCATGAGGTAGAAGTGGCAGATTTTGTGAATCAGCCGTCCACGGAAGCGGAAGTACCAGTCGATGGTTTCGATCTCGCCGCGCATACGCAGGTCGCCGAGCCCGGTTTCCTCCGCGACTTCGCGCAGGGCCGCGGCGTCAGGCGTCTCGCCGGGCTCGAGGTGTCCCTTGGGAAATCCCCAGTTCCGGTAGGAGTCCCGGATGAGCAGGAAGCGCGGCTCCCTCGCCTGCAGCCGGACGACGACCCCTCCCGCGGACGTTTCCTCCTTCGCCTCGGATTTCGACACTCACGGCTCCGAGGGGCCGTCGAGGTCGATCTCGGGCCGGCCCTCAACAAACTGCCTAACGATCGGGTCTGAAGTGTTCTGGATTTCGTCGACGGTCCCGACCTGGCGCACGACGCCCTCGTACAGCATGGCGATGCGGGTACCGACGCGGTAGGCGCTGCGCATGTCGTGGGTGATGACGATGCTGGTCACGCCCAGTTTCTCGCGCATCCGGATCATGAGCTCGTCGATGACCGCACTCGTCACCGGGTCGAGTCCGGTGGTGGGTTCATCGTAGAGGATGTACTTGGGGCGAAGCGCGATGGCCCGGGCGAGCCCGACGCGCTTGCGCATGCCGCCCGAGAGCTCGGCGGGAAAGCGGTCCTGCACGTTAGGCAGGTCCACGAGCTCCAGCACTTCATGCACGCGCTGGTCGATCTCGGGCAGGGAAAGCTGGCCCTGCTTCCGGAGGCCCATGGCGACGTTTTCGCCGATCGACAGCGAGTCGAACAGGGCGGCGAACTGGAATACGTAGCCGATGCGGGCGCGCAGTGCGTACAGGTCGCGGCGGGGGAGCGTCGGCACCTCGAGGCCATCGACCAGCACGTTGCCCTCGTCCGGCTCCAGGAGGCCGACGATGTGCTTGATGGCCACCGACTTCCCCGTGCCGGAATAGCCGATGATGACCATCGTTTCGCCCTCGGTCACGTCGAGGGAGAAACCCTGCAGGACCTTCTTGGACCCGAAGGACTTATGAACGTTGACGAGCTGGATCACGAGGCGGCGAAAGGCGGAAGGTCGGGGCGCGGGGAGGAATCAACAGCAAGTATGTGACGCGCGGAAGGGGAGCCGCATCCGTCAAACGCGAGCGGGGCGACCCGGAAGGATCGCCCCGCTCGAACGCCGGACCGGACGCAGTGCTCGTTAGGCCGCGAACGAGCTGAGGGCGCGTCCCACGTCGCCCTCGCGCAACCGCTTGAGGGCGCGGTCGCGCAGCTGTCGCACGCGTTCGCGCGTGACGCCCAGCATGGAGCCGATCTCCTCGAGGGTGTGTTCGCGGCCGCCTTCGAGGCCGAAGTACAGGCGCAGCACCTTGGCATCCCGCGGTGGCAGGGTGCCGAGGGCGAGCTCGATCTCGTCGGTGAGGAAGCGGTTCATGGCCTCCTCCTCCGTGTCCGGCATCTCGTCGGCGACGAAGCGCTCGATGAGGGCGCGATCACCGTCCGGATCCATCGGCGCGTCGAGTCGCACGTCGCCCGTGTTGAGGGCGGCGAGAGACTGCACCACGTCGACGGACAGGCCGGTGAGCTGCGCGAGCTCCTCCGGCATCGGTTCACGGCGCAGCTTCTGGCGCAGGATCTCCGACGCCTTGATGATGCGCGAGAGGTCGGCCGTGCGGTTGAGGGGCACGCGCACGGTCCGGCCCTGACGGGCGAGCGACGACAGGATGGCCTGGCGGATCCACCACACCGCGTACGAGATGAACTTTACGCCCTGATCGGGATCGAATTTCCGCGCCGCGGTCAGCAGCCCGACATTGCCCTCGCCGATCAGGTCGATCAGGGGCAGGCCGCGATTCTGGTACTTCTTGGCGACCGAGATCACGAAGCGCAGGTTGCGCTTCACGAGCTCCTGCAGCGCGTCGGGATCGCCGGCGCGGATCTTCCGGGCGAGTTCGATCTCCTCTGCGGCCTTGAGCAGCGGGTAGGTGCTGACCTCGTAGAGATACTGATCGAGGATATCGCGCTCCGGTTCGCTGGGCGCGATCCCCTGTGGGGTCGTGCGGCGGCGGCGGCGCTTGACGTCAGTCATTGAATGAAGTCCTCAGGACTGGAAGTCCAGGATTGATTGGGGGGAGCATGGGATCGCGCCGCATTGGACGCGGAAAAACAAAAGCTGGAGTTGATATTCGTCACGCAGCTCGACAACTGAAAAGCCGCTGCAAAATACGATACCGAAAGCGTTTCGCTAGAGTCGTTTTCTTGACTTCATTACTACTCCCGAATACACTTCCCGGTTCCTGATCGCCGCGAGGTTTCGTACACGCTGCGACGCGGGGGCGTAGCTCAGTTGGGAGAGCGCTTGAATGGCATTCAAGAGGTCAGGGGTTCGATTCCCCTCGCCTCCATGGCCGAAGGAACAGTCGGCCTGGATGGATTCCGATCACATCACATCGCGAGATTAGTTGCACCTCACGAGCGAGGGGGTCGGAGTAGGTCACGCGGGAATAGCTCAGTTGGTAGAGCACAACCTTGCCAAGGTTGGGGTCGCGGGTTCGAGTCCCGTTTCCCGCTTCTCGGCGTCAGGCGTATGCGTTCGACGGTTGTTGGACATCGATGGAAGAACGCGATTCGGCGCAGGAAAGTTGCCGAAAGTTTGCCTGGCGGTGATTCGGGCGGTTAGCTCAGTTGGTTAGAGCGCCACGTTGACATCGTGGAGGTCACAAGTTCGAGTCTTGTACCGCCCATGCGCCCTCGGCTTTGCCGGGGGCGTTGGATTTTTGGAAGGGGTATCAAGAGGGTGCCGGAAGGGCTCCCGGCATGGACGAGAATGGGGGGCGTGCTCACTTGACGCCCACGGAGGGCACGTCTACCTTCCGCCTTCTTCACGCCCGTGGTTTCGTACGGTTTTCAGGGCGGCGTGAGGGGATGGTGTACGAGACGCAAGCGCTGATGGTGAGCGCCCTTAGCTCAATTGGATAGAGCATCTGACTACGGATCAGAAGGTTGGGAGTTCGACTCTCTCAGGGCGCATTCCAAGCGGTTTCGATGGAGTCACGGGGCGTAGCGTAGCCCGGTAGCGCGCCTGCTTCGGGAGCAGGAGGTCGCTGGTTCAAATCCAGTCGCCCCGACTGTAATACAGAAGTGAACGAAGCGCCCGGCTCAGCCTGCCGGGCGCTTTTTTCAGCCCGCGGCTCCGGAGGCTCGGGGCAGCCGACCCGGCGGACCGGATCAGCCCGCCTGCCCCACCCCGCGCGGCGTTGCGCCGTGGCAGGCGTCGAGCACGGCCTGCGCCACGCTGCCTAACGCACAGATCTCGCGCGCGGCGCCGATCTCGGCCGCCGCCCGCGGCATGCCATACACCACGGAGGACAACTCGTCCTGCGCGATGGTGTGCGCGCCCTGCTCGCGCAATTCCAGCAGCCCCCGCGCGCCGTCCTCGCCCATGCCGGTGAGCAGCACGCCCACCGCGTTGCAGCTGGCGGCCTGGGCGACCGAACGAAAGAGCACATCCACCGACGGCCGCTGGTGATGCACGAGCGGGCCCTCCCGCAGTCGCGCGACCCAGCGCCCGCCGCGGCGCTGCACGACGAGGTGCACGTTGCCCGGCGCCACGAGAGCGAGCCCCAGCGCGAGGAACTCCCCATCCCGCGCTTCGCGCACCACGACGTGGCACAGGTGGTCGAGGCGCTGGGCAAATGAGGTCGTGAACGCGGCCGGCATGTGCTGGGCAATCAGCACGGGTGGGGCATCGGCGGGAAACGCGCGCAGGACCTCCTCGATGGCGCCCACGCCACCCGTCGATGCGCCGATGGCGATGAGCATGTCGCTGCGACGGCCCACCCCGATGGTCGTAGTGAGTGCAGGCGGCGCGGAAGCGCACGCGGACTGCCGGACCGTCGCTCGCGCGGCGGCGCGCACGGCCTGCACCAATTGGCGCTCGACGTCCGGCACCGAGGAGCGCGAGCCGGGCTTGGGCACGACCGCCACCGCACCCAGTCCCAAAGCACGTACGGCGGCATCGGAGTGTTTGGGGGTCAGGGACGAGACGATGACCACCGGCATCGGATGGTGTCGCATGAGCCGTTCGAGGAACGAGAGGCCGTCCATCAGCGGCATCTCGACGTCGAGCGTGAGGACGTCGGGCTGCGTCTCGACGATCAGGTCCCGCGCGGCATACGGATCCGCGGCGGCGCCCACGACCTCGATGTCGTCGTATCTGGAGAGCCCCTCACTGAGGGCTCTCCGCACAACGGCGGAGTCGTCGACGACCAGCACGCGAACGGGCATGGGTATTCGGCGGTTCAGGATGAACTGCTGGGTGAGCTGGAGGCAGAGAGCGCGATGGCAATGTCCGCGCGTCCCCCCTCGAGTTCGAGGCGCACGTGCGCCGACGGCTCGCCCATGGCCGCGACGGCCGCCTGCCACGTGGGGAAGGCCGTGGGGACGCCGAGTGCGAACACCGCGGTGGTTCCCGCGATCCGGGGCAGCGCGTTGCCGCAGATCACGTTCGCGACCTCTCCCAACGCATCCCTCTGCTGCTGCGCGGAGGGGACGTGCTCGCTGCCCAGCATGTTCTCGGTGAGTGACGCGAGGATGCCGCCGGAGAGCTGGAGGGCGACCCCGCCCGAGACCGGCCCACGGAACGACACCATCACCACGCCATCGACCTCACGGACGGAGACCGGGCCGAGGGGTCCCGGTTCGGCGAAGCAGTACGCGAGTCGTTCGAAGGTCTCGACTGCCGCCTCGGCGAGGGGTGATTCCAGCACGTCAGGCATCGGCAACTCCCAGCACGCGCAGCACCGTCGCGCGTACCTGCTCGGGGGTGAATGGCTTGTGGATGAAGGACACACCGCTGGCGGTGAGCGCGTCGATGCGCGTCTCGGAGCCCTCGGTGGAGACGACGATGAGCGCAATGCTCGCGAGTCGCGGGTCCATCCGGATTTGCGCGATGAGTTCCTCGCCGTCCATGACCGGCATGTTGATGTCGATGAGGGCCAGGTCGACATCGTGTGCGGCGAGGCGGGCGAGGGCCTCGGCGCCATCGCCGGCCTGGTACACATTCGTGAGCGGCAGTCCGCTCAGCTGCAACGTGCGAATGAGCATGGCGCGCATCACGGCGCTATCGTCTACCACCAGCGTATTGAACGACATGGGATTCTTCCTGGCCTGATCAGAGATTGCGTTCGTTGCCGTTGGTCTTCACGACCACGTCACCCGATGCCACGTCCATGAACACGGTGCGCGACAGGCCTTGCCCGCCCACGTCCTCGGCGCGGAGGATCACGCCGTTCTTCCAGAGCAGCTTCCTGAGGACCAGCACGTTGCGTTTTCCCACCTGGTACGCCTCGGGCTGGGTACCATCGCCCGTGGAGGCGCCGCCGATCACTTTCACGATCAGGCGCTCCTTCTGGGCACCGGCGCGGTAGGCGGCGCGAAAGAGTTCCGGGACCCCCGTGTCGACGAACATGCACGGATTCCGGAAGGCCTTCTGGGGGTCGATGTCGGAGGATGGCAGCATGACATGCAGCATCCCGCTCACGTTCGCGACGGGATCATGCACGCAGACGCCGAGGCAGCTGCCGAGGGCGTAGGTGACGAGCCGTTCGGTGGCGAGACTGGACACCCGCATGTCAGCGATGCCGATCACGCGGTCGACGAGGGATTCAGTCGACTGCATCACGTGAGTTGCGGAAGGTGGCGGGTTGCACATAGGTCAACTGGTGCCGGAGGCCGCTGAGGCTCTCGGAGTGCCCCACGCAGAGGTACCCACCCGGCGCCAGTAGCTCCGCGAATCGCGCTACCAGCCGCTCCTGCGTCTTCTTGTCGAAGTAGATCATCACGTTTCGGCAAAAGATGACATCGAACGGTCCTCGCATCGGCCACGCATCCATAAGGTTCAGCCGGGCGAATCGCACCAGTTCCCGCGTGGGCGCGGCGACGCGCCGCACGTCCGTTCGCTCCGGCACCGACACGAAGTGCGCGGCGCGCAGGGCGGCCGGGACCTGGGCGATGGCCGCCGCGCCATACTCGGCATCGCTTGACAGGCGGAGCATGCGGGCCGAGAGGTCGGTGGCGAGCACGCGCAGCCTGGGGGCGGCCGGACCTAACGACTCGCGCGCGGTGATGGCTATGGAGTACGGCTCCTCACCAGACGAGCAGCCCGCGCTCCAAATGCGCATAGGCCCGCCGTGGGCGGCGAGTTGCGGCAGGACGGTCTCCCGCAGCAGGCGGAAGTGCTCCAATTCCCGGAAGAAGGACGTCTTGTTCGTGGTGAGCACGTCCACCATCTCGGCGAGCTCTGCGCGGGTGCGGTCGGCTGCCATCCGATCGAGATACTCCTGGATGGAGAAGATGCCGAGGGCGCGCAGGCGCTTGAGCAACCGGGAGCGAACGAGACTCTGCTTGCCCGTCGGCAGCTGAATGCCGCTGATGCTCGTGACGAGGTCACCAACGTGACGAAACTGGGCCTCGGTGAGGTCGGAGGGTGCGGCGTGGCGCAGGGGGGGAATCGTCATGCGGCGTCGAGGGCTCAATGCCCGGTGCGCTCGGCGGCGCGCATGGCTTCCGCCTCGGTTGCCGTCAGCACCTGGTCGATGTCGAGCAGGATGCGCACGCGCCCACTGCCCGTGGCGAGGCCGATCAGGAGGCCCGTTTCGACGTGGGCTCCGAAATCGGGGGTGGGCTCGATGTCGGCGTCGCCGATGGTGAGCACTTCCGACACGCGGTCGACCACGACGCCCAGCGGCACGCCCCCGACCTGCGCGACCACGATGCACGACTCTGCCGTGTCCTGTCGCGGCATGCCGAAGCGCTCGCGGAGGTCGACGATCGGAATGACCTTGCCTCGCAGATTGGCCACGCCGCGCACGAACGCCGGCGTGCGGGGCACCCGGGTGACCGGGAGCATGCCGATGATCTCCCGCACCTTGAGGATCTCGATGCCGTACTCCTCGCCCTCGAGCAGGAAGGTGAGGTACTTGCCACCGCGGGCGAGGCGGGGGGGGGGAGCGGCGTGCGTGGAGGTCGACATGAGCGGTTCCATGGGGGTCAGGCGACGGCGCGCGCCGCGGCGGGGAAATGGTCACGACCGATGTCGCCGTCCCGGGAGAGGGCAAGCAGTTCGTTCACGTCGAGGATGAGTCCCACGCGCCCATCCCCGAGGATGGCACCGCCGGAGATGCCGGACACGCGTCCGATGCCGTCGCCTAACGACTTGGCCACCAGCTGGTGCTGGCCCTGCAGCTCGTCCACCAGCAGCGCCGTGCGCTGGCTGCCGTCGCCGACCACGATCAGCAGCGCCTTGGTGGGATCCTGCACCGCGTGCAGCACGCCGAAGACCCGGTGGAGCCGCACGAGCGGCATCACCTCGTTCCGCAGCATCACCACCTCGCCCGTGCCGGCGATGGTGGACAGCATGGCGTGCTCGGGACGGAAGGAGACGTGGATGCTGATGGTGGGGATGATGTAGCGTTCGGTACCGACGCGCACGATCATCCCGTCGGTGACGGCGAGCGTGAGGGGGAGGGTGACGAGAAACGTGGTGCCCTGCCCCGGCGTCGATCGGATTTCCACGCGGCCGCGGAGGGCCTCGATATTGCGCCTGACGACGTCCATCCCCACTCCGCGTCCGGACACGTCGGTGACCTGATCGGCGGTGGAGAAACCCGGCGCGAAGATAAACTCGTACACGTCGCGGTCGCTCAGTCCCTCGCCCGACGCCACGAGCCCGTTCTGGATCGCCTTCCGGAGAATACGCTCGCGGTCGAGGCCACGCCCGTCATCCGAGAGTTCCACCAGGACGTTGCCGGAGGCATGCCGGGCCGTCAGGCGCACGGTCCCGCAGGCGGGCTTCCCTGTCGCGACCCGTTCCGCAGGGGTCTCGATGCCATGGTCCATGGCGTTGCGAATCAAGTGCACGAGCGGATCGCTGATGAAGTCGACCATGTACCGGTCGATCTCCGTCTCCTCACCCATGGCGACGAACGCGACCTGCTTGCCGCCCTTCGCCGCGAGGTCGCGCACGAGGCGCGCGACCTTCTGGAACGGCGCCTTGAGGGGCACCATGCGCATCGCGATCGACAGATCTTGCAGCTCACGGACAATCTTGTCGGCGTGGGCGATCTTCCGTCCCAGGTCGGCGTGTCCCAGCAGCTCGATCACCGGATCCTGCGAGATCATCGACTGCGCGATGACGAGTTCCCCGACCATCTCGATGAGCCGGTCGAGCCGGTCGGTGGGCACCCGCACCGAGGCATCGGGTTGCGCGCCCGCCGTCGCCGCCCGGATGCCGCCGTCCTGCAGCCGGGATGCGGCGGACGGGACGGCTGCCGCCCCGGAGGCATCGGCAAGGCGGGCCGCCTGTTCGCGGCGTACCGGCGCCTCACTCACTCCCGCCGCGTCCGGGTCGCGCACGACCGCGAGCAGTGCGTGATAGCCGTCGGGGAGCACGCCGGCGCCCGTGGCCATGGCGAGCTCCGTTGCGTCCAGCAGCGCGGACAGCATGTCCCGCGACCGGAGCGCGAGTTCGGCGTAACCGCCCACGCAGCGAATCTGGCGATCGCGCACGCGGCTCAGGACGCTCTCGGCGTGGTGAGCGAACTCCGTGATGTGCTCGAGCGCCAGGAAGGCCGATGTGCCCTTGATGGTATGGAAGGCCCGGAAGATGGTGTTGACCGCTTCCACGTCATCCGGTTTGCTCTCCAGCTGCAACAGCGCCGCCTCGGCGCCTTCGAGCAGGTCGCGACATTCCGCCACGAAGTCACCGAGGAATGACACGTCCGCGTCAGGCGGCAGCGCCGACCAGGCATCGGTGGTCACCGGCGTGGGCGCAGCATGGACCGGCGGCTCCGGCGTGCCAGGCGCGTCGCTCATCATCTCCGACAACCGATCACGCTGCTCGAGGCGCGCTTGGGCCGCGGCCACGAGGCGCTCTACGTCGGTCACGATCGCCGCGCGATTGGAGGCGGTGAGGAGGGAGAGTCGGTCGGTGGCGGCGACGAGCAGCGCACGCACACTCTCGGGGAGCGCCGCATCGGCGGCGACGAGCGTCAGCAGTTCCGTGAGCTCCCGCGACGCAGCTCCGTCGTCATCCACCTCGCGGTCGACGAGCAACAGGCGGGCGATGATGTCGTGGAGGGAGGGTTTCAGCACGGACGACGTCGAAAGGCGGGAGCCGCGGAGTGCGCGTGGGGCGGGAGTTGTCCACTGGAAGTCTCGTCTAAATCACGGTGAGACTTGAACCGCTCGTTGCGGCGTTTCCGGCGACAAAAGGGCACCGCGCCGGTGTTCCGGTGCGGTGCCCGGACAACTGGGCCTTTCGTCAGCTGGCGGCGAGGCTCTCCGCGATGATCTCGTCGGCGACCGCCTGTCGCGCGGCGCGATTGTGCGTGGAGGCGTGCGGGTCGAAGGTGTTCGCGCTGTCTGACGCGAGCGGGGTCGCTTCAGGGGATGCGGCGGCGCCGAAGGCCGCGGGATCGAACACGCGCGCCAGCTGCGCCAGCCGCGCTTCCATGTCACAGATCACCGCCGACGCGTAGTGGAGCTGCTGGCTGGTGATGTCCTGGAACTGCATGTGCCCGACGAGGGTGAACAGCTCCTCGCGCATCGTGCCGCGGATTTTCGCAGCGCGCGCGTCGGGCTCCGGTCGCTCCTGCGCGCAGGTGTCGAGGGCGTCCAGCGACGACGTGAGGTTGTCCAGGCCGTTGAGAATGTCCGTGGCCGCCGACTCGGTAGCGTCGGACACTTCGCGCAGCTTGTCGTTGGTGTGCTTGAGGTTGTCGACCGTCGCGCGCTCGAGGTGTCGCCGGCTCTGTCGCAGCGAGTCGACCACACCAAGAATGCCGGCGTAGCCGCGCGTGAGGTGCTCGGAGATCTCGGTGAGACCCGAAGGTTGGCGTGTGTCGCACTGCAAGAGGGCCATGCCGGAGCGGGTGGGGTCCACCTTGGGCTCGTCGGCATCAAGCGCTCCCATATCCAGGATCGCCTTGTCCACGAGGCGCAGGGTGGCCTCGGAATCGTACAGCAGTTCGCTGGGCTCCCGCATGCCGGCGCTCATGCGGCCGCCGTCATGCCGCTGAGAACCGCGTCGATCTTGTCCTTCAAGACTTGTGGGGTGAACGGCTTCACCACGTAGTTGTTCACGCCGGCCTGGATGGCGGCGATGATGTCTTCCTTCACGCTCCGCGTGGTGACCATGAGAATGGGCACGTGCTTGCCGTCGGGATGCTGCCGTAGGGCACGCGCGAGTTCCACGCCCGACATGTTAGGCATGTTCCAGTCCGTGATGACGAACTGGATGGAGGGGTCGAAGCGGTCGAGCGCATCGCGCCCGTCCGTCGCCTCCACGCAGTCGGTGAAACCGCTGCGCTGCAGGGAATTGACGAGGATGCGACGCATGGTCGCCGAGTCGTCCACGACGAGAATCTTCATGAGTCACGTCCGACGGGCTGTATGCGTTGTGTCCTGTCAGACATCGCCGCGGTCGAGAATTCGACGCGCCACCTCGCCCACGACGCCATCGACGTCGTACGCGCCGCTCATGACGCGCCGGCGCACTTCGGCCAGGCGACCATTCTCACCGGACGCCGTCGGCTCCAGCGGCGACGCCTTGGCACGGCCGGCATCGGATATCTCGACGCGGTCGAATTGCTCTATTTGTGACAGGGTCCGCTTGTTCGCCTGTTCGCGCTGGTCCACCACGATGTTCTGGACTTCTCGCGCACGTTCGGAACGAAGCGGGCCGGTATTGCCGCCCGGGATTTTCATTGGCATCCTCCTTGTCTTGTAATATCGGCAGTCGCATGGGAGAACTTAATGCGCCCGCCTCGCTTACAGACGTTCGTCCACGGTGCGGACGGGCTCCGGCTCCAGCTGCTCCGGGGTGCAGCGCTTGCGGCGCAGCAGTTCCTGAAGCACGCCAGTGCCGAGCACGGGGGCTATTCCCCCATCCTGTCGCATGATCGGGGCCACCCGGTGCAGTTCCGCCATCGCGGCGCTGATGAGCTCCGTGATTTCGGAGTCGTTCTCGAGCTCAGGCGGGGGCGATTCCGCCAGCTGGCCCTGCAGGGAATCCAGGACTTCTGCCAGAACGGCGGCGGCGCGAGGAGAGGTTCGACCGAGGGGTGACTTCCAGGGGGGCGACATGATCGGCTTGTGTCGCCCTACCGCTTGATGTCCACACGCTGACGGTCGCCCGGCAGCGAGGCAGACGCGTAGGCCGCGCGGGCCGCGTCGTCGTGCGTGAGCCGGTCCAGCTGCTCCCGGATATCCGCGCGCGACCGCTGGGCTTGCGACTCGAGCGCATCGTTCAGTTGCAGCGCGGTCGCGGCGAGGCGCTGCACGGGGAGCAACAGCGTGTCGATGCCGTCGCGGGCGGGGCCACTGCGGGCGCCGCGGCGCGACTGCGCGAGGGAGCCCGTGAGTACGCCGATGCGTGCGGTGATCTCCTCCCGCGCGTCGAGCGCGGCGGCGAGCGCCGCAACATCCTGGTCGGTAACCGCGCGTAGGGCGCGCTCCGACAGTGCGCCGAAGCGATCTATCGCGGCGTGCAGCTCCTGCGCCTGTCGCGCGACCGACGCGTTCACGGCGCGTTCACGACGCCGTGACCGCATGCGCCTGCGCGCCCGCTCCACTCTGCGCGATGTGATCGAACGCCGAGTGTAGTTCGGCCGCGAGCGCCGTCAGTGCGTCCAGGCGAGCGGGGTCGGGCTTCACGCCCAACACGGAGAGCTCGGCGAGCATGAACGTGTAGAGGGAGGCAAGGTGCGACGCCATGTCGCCGCCGTGTTCACGGTTGAGCGTGACGAGCAGTTCTGTCAGCGCCGCGCGCGCACGTTCCAGCGCCTGGCTACGGTTGGCGACATCGGTGCTGCCTGACAGCAACGCCGCCCGGCGGAGGTTCACCATCAGGTATTCGAACACGATGACGACGAGTCGCGCGGGGGAAGCGCTGAGCACCTCTGCTTCGCGGTACTTCGACGCCTGCTTCGCGACTGCTCCGTACGACATGAGACCTCGAACGAATGAGAGTGATCGCGAGGGCCCCGCCGGCTAGGACTTCGCGTTCAGTTGATTGATGTAGCTCGTGAGCGACGCCGCCTGTGCCTGGATGCGGCTGATGGCGGTCTCCATGACAGTGAACTGCCGAATGAGGGCCGCTCGCTTTGCATCCATCGCCTTCTGTACAGTATCGGCGCGAGACTTGAGATCCGTGATGGACTGATTGAGCGAGACCTGCTGATTGTCGATGCCGCCGGAGGGTGCGGTGACCAGGTCGGCGTTGTTGAACAGCAGGCCGCTCACGCCGAGGGAGAACGTGAGATCTCCCACGGCCCCGGTTGCGCTGCCTGTGTAGTTCACGGAAAGCCCATCCGAAGCCGCACCCACCAACAGCGGCTTCGCGGTGAGCGTCTGGCCCGAACCCACGGCCAGCTCGCCGCCTATGGTGCCCGCGACGTCGGTGCCGGCGTAGGTACCGGCGGCGAAGCCGAGCTGCGCGGTGTTGTCGGTTCCGCCCCCGGTGTATGCCACCGTGAAGTTGGCGCCGGTGCCGTATCGCGCACCCGTGACGACCAGCTCGTTGCCGCTCTTCGACGCGCTGAGCGCCATCTTGCTCGAGGCGAACATCGCATTGAGCCGCGTGACCACCGTGTCAATCGTGTCCCCATTGGCCATGGAAATACTTCCCGTGGCGCCGGTGATCGAGTCGGTGATGCTCATCGTGTCAGCGGTGCCATCGTCCGTGTAGGTACCGGAGAAGCCGCTGCCCGCCTGCGATGGCGTAGTGGCGGCGGCGGTGATGTTCACCGCGTACGTTCCCGGCTGCGTCTTGTTGGACGACGTGTAGTACGTGAGGGCGGAGTTGGTCGACGTGCCGCCTGTGCCGAAGAGCGCGACGATGTCTCTGAAGTTGGTCCGGAGGGCGGACTTGAAGACGGAGTCATCGAGCGCCAGGGATCCATCGGCTTGCAGTGCGAGTCCCACCGTACCGGCGCGCGTGAAGGTGCCGGACCCACCGCTGATCGTCGAGAGCAGGGTACTCGTGAAGGAGGCGATGGAGGAGCGGACGGTGGGATTGCCCTTGAGGGGCGCGCCATCCTTCGACTGGTCGGAGCGGAACTTGATGAGGTCGTTGTAGGCGGTGGAAAGCGCCTTGACGTTTGCGCTCACGGCGTCGCTATCGCGATCGATGGCGAGCGTCATCACCGAGCCGACTTCCGCCTGCTGGATGTTGAGGGTGACCCCCGAGAGGGCGTCGGTGATGGTGTTCGACGCGCGGGAGAGCGTCACGCCGTCCACGCGCACGGTCGCGTTGCTGCCCGCGGTGACTTCGCGCTGGCGCCCGACGGTGTCGACGAGCTGACGACCTAACGAGACCGTGGAGCCATCGGAGGCGCGCGTGGCAGAGACCGAGAGCGCGAGCTGCGAATCGCCGGTGACGGAGTCCGTCAGGACGATCTTTCCATTGACGAACGAGGCCGTCGCGGGACGCGAACCAGCGCCGAAGCCCGTCGTGGCATCATTGATCTTGTTGAGCAGCGTCTGGACGGTGTCGCCGGCGCCGATGGTAAACGAGCTGCGCGCGACTGCCGACCCATTGCCGGAGAGTCCCTGCACGGAGAAGGTGTCACCGGCCACGAGTCCGAGCGAGGAGCCGCCGACGGACAGATCGGTGAGCAGGGTGGACGCCGTCGCCGTGGCGCCGCCGGCATTGCCGTAGGTGTTCTCGCTCTGCACGACCTGCGTTACGCCGGCATGACCGCCCTTGGTGAAGCCGAGCACCTCGAGGGTGCGAACGCCGTCGGGCGAAGAGGCGCTGACGGTATCGCTCGTGACGAGGCGATAGAGCGTCTTCGAGCCTTGCGTCTCCGATTCGACGCTCGCCAATCCGCCGGCCGCCGAGATCTTGGCAGCGATGGACGCGAGCGAATCGATCGTCAGGTCCACGGTGATCACGCGCCCACCGATCGTGATGCTGCTGGGCGTGGGCATGGTGATGCCAAGCATTGTCGCGATGGCGGCGGTGGACGACGACACGCGGGCGGTCTGGACGCCGCCGTCGCTCGTGACGTTGAGCGCCGACGTGCCATCCGTCACACCCAGCGACTGCAGCAGGTTGCCCGAACCATCCAGCAGGTCGATGTCGCCGGCGCCGGTCTGGTCGGAGGTGAGCACCAGCCGGTGTTGCGCGCTCCCGGTGCTCAGCACCGACGCGGTGACTCCGCTGGGCGACGATCCGCCATTGAGCGAGTTGATCTTGTCGCGTACGGTCGCCAGGGAGTCCGTGGCGACGACCGTGACGAGTTTCCCATTGACGGCGAAATCCCCCGCGAGTCCAAGCGCCGCCGAGGCGGAGGAAACGACGTTTCCGCTCAGCTTGTTGGCGCGCGCGATTTCCAGCACTTCCACGGCGTACGATCCCGGAACGGCACCCACCGTGGCGGTCGCGGTCAGCAGCGAGCGGCCGCTGGTGGCGCTGGTTCCGCCGGCCACCTTGAACGAGGCGAACGCGGTGCCGTCGCGGAGTGCTTTGGAGGCGTCGCGAAAGCGGTTGACCAGCGACTGGAACGTGGAGAACGCGTCGATCCGCTTCTGCGCCATGGTCTGGCGCGCGATGATGGGATCGAGCTTGCGCGACTTGTCGACCGCCATGAGCTGGTCGACGAGATCGCGCCACTGGACGCCGCTTGCGAGTCCGCTGAAACTGCCGATTGGCTCTGCCATGGGATTCCTTCCTGCTTGTGCGAAGTCCCGGAGCCGGCGAGTGCCGGCCCCGGGTTCCTGCGCTTTCTGCTACGCCGCGTTATCCGCGGAGCAGGGTGAGAATGCTCTGGCCGTTCTGGTTCGCCTGCGCCAGCATCGCCGTACCGGCCTGCACCAGGACCTGGTTCTTCGTGAACTTCGTCATCTCTTCAGCCATGTCGAGATCGCGGATCGAGGACTCAGCGGCGCTGAAGTTCTGGATCGTGGTCTTGACGTTTTCCGTGGCGACTTCGATACGGCTCTGGAGCGCGCCGATGACGCCGAGCGCGGTGTTCACGTTCGTGATGGCGACGTCGACCTGTGACATGGCCGACTGTGCGGTCGCGAGCGTGGTGGGATCGGTCGTGACCGTCAGCGCGGTCGCCCCGAGGTTGAGCGACGACCCGGTGATGGAGATCTGGTCATTGCCGCTGTACTGACCCGAGGAGCTGACCAGGAAGGAACCCGATCCGCCGCCGACCGTGATGTTGCCGGCCAGCGTGGCCGCGCCGACGCTGCCGGACGTATCAATCGTGAGGCCGAGCGACGAGAAGTTCAACGTCTGCTTGCTGCCGGCCGTGACGGCGAGCGTCTGCGAGGTGGAACCATTGGTGAGCGTGGCGATGCTGCTGCCCGAGGAGAGCGTGAGCGCGCCGGTGCCGGCGCCGGTGAGCTTCACCGCGTACACGCCAGTGGTCGTCAACAGCGCGGTGCTGGCGCTGTCCACCGTGGCACCGAATGAGCCGTTGAGCAGCGCATTGCCCTGGAACTTCACCGTGGCGACGGTGCGATCGATTTCCGAGCGAAGCGCCTGGTACTCGGTCGTGATGCGCGAGCGTCCGGCCGAGTCCACGCTGTCAGAAGCCGCCTGCGAGGCGAGTTCCTTCATGCGCTCGAGCATCTTCTGCACGGTACCGGCCGCGCCTTCCGCGATGTTGAGCACGGCGTTGGCCTGCTCCGCGTTGCGAGCAGCCTGGCCCAGCGAGCGGATGTCCGAACGCAGCACATTCGCGATACCCAGACCGGCGGCATCGTCGGAGGCCCGGGTGATCCGGAAGCCGGAGGACAACTTCGCCATCGACTTCGAGACTTCGTCATTGACGCGGCTCAGGTTGCCCTGCGCGCGAATGGCGCTGATGTTGGTGTTGATACGCATGGTGCGAGCTCCTTGGAGTTTGATTAGGGGAATCCGTTCCCCTATGGGGATTCGAGAGTGTCTCGTCCCTCCAAGAGCGTGTATCGGAGACTGGTCGCGAGAACTTTAGGATTTCGCTGAATCACCTGCTTTCCGTGTAGCGGGACCGCCGCGCGAGGGCCGCGGGTGCCTGCCCCGCCCCACCCGGCCTTGCCCCTGCCGGGCGTCGCCTACGCGGCGAGCGCGGGAGCCTCGGGGTGCCGGAAGAGCAGGTTGAACACGTAGTTGGTGTCCGGCGTTTCCTCTGGGGCAAGGCGCACGCACGAGGTGCCGCCGGGCTGGAAGAGGTATGTCTCGTATCCCAGGTCCTGCATGAAGCCGCGCACGTGGCGTTCGCTGGCGCCCATGGACTCCAGGCCAAAGCGGTTGATCTCGGCGATGATGAAGGGAATCGGACGCGCGCGCAGCGTTTCGCGGGCACCCACGAGGATGGAGAACTCGGCCCCTTCGGCGTCGATCTTGATCGCCTTGAGCGCGCTCATGTCGCGTCCCGCGAACAGCTGGTCGAGCGAGGTGACGTAGACCTTCCTGGTGGTCGGTGCCTCGCGCGTGCGTTCATTGAACGGATGACGTCCCACCTCCCAGAGCGCGTGCCCGCCGTCGTTGTCCGAGTTCACGAAGAAGTCGGCAATGCTGGTCGTCGCGCCGACGGCCATGTGCATCGGAAACACGTTCGTGGCGCCGTTGACCTCGATGTGCTCCAGCAGGTGCTCGTAGTTGGAGCGCTCCGGCTCGAACGAGAAGACGCGTCCCGAGGGCCCCACGAGGGCGGACGCGAGCATGGAGAAGTACCCCACGTGCGCGCCGATATCGACGAAGGTGTCACCCGGCTGCAGCACCGACCCGATGAAGTTGCTCGTCTCGGACTCGTAGAGCTTTCCGGCAGAGAACTCGTCCAGCATGAAACGCTGGCTCATCTGGTCCGCATCGAGCAGGAGGGTGAGCTTGCTGGCGCCGTTAGGCGACGTGAGGTTGATTCCGATTTCCTGGCGGGGCATGCGAGAGAGGATTAGACGTTGGGGGAAGCTCGGCGCGCGTGGGGCGCGACGCACGCATCAGGAGTCCGGGCACTCGGTGGACGCGGGGGGCTCCGGCACCTCGACGAGCCATGACAGCCACGGCTGGTCGAGCAGCGTACAGCACACCGGCAGCGAGCGTGCGAAGAAGAAGGCGTCCACCGCGGACTTCACGCCGAAGTCACCGGCTGGAAGCGTGCCGTCGAGATAGTCGTGGCCGGCGACAATGCCGCCGGGGCGTACCTTGTCGAACCAGAACTCCAGGTCTTCCAGCACGCTGGCGTAGTCGTGTCGCGCGTCGATGTAGACGAAGTCGAGCGAGTGGCGTGGCACCAGGGGGGCGGCGTCGGCCGAAGTCATTCTCCAGACGCTGCTGCGATCGCCGAATGGGGCGAGGCGCGCACGCGCCGCCGCCTGAAAGTGCTCGTGTTGGGTCTGGGGCACGTTGGCGATATCGACATACGCGTCGGGTGCATCCTCCAGCCACGGATCGATGGAGATGAGATGACGACCCCGCCAGTACTTGAGAATCGTGGCGGAGAACTCGCCCTCCTTCACTCCGATCTCCGCCCCGCACCCGAACAGGCGCCGCTCATTGAGCAGCACGGGCAGTTCAGTGCGAGTCGGCAGGAAGGCGATGGTGGAGCGGTAGCTGTCGCGAATGTCGAGAATCGTGGGCATGACCGGATGCGTGCGGTGTGGGGACTCAGATGAGCGGCTGAAGCGTCTGCAGCAGCTGCTGCGTTTGATGGCGCCATGACTGCGCGGCCATGGCGTCGGCACCGCGCCGGGCGAGGGTCGCCATGGCGGATCGTTCGTTGTACGCGAACTCCAGCGCCTCGACGATCTCCTCCACGTCCGACTCGCCCCATCCCTCGGCGCCGCGAAAGAAGCGCGTCGGCATACGGGCGGCGCGCTGCCGCTCGAGCGCGAGGCAGCCGCCCGTGGCCACCAGGTCGAGGTGGCCTGTGTTGGCCGAAACGATGGTCGGGACGCCGGCGGCCATGCACTCCATCGCCACGAGGTTCGTCCCACCCTCACATCGATTGGGAAAGAGGGCCACGTCGCATTCGCGGAGGACCTGCCCCATGAGCGCATTCGGCTGCTGGCCGACATCGATCGTTGCATCTGCCGGTATGCCGTTGGCTGCCAACCACTCGGTGAGTCCGAGGGAGTGCCCGCGCAGCGTCGGCGTTCCGCGCACGTGCCCGGCGAGATCGAGATCGGCGATCAGGGTCGGCCAGTTGTTGTGCCAGGCCACGACCAAAAGCGCCTCGGGATGGCGCTGGCGAAATGCGCGGAAGGCGGCAATTACGAGGTCCTGCCCTTTGCGATACTCCAGCTTTCCGCCGGAGAACACCACGAAGCGATCGCCGAAGTGCCCGGCGCGGGGCGCCGGATGGAAGAGTGACGGATCGACGCCCTGCAGCACGGTGGCGACATTGGTCAGGCCGCGCTCCCGGAGCACCTGCTCGTTCCAGTGCGAGCCGGTGATCACGAGGTCGAACGCGCGCGCACGCGCGAGTGCGGCGGCATCGAGCATGGTGTCCTCGAAGAAGATCACACCCACATTCCGAGGGGCGATGACTCTCTCCGACACGGGATCCATTTCGAAGTTGTTGCCCAGCGCCCGCAGCACGAGCCCGTCGAAGTGCACGCAACCGCCGCCCGCGTCGCGCACTTTTGCCGCATGGCGCGCCGTGTCCTCGAGCAGGGGCGCGAGCGATGCGCGCGTGAGGATGGGCAGGGCTTCGGCCGACGCCGAGAAGATGGCGGGCTGCACATGTCCGCCGCGCTGGAGCTCCAGCGCCAG
>JBDSVW010000196.1:0-7632 GCA_039927015.1 Gemmatimonadaceae bacterium | reverse complement strand
GGTGACCTCCGGCGCGCGTTCGTGCGTACCGCCGATCAGGCGGGAGAAGAGCGCGACGCGCCGCAGCGCGCGGGCATCGGCGATCGACACCACATCCAGCATGCCGTCGTCCACACGCGCACCCGGGGCGATGAGGAATCCGCCGCCGAAGCGCGGGCCGTTGGCGACGATCACAGCGAGATGCGGCCGCAACGGCGTCTCCCCGTCTTGTGCGTCGCCGGATTCGCCTGCGAGGTCGATGCGCGCTGGAACCGCGGGAAAGCTGAACAGCAGGCGCGCGGCGGTGAGCAGGTAGACGGCGTGCCCGCGCAGCCATCGTACCTCATGCGTCCGGCGCAGGACCTCGGCGTCGAAGCCGAAGCCTGCGCAGTTGAGGAAATGCACGCCATCCACGAGCCCCACGTCCAGCCGCATCTCGGCGGGATGCAGCGCGGCGTCCACTGCGGCGCCCAGGTCGTGCGCCGGCGCGCGCGTGGCGAAGGCGAGGTCATTGCCCGTGCCGGCCGCCGCCAGCGCGAGCCGGGTGTACGTGCCCGCCGCCAAAATGCCATGCCCGACGTTGCTCCACGTGCCATCGCCGCCCAACGCGATGATCGTCGTGGCCCCGTCGCGGGCCGCTGCCTCGGCCATCGTGGCCTCCTCGCCCGCGCGCGTCGTGACCAGCACCCCGCCCGCGCCGCGCGCTGCCATCGCGGCACGCAACGCGGGAATCAGGCGCCCTCCGCGGCCACGCCCCGCGGCGGGATTGGCGATCGCGACAACGCCGGAAGCATCGAGGGACACCGTGTACCCGTTGTTGACGAAGGTGTGTGTGACGCATTCACCGCGTGCGGAGCCACCTCGTGCGGAGCCACCGCGTGCGGAGCCACCGCCCGACGATCGGCCGCCAGTCGATCGGCCGCCTGACGATCCGTCGCCTGACGATCCGTCGCCTGACGATCCGTCGCTTGACGATCCGTCGCCTGACGACTCAAGAAGAACGGCGCCGAATGCTCTGGCGCCGGTCCTTGTACTCGTGTGAGTTCGTGCGACCGCGTGCTTCGCAGTCTGCGGTGGGTTACACGCTGGCGCGCCCGCCTACCGCGAGCCCACGAGCTGCCGCAGCACGTACGGCAGAATCCCGCCGTGACGATAGTACTGCAGCTCCTCTGGCGTGTCGATGCGTGAACGCACGGTGAACCGCGTTTCCTTGCCCTCGGCGTCGCTGGCTACCACGCTCAGCGACGCCCGCGGCGACATGCCGGCCGACAGCCCCTCGACCGTGTACGTCTCGAAGCCGCTCAGGCCTAACGACTGGCGCGTGTCGCCAGCGGTGAACTCGCAGGGCAGCACCCCCATGCCCACCAGGTTGGAGCGATGGATGCGCTCGAACGACTCCGCGATCACCGCGCGCACGCCGAGCAGCATGGTGCCTTTCGCCGCCCAATCGCGGGACGATCCGGTGCCATACTCCTTGCCCGCCACGACGATGAGTGGCGTCCCGGCGGCACGGTATGTCTCGCTCGCGTCGAAGAAGGGCACCGGCTCCGCGTCGGGCGCCGTGCGCGTCCACCATCCCTCCTTGCCCGGTGTCAGGTCGTTCTTGAGCCGGATGTTGGCAAAGGTGCCGCGCATCATGACTTCGTGATTTCCGCGACGAGCGCCGTAGGAGTTGAACTCCTTCTTCTCCACGCCCAGCGAGAGCAGCCACTGCCCCGCCGGGCTCTTTTCCGCGATCGAACCGGCCGGGGAGATGTGGTCGGTCGTGATGGAATCGCCGAACATGCCGAGCACACGCGCGCCGACGATTTCCTGCACGCCGGGCGGCGTCATCGTCATGCCCTCGAAGTACGGCGGGTGCTTCACGTAGGTGGACTCGGCGTCCCACGTGTAGCGATTGCCTGTAGGAATCGCGATGGCCCGCCACTGCTCGTCCCCCGCGAACGCGTCCGCATACTCCTTCTCGAACTGCTCGCGCTTGACGGATTCCATCACGACGTCGGCCACCTCAGTCGCACTCGGCCAGATGTCGCGCAGGAACACCGGACCCTTCGATCCGACGCCGATGGGCTCACGCTCGAAGTCGATGTCCATCCGCCCCGCCAGCGCGTACGCGACGACCAGGGGCGGCGAGGCGAGGTAGTTGAAGCGCGTCTGCGGGTTCACGCGTCCCTCGAAGTTGCGATTGCCCGAGAGCACCGCAGCGACCGTGAGGCCGCCGTCCTCGATCGCCTTGGAAATGGAGGCGGGCAGGGGACCGGAATTGCCGATGCACGTGGTGCAGCCGTACCCCACGATCTGGAAGCCTAACGCATCGAGCGCGGGCTGCACGCCCGCCTTGTCGAAGTACTCCCGCACCACCTTGGAGCCTGGCGCGAGCGAGGTCTTCACCCACGGCTTCACCTGCAAGCCGTGCGCGACCGCCTTCTGTGCGAGCAGGCCGGCCGCCAGCATCACGCTGGGATTCGACGTGTTGGTGCACGAGGTGATCGCGGCGATCACGACGGCGCCATCCTTCAGGGTGAACTGCTGCCCGCGATGCTCGCAGGCAATGCCAGGTGTCGCTTCCGTTGCGACGCCGCCCTCGGCCACCATGGCGGCCTCCGACGAACCCGGCGCCGGCTTCCCGACGGGGGCCGCGGCCTGCTTGGAGGCGTGGTGCGCGCGGAGTGACTCCGTGTAATTCGCCTTCACTTCGGTGAGCGGGATGCGATCCTGCGGACGCTTGGGACCCGCCAGCGACGGCACGACGGTGGAGAGGTCGAGCTCGAGCGTGTCGGTGTAGACCGGCTCGGCCATCCCGTCTTCGCGGAAGATCCCCTGCGCCCGCGTGTAGGCTTCCACGAGTTGCACCTGCTCTTCGCTGCGGCCAGAGAGGCGCAGGTACTTGAGGGTCTCGTGGTCCACCGGAAAGAAGCCCATGGTCGCGCCGTACTCCGGCGCCATGTTCGCGATGGTGGCGCGGTCGGCGAGGGCCAGCGACGACAGGCCGTCGCCGTAGTACTCGACGAACTTCCCGACCACCTTCTTCTTGCGCAGCATCTCGGTGCAGGTCAGCACCAGGTCCGTCGCCGTTGCGCCCGGCGGCAGCTTGCCCTTGAACTTGAAGCCCACCACGTCGGGAATCAGCATCGATACCGGCTGCCCCAGCATGGCCGCCTCGGCCTCGATGCCGCCCACGCCCCAGCCCAGCACGCCAAGGCCGTTGATCATCGTCGTGTGGGAGTCCGTGCCGACCAGGGAGTCACAGTAGGCGATCTGCTCGCCGTCTTGCACCATGGAAAAGACCACCTGGCCCAGGTACTCCAGGTTCACCTGGTGGCAGATGCCCGTGCCCGGCGGCACCACGCGGAAGTTGCGGAACGCGGTCTGGCCCCAGCGCAGGAACTGGTAGCGCTCGAGGTTCCGCTCGTACTCGCGCTCCACGTTGATCAGGAAGGCGGCGTCGGTGCCGTATTCATCCACCTGCACCGAATGATCGATCACGAGGTCGACCGGCTGCAGCGGGTTGATGCGGGTCGCGTCGCCGCCGAGCGCCGCGAGTGCGTCGCGCATCGCCGCAAGGTCCACCACGCAGGGGACGCCAGTGAAGTCCTGGAGGAGTACACGAGACGTGCGGAAGGCGATCTCCTTGTCGACCGGTTCCTTCACATTCCAGTTCGCCAGCGCCTCGATATCGGCTGGCTTCACAAACGCGCCGTCCTCTCCCCGTAACAGGTTCTCGAGCAGCACCTTGAGCGAGAAGGGCAGGCGGTCGACGTTGCCCTTGGAGCGCTCGCGCAGGGCGTCGAGTCGGAAGATGGTGTAGGCGGTGGAGCCCACCGTGAGAGTGGCGCGACTGCCGAACGTATTCGGATGGACCATTGTGTCACCACGCGGATGATTGCGCCGCACACGGCGGCGCGGTAAATCGCGGAGCCACTGACGTGCACTCGAAGGGGCGTCGCGTCAGGCTGCATCCAATCTATCGAGACGCGGCGGTCCGGCGCAGCCGAATGCGTGGCGCCGGCTCTTCGCCCCCGGGGGCGCGGCCGTGCGCCGCGCGAAATGCCGCCGCGCGCGATTCCCGACGCCCGCGCGCCACGGCAGACTGAGGCGCCGGCGCTCTATGACACGCCCAGCGCAGACACCACAGCGATCCTCAAGCTGAAGTATCGTGCGAGCCACCTCGGGTGGAAGTCACTCTACCCCCTGGAGGGGCTATCGCTACCCTCGGCTTGCCTGCGCGACCTGCCGCGCATCTTCGCGGCCACCGTGGCCCCGTCCGAGCGTCCGGTGGTCGAGTTGCTGCGCATCCCGATCGTGATCACCACGTACTTCCGGCACAACTTTGCCACGGCGGACGGCGGCATTCGCATCACCGTCGACACCGGCCTCCGATTTCATGATCAGCGGGTGGGATCCACGCTGCGCACGACCTTTGATGGCACCGCCTGCGACTTCGCCGTGGTGGAGAGCAAGCTGGAGCCCGCGCGGGAAGCCGAAGCCGCGCGCATGTTGCGCGCGCTGGCTCCGCGACACACGCGCTTCTCGAAGTACTGCCACGCGGTGGGTCGAGTCGCACGGCTGTAGGCGCACCCTCTCGCCCGCCGCGCTGTCGCCTAACGCGGCCTCCACTCTGCCGCGGTCTGCACCACGGGAAACATGGTCGGGCGGCCCACACCGACGTCCCCTGAGAAGACGCGCGTGAATCCCGAGCCCGGCGGGCCGCCATAGCGCTTGTTCCACGCCACGGCCTGGCCCTGCTCGTCGGTTGCGAAGACCGTCGTCACGTCCGATGGCGCCGCCCTCGGCGCTGATGCGTGCCACGCCAAGTGCCTCGAAGTTGCCTTGCGGGTAGCCCACGCCGATGAGACGCCGGGGGGCGTCGCGATCGAGCTCCTTGAGAGAGGTCATGCCAGACGGGGCGATCATGGGAGGACTGCCGATCCACACGACGCTGCCGCCGGCGTCGAGATAGCGGCGGAAGAGCACCGTATCCGCCGCGATTGGTGCGACGCTGCGCGGCACCACGCCAGTGGCGAACACCACGACGCTTGACGACCGGTCCCGCACGCGCGCGGTGCATGAATCGCGTCAGCAGGTCGGAGTCGAGCCGCTCGTATCCGCGCTCCGCGAGATAGGTGCGCAGCCACGTGTTGTGCGTGCCTAACGGCCGCGCCGCTCCGGAATGTCCAGGCGACGGTGCCATCGGTGACTCGCAGCGCCTTCATCAGCCCCACGGCATTGGCGATGTACACCAGGCCGCCGGCAACGGCCGGGGAGGCGGTCACGGGCGCCCCCATCGCCGACCGCCAGCGCAGCGCGCCGCTCTGCTCGGAAATGACATAGAGAAAACCGTCACTGCTCCCGACGTACACCGTGCCCTCGGCAATCGTCGGGGACGAGCGCACCGGGCCTCCCGTCTGGATGCGCCACTGCAGTCCCCCGAAGGCCGGTACCCCCGCGCCGTCGTAGACGCCGGCGCGCGTCGGGCCGCCGCGGAACATCGCACGCTGTGCGGCAGCGTACCCAAGGGGAACGCTGACGAGCATCACGAGAAAGCCGCGGCTGATGCATCGCGAGTGTTGGCGCATACGGGAGATGGCAGCAAGAGGAGAAAAGCGGGCGACCGCGGACAATCTGGGAGGTGGTGCAGCCCGGGGAGACGTGGCGTGGGACGAAGCGATACTCCACCGACGTGGGCGCGTGCCGCCCGGAGGTCGCGACTCGCCCGGCGCCGGGAGAGGCCCACTGTCGCGACAGCGGCCGCCGACGTAGTGTGGAAATGAACCGGCGTCCCGCGATGCCGGTGCCACGGCGAGGTTGGGCATGTATGGTTCCTGCACGTTCTGCTACGGCGCGTTAGGCAGCAACCCGGTGCTGGAGGCGTTTCCCGTCTCCCGCCGGGTGGCGTTCGACCCGGCCAAGGGATGCATCTGGGCCGTCTGTCCCCGATGCGCGCGCTGGAACCTCGCCCCCATCGAGGAGCGCTGGGAGGCGGTGGAGGAGTGCGAGCGGCTCTTCCGGGGCACCACATTGCGATACTCCTCGGGGAACATCGGCATCGCGCACATCGCCGATCGCATGGACCTCATTCGCGTGGGACGGGCCATGCGCCCGGAGGTGGCGGCGTGGCGCTACGGTCGCCTGCTGGCGCGTCCCCGCTCACTGCGCACGCAGATCATGGAGCGAGCGGGCGCCGCGCTCACACGCGCGGTCGCCGCCGTGGCCGGACGCCGCGCGACGCACAGCGCCCCCGCGATGGACGCCCGCGCGCTTGCCTCTCGCGTGCTGGTCAGCCTGCGCGGGAGCCGGGTGCTCGACCTGGTGCACGTCGGCTCGCCCGTGCGCGCGGAAGGCCTGCACGTGCCGCTGGCGGTGGTGCGCTATCGCCACCTCGCGGGCGCCTCACTCGTGCGCCCCGAAGCGGGGCAACCCTGGGCGCTGCTCATTCCCCACGACCACGGCATGCTGGCCATCGAGGGCGAATCGGGCTTACGCACCGCGGCCCGCCTGTTGGCCATTGTCAATCGTACCGAGCACGCCGGGGGATTTCCTCCGGACCTGGTGGAGCAGGCGGTGCGCAAGGTGGACGAGAGCGCACAGTCGGACAGCTACTTCAATCGCGTGCTCGCCATCGCGCTGCGGTCCAACTGGGGACGCGGTGAGACAGGGGAGGGGAGCGGGTCGTCCAGCGTGACGTCACTCGAACATGCTCACTCCGACATGGAACGCATGGCGTGGCGGCTGACGGGACGCACCTTCTGGGGACACGGGGGCATCGGGAGCCTGCCCAGCGCCGCGTTGCTCGACATTCCACTGGTCGATCGCGTCGCGCTGGAGATGGCGGCGCATGAAGAAAGCGAGCGCCGCGCACTGGATGGTGAGCTGGCGACCCTGTATGCGGCGTGGCGCGAGGCGGATGAGATCGCGACGATTGCCGACGCGCTGATTCCACAATGACTCGCGCAATGCATGCCCGCTGCCAGTGCGACAAGCCCGGCGCGCGACACGACGCAGGCGACCCCGGAGGGACGCGCGCGCGTCCCAGGGGAAGCCGCGCGAGGTGGACCATGATGATGAACGCGGCCGCGATCTTCGCGCTCGTGAGCCTGTCACCCGCCGGCACTCACGCCCAGGCCCCTGCGCTGGACACGTTAGGCTGGCTGACCGGCTGCTGGGAACTCTCGGCCGGCGACCGGCGGACTGTGGAGCAGTGGGAACGCACGCCAGACGGTGAATTACGCGGCAGCAGTGTGTCCTTCAAGGGAACCACGGAGACGGGCAGCGAGCGCATGCGCATTCATGCGCTCGGCGGGGCGATCACCTTCTGGGCCTATCCCTCGTCGCAGCAACCGGCGGAGTTTCGCGCGATTGCCGTGGGAGCGAGGGAGGCCACGTTCGAGAATCCCGAGCATGACTTTCCCCAGCGCATCAGCTACCGGCGGCAAGGCGGCGATTCGCTGGTCGCGCGAATCGAGGGCGACCGCGATGGACGGCGCCGGTCGGTCACCTTCGGATTTCGCGCGATCTCGTGCACCGCGCGATGACGCGCGCGCTTTCTCGTCGGGAGTAAGCGCGCGCGCCTGCCTCGCGCGGCCATCAGGTGCGGCGCATCATGGGCGGCGCTTCCGCCCATGATGCGGGATCAGGGACGCGCGCCTCCGGGAA
>JBDSVW010000195.1:0-4625 GCA_039927015.1 Gemmatimonadaceae bacterium | reverse complement strand
GTTGCCACACCCAATCCGGATGTACGAGGGCACGTACTCGAATGCAACGCTCGGCGAAATGGTCTGGACGGTGAGCGGTGATGCGCTGGAGGTGCGGATGGGCGTGGCCGCCGGTCGCGCCGAGGTGCTCGACGCGTCGGCCAACAAGCTGAGAATCGAGATTGCCGGTGGCGGAGAGGTCGTCGAGTTTCAGTTTGCGGCGGACGGGGGAGCGGCCACGTTGCTGCGCTACGACGGTCAGTCCTTCGTTCGCCGGGAGGGCGCACGTCCGCGCTGAGCGCACCGTCGTGACAGCGCCGCCTGCCGCATGGCGACGCCGTGGGTTCGTTGCAGCCTCTGCATTCACGGCATGCGCAACCGCACTCGGGAATGGCATCGCATGTCGACTGTTGGCATCGTGGGTGGACTCGGTGTCGAGTCCACACTCGACTACTACCGTTGCATCGTGGAGGTGTGGGCGCAGCACGACCCTTCCGCGTCCCCGGCCATCGTCATCAACAGTCTCGATTTCCAGCGCGGCTTGCGACTGATCTCGTCAGACCTGCCGGCGCCCCCCTGAATCGATTCGGCTGAGCGCGGTGACCCGCCCGGAAGACGCATCGATAGTCGCCCGCACCGCCGTTGCCGCGATGCGACCGGACACCGAGACGCGCTTCCTTACGGGTACGACACTCGGTATGGAGTCGAAGGCTGCAAATGGAAAAACACCGCGAGTCAGTGGAGCGCGACGGCCGCGACTGCCCACCAGCCTGGCTCACGCCTCGGATACATCCTCCCGCACGCCCAGCAGCAGCTGGCGGAGCAGACTCTCGAGCGTCTCCCGTTCCTGGCCGGAGAGTCCTTCGACCGCGTGCGCCGCTTCCTTGAACCGCGCCTCGATGGCCCGGTCGACGAGTTCGAGGCCGGCGCTGGTCAGCACCACGCGCACGCCGCGCCGATCGTCGGGGTCGGGTTCGCGCCGAACGAGCCCGCGCGTCTCCAGCCGGTCGAGCCGATTGGTCATCGCCCCGGACGTGAGCATCGCCGCCAAACTCAGCTCGGTGGGGGTGAGGGTGTAGGGCGGTCCCTGCCGGCGCAGCGTCGCGCGACCCGCGTTCATCAGGCAGCGCCAGCACGGGCACCAACCACGAACGCTCACCGGCCACCCCCCGCGCCTCACGACTTGTCGCCAGGATGCGCAGGCTCGGCGTGGTGCGCAGCAGCGTATCGGCCAGCGCGGCGCACGCGTCCACGAGATGTTCGCAGTTGTCGAGGACGAGCAGCACCGTGCGTTCCTGAAGCAGTGCGCTGATGGCCTGCTCGGGGGTGCCGCCGCCCTCCGTGCGCGCGCCGAGGGCGAGGGCGAGGGTGAGGTGCGTGGGGAGGGACGGGGCATCGGTCAGGGAGCCGAGTTCGACCCACGCCACCTCGGGCCCGCCGTCTTCCTCCGCCAGCCGCGACGCGAGCGCGAGTGCCAGCCGCGTCTTGCCACTGCCTCCCGCGCCCGTGAGCGTGAGAAGCCGTGCCTCGCCCATCAGGCGGTGCACAGCCAGCAATTCCCGCTCACGGCCAACGAAACCCGTGAGCGGGGCCGGAAGTGACGCGGAGGAAACCGCGGGCGATGCGGACACGATGCGTCACGTTCTAGCTCGCGCACGCAGCATGTCAACCCAACGCGGTGCTACCTCCTTGCTCACGCGACGGCATCACGACGTTCGCAATCTCCTCCCAGCTCGCATCGGCGGGCAGTGCCCGAACGGCGAGGCCGTCGGGATAGCCGGACAACGCACCGCCTCCGAGCAACAGCACGCTCGACAGCAGGCCCGGATTCGCCGCCGCGAAGGTGAACAGCTCGTGTGCGAGTCCGATGCGCGCCACCACGCGCACGGGCGGAATGCCGAGTCCTTCAAGAAAGAATCGCAGCCACCGACTGAAGGGAGACTCGTGCGACGCGCGCGGGCACGTGAGCGCCGCGATGGTGAGCTGGTCGGGCACGAACACTCGTGCCCGGGGAGCGAGGGCCGCGAATGCCGCGATCTGCCGCTGCGTGTCGCGCGCCTCGTCCACCAGCAGGAGCACCGCCGGTCCGCACCCAGCCCGCCAGTAATTCGTCTCGATCTCTCCCGTCGTCACGAAGGCGGGCGCCATCATCGCGCCCGCCACCGGTACGCGCGCCTCGCTCATGGCGTCGAACGCCAGGCGAGATGCGCCTTTCCATTTCCCGTCGGGGTCACGCGCGTGAGCAACGTGCCGTCAATGCGGATCGTGTAGATCTGCGGTGCGAACGAGAGGTCGTCGCTCGGCTCATGGTCGGAGGTGAAGGCGATGTACCGGCCGTTAGGCGACCAGCGCGCGTGTGCCTGCACGCCCGGGAGCGCGTTGGTGAGAAAGGCCCGCTCCGCGCCAGAGGCGAGGTCCACCATCCAGAGCGTGTCCTGCGCGAACGCGATGCGATAGACGCCGTTGACGGGCACGGGTGACCAAGCGGGCGTGTGCTGCGACTGCTGGTCGTTCGTTGCGTTCACCGCCTGCGTTCCGTTGGCATTCATCACCCAGATGTCGGTGGGGTTGAAGCGGCCGGGCGTGGCGCCGTGCGGCCAGCGACGGAAGGCGATGCGGCTGCCGTCGGGACTCCACGTGGGCTGGTCCTCGTTGTTGCGGTCGTCGCCGGTGAGCACCTGCACATTCCCGCCGGTGATGTCCGCGGTGCAGATCGCGGGACCACTCGAGATGCAGGTGAACGCGATACGCTGGCCGTCGGGCGAGACGCTTGCCTCATACGTGCCGGCCGAGTGAAATATCCTCGTCGTCGTGCCGGACGCGTTGCGCGGGTCCAGCCGGTACAGCGACGGAAGCGGTTCGCCAGTGTGATAGGTGTCGTACGGCAATTCGGCGCCGTAGTCGGGCAGGACCTCCACGGTGGCCTCGGACACGAGGCCGAGGTGACGCGCGACGATCCGCGCCGTGCCGTGGCCCACCGCGCGCACCGCACCCGATGTCGAGACCGTGGCCACCGCGGCATTTGTGCTCGACCAGGTGACGTCGCGATCGCTGAGCGGGCGGCCCAGCGAATCGAGCACCGCCACGAGCACGCGCGCGGTGTCACGCTCGTTCAGGCGAAGGGCTGTTTCGCTGAGTCGGATGGAGCGGGCGGGAATGGGCGAGATCTCGACCCGCACCGTCCGGGTCACAGCGCCACTCATGACGCGCAACGTTGCCGTACCCACGGCGAGCGCTGTGACCAGCCCGTCTGCCGTCACCGTTGCCGTGGCTGCCTCGTTGGACTCCCACGCAATCGGGCGATTCGGCAGCGTCTCACCGGTGGCGGAATGAGCGGTTGCCACCAGCCGCGTATACTCGCCCATCAGGAGCGTGGGGTTCTCGGGCGTGCCACGGATGGAAGCGACGGCGGGCGTGGGTGCCGGCAGGGGGACGGGTGGCGGCTGCAGGGGAGTGCTGTCGCCGCACGCCGCCAGGGCCAGCGCCGCGACGGTCGAGATAAGGATGGTCGGGCGCATGGGAAGGCCTCGATGAAAGAGTGACTTGGCATCGGGCGCGAATCCGCTCCCCGATGCGCAGACAATCTTCCGTCCCACTACTTAGGGACGCACTTAATCCGTCAGCGCATTGCAATTCCTTTCGCTCATGACCGTGGCAGACAGGTGAGAATGTGACCGCTCGATCGAGGTCTTCTTCCCCGGCGCAGGGCACGCGCCGGACAACCTCATGGTCTGGATGCCGAATGAGCGGGTGCTGTGCCGCGGATGCGCCGTGCGGGCCGGGGCGGCAGGGTCGCTGGGCAACACCGCGCACGCCGACCTGGTGAGTTGGCCGGACGCGATCGACCGGGCACTGAACCGTTACGGCAATGCGTTGATCGTGGTACCGGGCCACGGAGCGTCGGGAGACGCCGCGCTCCTGCGTCACACGCTGGAACTGCTGCGCCCCTAAGCGCGGCGCGCTCCGGCGCTCGGCCTGAATCTCAGCGTTGAACCTCGCCCCGTCCTGGTGCGATGCCGTGGGCCGTTCCGTCGATGTCACCGGCATTTCTGTCTCGGAGATCATGCATGTCGAAACAATCGGACAAGGCTGTCGCGGAGGCGCTGTCGGCGCTTCTGGCCAGCAGCTACACCCTCTACCTCAAGACCCAGAATTTCCACTGGAACGTCACGGGGCCGATGTTTACCACGCTCCACAGGTTGTTCGAGACCCAGTACACCGAGCTGGCGATGGCGGTCGACGAGATCGCCGAGCGCATTCGCGCCCTGGATACCTTTGCTCCCGGAAGCTTCTCCGAGTTCTCGAAGCTCAGCTCGGTGAAGGAGGCCACCGGCCGGCCGGCCGCGAAGGAAATGATCCAGCAGCTGGTGGCGGATCAGGAGACGGTCGCGGAGGCGGCGCGCCGGGTGATCGAGGCAGCTGAGGCGGTGCGGGATCAGGCGAGTGCCGACCTCGCCACCCGGCGCCTCGACGTGCATGAGAAGCACGCCTGGATGCTGCGCAGCCACCTCGAGTAGCGGCTGGCGGGAAGGGCGGCCGCGCGCTGGTGGCAGCGCGCGGGGCGGGGTCGTATCATAGCAGCGTGATTTCTCGCAGCCCTCATCCGCCGGGGCATGGCGGCGTAGTTTCGCGCGTGCAACCGGACC
>JBDSVW010000194.1:0-4429 GCA_039927015.1 Gemmatimonadaceae bacterium | reverse complement strand
GTTCTTTCCGAAACGTCCGCGAGCTCGTGGCCCGCATCAACACGTTTGTCACCCACTACAATCGCACGTCCCGCCCGTTCGTCTGGACCGCCACCGCCGACGCGATCCTCGCGAAACTGGAGCGACTTGCGAAAGTTCTTAACGGGACACCACACTAGTACAGCGGAACGAAAGTTCGCTAACGTATTCTCACTACGCGGCCTGACGCGGCGGTGCCGACGCGGCGCACCGGTGCAACAGGCGGGCGAGGTCGGCCCGTGTGAAGCGCCATGCGAAAGGGCGGGCGACGGTCTGATAGTATCGCGGAAATCCGAGGAGGCGGCGGGCGACCTCGTCCTGCGAGGCAACGCCATCCGGCGTCAGTGCCTTCCGCTGCACGATGGAGAAGTAGATCTCGATCTGGTTGAGCCAACTGGCATGCACCGGCAGGTGCACCAGGACGAGAGTGGGCCAGCGGGCGTGCAGGCGATCGATGGCGCGCTGGCCGTGATGGAGGGTGCCATTGTCGACGATCCAGAACACGCGCCGCGCGGTGCGATACGGCGCCCGGCGCCCGGCGCATCACGGCGGTGACCAGCGCATCGAAGCCGGTGATGGAGAGGCGCGGCACCACGCGCCCAAAGAGCTTTGCGCGATGCACATCCCACGCGGCGAGATAGGCACAGGTGCCATGGCACGTGTAATCGGACTCCACACGCATCACATGATGCGCGGCCGGCGGGGTGATCGCGTGCCGGCGCTGGCGGATCTGGATCTGCGTTGTCTCGTCGGCCGAGAGCACGAAGTCCGTCGGTCCAAGGGCCCGGCCCTGCCACCGCCGGTGGTACAGGTCGAGCACCGGCCCGGCCTTCTCGGCGAACGCGGGATCCCGCGGGCAGATCCAGCTGCGGTGGCTCCACGGGCGAATGGCGTCGTCCCGCAACCAGCGCCAGATCGTCACGCCCGAAATCTGCGCGACGATCCCGGCCGCGAGCACGTGACGACGCAGGTCGGCGCGACTGCAGCGCGACAGCGGGAGGCCACACGTCGCGGGGAGCTCACAGGCGATCGCTTTCACGAGCGCGACGATCCGAGGGGGAAAAACCAGAGGGGCGGCCTCTGCGCGGACGTTCCTCGAGGCCGGCGAGTCGTTCGCGCCAGAAGCGTTGGCGCCACTTGCTCACCACGGGTCGGGGCAGGTTCAGGCGCTCGCCGATCGCGGTGTTCTCGAGCCCCTGCGCCGCCAGCAGCACAATCCTGGCGCGGACGACTTCTCGATACGGTAACGTATACTGGCGGCTCCGTTGCTCCAGGATCTGCCGCTCCTGCCGGGACAATCGGACCACAAATGGACTCTTGCGTGGCATGGCGCCCTCCGGTACCAGAAGAGTGCCACGCGGTGCATCGAAAGTCCATGAACATACGTAGCCGTATTTATGTCCGGGAGGACTAGCGACGGAACGTCAAGCGCGATGTGCAGGCGTGGCGTCGTGTGGGAGGACTGTCAGTAGCGCGCCGCGCCGTCCAGCCGGAGTCGCACCTCGAACAGGAGGATGGCGGACGTATACGGCTTGGGCAGGAGCGGAATGCCGAGCCGTTCGACGTCGGCAAGATTGAGCGACTCGCTCGGATAGCCCGAGGTGAGCAGGAGTTGCACGTGCGGCCAGCGAGACCGCACTCGCATTGCCAGCTCCGCGCCGCTCATCTGCGGCAACACGACGTCGGCAATCACGAGCGCGACCGCGCCGCCCTGCTCCTCGAGTTCGCGCAGTGCCTCGGCAGCGTCCGCCGCCTCAAGCACCGTGTACTCGGACCGGCGCAGGGCACGTGCCGTCACTTCCCGCACGTCGGCGTCGTCCTCCACCAGGAGAATGGTCTCACGTCCGCCGCGCCGCACCGGCGGCAGCTCCCTGCGCGTCCGTTCGGGCTCCCTGCTCTTCGTCTCAATCGTGGACGGCAGCATCACGCGGAACCTGGCGCCGTCGTTAGGCCGGCTGTCGACGTCGATGCGCCCGCCGTGGGCCGTGACGATGCCGTAGCACGTGGCCAGTCCAAGGCCCGTGCCGCGACCCGACGACTTCGTCGTGAAGAAGGGCTCGAAGAGCCGGCGCAGCACGTCCTCTCCCATGCCGACACCGGTGTCCTCCACCTCGAGCACCATCCAGCGCGTTTCCCCACTCGTGCCGTCACCCGCGTGCGACCCACCGTGCACCTCGACGCGGGAGCGGATGTGCAGGTCGCCCCCTCCCGGCATGGCGTCGCGGGCATTCACGGCCAGGTTCACCATCACCTGCTCGAGCTGCGAAATGTCGGCCAGCACGTTCGGCACGTCGCTCCCGAGCTCGATATGCAACGCGATCGACTCGCCCAGCAGTCGCCGTAGTAGCGACGACAGGTCGGACACCATCTCGTTCACGTCGATCACCTGGGGACGGCTCTGCTCCAGGCGCGCGAACGCCAGCAATTGCCGGGTGAGTTCCGACGCCCGCCCCCCCGCGCGCAGGATCTCGATGAGGTCGGGGACCACCTCGTGGTCGTCGGGTATCCGTTCCTTCACCATTTCGGTGCTGGTGAGGATGCCCGTGAGCAGGTTGTTGAAGTCGTGCGCGATGCCGCCAGCCAGCCGCCCGATGCTCTCCATCTTGTTGGCGTGCATCAGCCGCGCCTGGAGTTCGTCGCGCTCGGTCACGTCTCGCGAGTTGACCACCGCGATCGGAGCCCCGTCCAAGTCCGTCTCGACTCGTCCAGTGCCTTCCAGCATGCGCCAGGCGCCGTCCTTGTGGCGCACCCGGTACTTCCCCATCACGATGTCGTTCGGCGTCGATGTCGCGCGCTCGGCCAGCAGGCGCAGGTGGGGAATGTCGTCCTGATGGACGAGCTGCAGGGCATGGCGTCCCTCGAGTTCCTCGGGCCGCCAGCCCAGCAGGCGCTCCACGGCCGGACTGGAATACCGCAGGACGCCCTCGTGATCCACGACCGTGATGATGTCGGACGCGTTCTGGATGAGCAGGCGGAAGTAGTCCTCGTTCCGGCGCACCAGCTCGGCGGCGCTCTCGTCCACCGCGGAGGGCGAGTGCGGGGAGACGTCCTCGCTGAGCAACGCGTCGTTCGCGGCTGCCGGCGCCTCGGCCAGCACGGCCAGCACGGCCGGATTCCCCGCGCCGGATTCACCGGCACTGGCGACCGGAAGTCCCCCGGACGATTGATGAGCGACGGAACGACCGCGACGCACCGACCGCCGCCACGCGAGTGCGACCATCGACGCCCCGAGCAGAACGCCTAACGCAACGCCGATGACCGGCGAAAGGAGATTGACCACCCGTTCTGTGTGAGAGACAGCTTCGTAGGGCTCTCTGGAACTATCGTGCCACAACCGAGAGAGCCTGCGACCTCAGGGATGATAGCGCAGTGAAAACGATGATGGTAAGGGGATGGCGCGCCATACGCTCAGTAGCATGGAGCGCGAGATCCCACAGTCCGTGCTGCAGCGGCTCGGCATCGCGTCGCCCCGGCCGGCGCAACGTGAGGCTTTTTCCGCTTTGTCTGCGGGGCGGGACGTATTGGTCGTGCTGCCTACCGGCGGCGGCAAGTCGCTCTGCTACCAGTTACCGGCGGCCTGCGGCCTCTCGCCCGCGATCGTGGTGTCGCCGCTGATTGCCCTCATGAAGGACCAGGTCGACGCGCTGCGCCGCCGGGGCGTCGCTGCTGCCAGGCTGGCGGGCTCCGCCGCTCCCCCGGAGCGGGACCGCGTCTGGAGTCAGTTCGAATCGGGGGAGCTGGCGCTGTTGTACGTCGCGCCCGAAGCGCTCACCTCCCGGCGAACGCTCGCCCGCCTCGCCGCGGTGGCGCCACGATATCTGGCCGTGGACGAGGCCCACTGCATTTCCGAGTGGGGAGAGTCGTTTCGCCCTGCGTATCTCGCCCTGGGCGCGGTGCGTCGCGCCCTCGGTGATCCGCCGACCATTGCGCTCACCGCGACCGCCACGCCCCGCACACGTCGTGACATCGCGCGCCGGCTCGCGCTCCGCGATCCAGTCACGATTCTCGGTGGCTTCGATCGACCCAATCTGCAGCTGACCGCGATCCAGGTCGCGAGCGAGGACGCGCGCCGGCAAGGCCTTGCGCGCGCGCTCTCCGTGAACGCCGGCCCCACCGTGATCTATGCGCCGACTCGTCGCGAGACCGAACGTTGGGCCGGCGCCTGCCGGCGGCAGGGAATCGCCGCCGCCGCCTATCACGCGGGGCTTCCGGATCGCGAGCGTAGCACGATCCAGGACGACTTCCTCGCAGATCGTCTCTCGATCATCGTCGCCACCACCGCCTTCGGGATGGGCGTCGACAAGCCGGATGTGCGCCGCGTACTCCACACCGTGCCACCCCGCTCCCTCGAGGCCTACTATCAGGAAGCTGGACGAGGCGGACGCGACGGCGCGCCCGCGGAATGCCTGCT
>JBDSVW010000193.1:0-3718 GCA_039927015.1 Gemmatimonadaceae bacterium | reverse complement strand
GTAAGCATGGCCTGGTCGAGAATGAAGGCATCGGCATCGGACACGGCTGCAGCCGACCCAGCGCTGGCGCGCGCCGCCGCACCGATGGCCGCGCTCGTTTCCGCCGACGGACCTGAGGCGCCCAGCTCACGCGAGAGCGCGCTGAGGAAGGCGGACTCGCGCGCATTGAGTGATCCGTCCACGTGGCAGACGGCGGCCGCAACGTCGTACGCCGCAATGCGCGCCTCCTCACTGGACAGGGCGTGAGCGAGCTGCGCCACGTCACCGGTGCCTGTCAGCGCACCCTGCCACCGTGCATCGTCCGACGGCACGCCCAGCCGCGCGGCGGCGTCGGCGATACTGACCCGCTCCTCTGTACTCAGTGCGCCATCTGCGTTTGCGGCCAGCGCTGCGAGGGCGATGATGGTGTGTGCGTCCTGCCTGTTCATGGACTGCGACTCCGGAAAAGGGCGGATTCGAGCGTCGGGTATTTCCTACGCGCCCGACGCACGCAAAGTGTCATCGTGCAACTGTCCCGTGCAGCCGATCAGCGATTGCCCAGCAGTTTTTCCGCGATCGCGTCCGACATTCCGCGCACGTCGGCGGACTCGTCGTTGGTAAGGATGAGGATGGTCGCCTTCCGCTCGGGCACGCGCACGAAGACGCCGCGCCTGCCACCCGCGCTCGCGAACGCGCGATAGCGCGCGACCCCGCGATAGCGGTCCTGTTCCCAACCTCGACTGCGATCGATTCCTTCCCGGTTCGCACCCGCATCGCCGGACGTGACTCGCGAATAGGTGAGCGGTTGCTCGAGTCCGAGCGACATGCGATAGAGCTCGTCCACATTCGAGAAGACCTCCCCCGAATCTGTCGCCACGGTCTTGTGCAGTCCCACGGGCGACGAGGCGCGCTGCGCTACGCAGCGCTGGAACTGATTCATGACCGGTGTCGCACTGTCCGAGGGCGTGTACGTCACCCCGATGGAGGTAGGCTCCGAAAGCTGCGAACAGATGCCGGTGAAGACGTCCGAGATTCGGCCGAGGGAAAACTGCGGGACGGTCGTGGTGGGCATGTATCGTGGCTGCGGCGGAATACCGAAGGAACGATCGACCAGTACCTTGCCATCCTTCGCCACCAGCACCGTCGCGCCGCCGGCTGACGCGTTCTCGTACTTGCTGAACAGCGCCTGAATGAACGCGGGGGTGACCTCCGATCCCTCGTATGCGCGCCGCATGACGCGGCGCGCGCCCAGGTCGTAGACGTCGCCGGGGAATAGCGTGAGAAAGGGCTTGCCGTCGTCATTGGGATCGTTGCCACCGTACACGAATGCCTTGCTGCGCCCCACGATGGTTCCGGTGTCACCGCGCACGACCCACGCGGTGCCCTCGTCGGATGAAATTCCCAGCAGCTGCGGATAGCGCGGGATGATGGAATCGGCCAGATCGGCCAGCCGTTCGCGCGCCACGACATGTTGATCGACGCCGACCCCGCGCAGATAGGCGAATCCCTTCTGGTACCCCGGATAGTCCATGATGAGGTTGTTGTTCGACGGCGCACCGCGCACGAGGAAGTCCCCGAGAATGGACGCGCCGGCGGACGAGCCCCCCACCACGCCACCTCGCGCGAGCACTGCATTGAACTCGGCCTCAGTCTTCGTGCCCCCGTACGCGTCCACCAGCCGGAACTGACGTCCGCCCTGGAACCACACGCCGCCGGCCTTCTTCACGACGGTGCTGAAGGAGTCCGAATCGGCAACCCTCGGGTCCTTGGTGAAGAAGAGCTGGATGTTGCGGGCACCAGCCTGCCGCCAGGTGCGCGAACCCGGTCCGCTGGGATAGGAGTCCGCGCCGCCGGCGTTAGGCACGTCGAGGATGAGTGCGTCGGGGCCCCCCGCGGCGTCGATGAACGCCTGATAGATCTCCGGGCCCATGGACCCGCCGCCGACCACGATGACCGTGCCGCGCGGCGGCCCCACGCGCGGCGCGCCGGTCGCCGCACGTGGCACCTGCGCGAGTAGGGTGGCGGGCACGAGCACCGCACCCAGCAGCGCGTAGCGTACCATGCGCAGGACCGTTCGGCCGGGGCTGTGGACAATGATTACAGGTCGCATGAGGCGAGGGCTCTGGGGGTGATCGGCGGCGAGATGACCGCAGCTCAAGAGTACGGCCGTGCCATCGCGGTGGTGAGAGGTGGAATGCCGGTCGGGCGAACGCCGGTCGGGGCGATGTGCCTCAACGCCGGCGCAACTCCCCGGCAAACAGCAGCCGCACATTCGGGTCGAGCACGACGTCCGCAGGCTCGCGCTCGGCGGCAAAGCTCAGTCGGGTGGATGATCCGGTCAGGATGCCGTTCACAGTGCGAACGGAGTCGGCACCGACGCGAATGCCCAGCTCCAGCGGCAGGGCGAAGGGGAGTCCGGCCTGCACTTGCTGCACGTCGACCACGACGTGCCGCGTTTTCGCGTCCCAGCTCCAGCGAGCGTCCAGCTGCGGCACGCCGCCACGATAGAGCCACTGTGTGAAGAATCCGGACAGGTCGAGCCCCGACGCCCGCTCCATCGCGCGCCGGAAGTCGGCGGTGGTTGCGTTCGCGTTGAAATGCGTGGCGTAGTAGTCGCGGATTCCCGCCCAGAAGCGATCGTCACCCATCGCCTGTCGCAGCATGTGCAGTACCCAGCTTCCCTTCTGGTACGTCATGGCACTGGTGACGCGCTGCATGTCGGAGAGGTTGTCGTGCACCACGCGGTAGTCGGGCGTCTTCGCGTAGAAGTCCAGCACTGTCTTGCGTGAGGCGCGCAAGCCGGTGGTGAATTCGTCATGACCGTAGGCGTGCTCGATGAAGAGCAGCGTGAAATAGGTGGCGAATCCCTCGCTGAGCCATACGTCGTCCCAGTCGCGCTCCGTAACCGCGTTGCCGAACCATTGGTGCGCGATTTCGTGGATCACCACGTTGCGCCAGCGAATGGGACGCGTGCCGCTCACGCTGCCGGCGCTGTAGAAGATGGCCGAGGCGGCCTCCATGCCACCGCTCACCGAGTTGGATTGCACGTTGGCAAGTTTCTCGTAGGCGTACGGACCAACCCACTCGCTGTAGAAGGCCAGCGCGTCTTTTGTGGGGACCGCGAAGTCGTGGAAGCCCGCATCCCGGTCCTTGGCGAAGACCCAAGTCTCGATCGGAATGCCGTCGTAGTCCGCGACATGTTGTACCGCGAAGCGAGCCACGCCGAGCACATAGAGCCACGGGGCGATGGGCACCGACTCGCGCCACAGCGTGCGCCGCGCGCCGTTGGGAAGGTCGGTGGATTCCATCTGGCGGCCGTTGGAGATGACCTGGTAGTGCGAGGGCGCCTCGACTTCCATCGCCATGGTCGCCTTGTCGGAGATGTGGTCGATGAGTGGCAGCCAGTGGCGCGCCTTATCCGGCCAGTTGTCTGAGAAGAACGATCGGTCACCGTGCCGCGTCGGCTTGATCTGCAGACCATCGGCCGGAATGCCGGAGTATTGCACCACCAATTCAATCACATCGCCCGCGGCCCGCGCGGAGTCGAGCGTGATGATGAGCCGGTCAGCCGCATGCGTGAAGCGGAGCGCGCGTCCCCCTCGTGTGACGCCTGCAACGCGCATCCCGCGGCCGCCACGCTCTGCCGAGCTACCCTCGAGGTCGAGTGCGACGCTCGAGACGCCCGGTGGCAGTACCCGCAAGCGCACGGTGGCCTGCCCCCGTACGACATCGCTCGAGT
>JBDSVW010000192.1:0-5149 GCA_039927015.1 Gemmatimonadaceae bacterium | reverse complement strand
ACGTTCCTCGGTGAATACCCGCGTCATGAAGCGCTGACTCTCCCCTACGCGCTCCACCTCCACCGCGATGGCGTCCATGCCCTGCTCGAGACGTGTAAATCGTTCATCCAGCTCGTGCGAAACATCGGCCGTGGCCGGTGCCCGCGAACTCCGTCGCCAGATGCGACGCGCAAAGGCCACCGAAATGGGAAGGAGCACAACGACGAGGAAGATGGCGCCGAGGACAAAGGCCGCCTGAGGGGCGTCGTTCTGCATGAAGTTGGGCTCCAGCTGGACCGCGCCGGGAATGGCAGCCGCCTTGGCCACCGCGGCGTCCGCCACCGCAATCTCGGACTCCAGCACCGACATGCGTCCGTCGAGCTGCGTGAGCCGCGCTTCCAATCCTGCTCGATCGGGTCCCGATACTTCGCCTTCGCGCAGCCGACGGGCGATGGCGAGACGCGTGTCTTCCACGCGGCCCAGCTGGCTCCGCAACTCATTTCGCTGTTCGCGGACGGCCTGGTACACCTCGTTGGGCGACGGGTCCATGCCGGCGATGGTCACCTGCGCGCCCGGCGTATTGACGACGAAGCCTTGATTCCCTGGGACCACAGGAATCTGAGGCGGTGCGGGGGGAGCGGGAGGTGCGACCTGCTGCATGGCGATGGCGGAGTTGAGGGTGCGCACGAATCAACCGGTCGAACCGCAAGACTGACGCGTGCCTGACAATACTACGCAGCTGACAATACTACGCAGGTCGGCGTCACACGTTTCAGCAGGAGGAGACAGGCTCGAGCGCTGCCCTGCCGGAGGTCGGGCGGACCCTGTTGGGGACGCCGATAGTTCACGTGTCATACAATTGCCGAAGACGCTCTCCAACGCGTGCCGCACGCGTGCCGCAGGCGCGCCGCCGCCATACTCGGCCAGCGGCGTCGGCTACGCAGGAAACGTCAATCTCGCGGTGCAGGTGGGGTGAGTGGGATGGCAACGAAGCGGCCGGCCCACGAAGGTGAGCCGGCCGTCGCGCGTTGCCCCGTACGCTCCGGTGCGCGCTACCGGCGGCCCGGCCAGGGCACGCCCCGGTTCTTCGACGTCACCGGCGCCATGCCCTTGTAGACGAACTTCTGCAGGCGCTTTCCTTCGTACGTCTCGGTCGTATAGATGTTGCCCTTGGAATCGGTGGCAATGCTGTGCACGGCGAAGAACTGGCCGGGCTGCCGTCCACCGTCTCCGAAGCTGGTGAGCACATCGAGCGACGAGCGGTCGATGATATACACCTTCTCGTTCTTGCCGTCGGCGAGGTAGATGTACCTCTGGCCGGCGTCGCGCGAGAAGGCGATGTCCCACACCGATCCGTCGCCCAGCGTGCGCGGCGCGATGCGCGCCTCCTTCACGAACGACCCATCCTTGCGGAACACCTGGATGCGATCGTTAGGCCGGTCGCAGACGTAGACGAAGCCGTCGGTCGAGGGCTCGGCGCAGTGCACCGGATTCCGGAACTGCTGCACGAGCGGCGCGTCGGGGTTGTACGGGCCGAGGTTCTTGTCGTCTGGCTTGTTGCCGTAGGCACCCCAGAAGCGCTTCACCGCGCCGGTGTTCATGTCGAGCACGGCGACCCGCTTGTTGGCATACCCGTCCGCGACGTACGCCTCGTTGGCGGCGTTGTCGAACGAGATCTTCGCGACGCGTCCGAACGACTCCGTGCTGGCGCTGTTGGCGTCGCGGCCCGGAATGCCGATCTGCATGAGGAGCTTGCCGTCGTGCGAGAACTTGAGGATGTGCGAGTCGCCCTGGCCGTTGCCCCCGATCCAGACGTTGTCCTTTCCGTCCAGCGAGATGCCGTGGTTCGACTCGGGCCACGTGTAGCCCTGGCCAGGCCCGCCCCATCCGTTGACGAACTTGCCCTCGGCGTCGAACTCCAGCACCGGCGGCGCCGCCACGCAGCACTCGCCGATCGGCGGCGTTGCCGACGCGCCGATCTCCGTCCGCGCATTGAGCGTCGCCTGCCGATGGACGATGAACACGTGGTCCCGGCTGTCGACGCCGACGCCGATCACGGAGCCCAGCACCCAGTGGTTAGGCAGCGGGGCGGGCCAGAAGGGATCCACCTCGAACGCCGGCGCATCCACCGCGGCGCCCCGCGTGGCGGCCTGCAGCGCCGCCTGTCCGATCCCGAGCGCCGCGATGGCCGCGACAAGCACCCCGGCCGCCACCTTCCGCGTCCCCTTCATCGACTCTCTCCTGTTCATCTGGGTCGCCCCCTGTCCCGCGAGACGGGGGCGTGTATACTCGTCGGTCGCGGCGTTGGCGACCATTCTACCGGACTCGCCACGCATCCGTCCAGACTTCGTGCCATCCTCAGCATGGGCGCCGCGCCATGCGTAGAGAACGGACGTCCGGACGCGGTGGTGACGTCTCGGGCCAGCACCCAACACCGGACGCTACTTGATCGCTACGAGGGCCGGGACAGGCAGATTCCTGCGCAGCGTGCTCTGGGCATCGCTGGTGCTCACGGCGTACGCACCCCCGTCGCGCGCGCACGAGGTGCCAGCGCGCGTGGCCGTGCTCGCATTCGTGAAGCCTGGGGCCGGGCAGTTGCACGTGCTGGTGCGGGTGCCGCTCGAATCCATCCGGGACGTGAACTTCCCCCTCCGCGCGGGGGGCATGCTCGACGTCGCCGGCGCGCTGCCGTTGCTGGACGACGCGGCGCGACTGTGGATTGCCGGGTATTTGAACTTCCGCGAGGAGGGCCGGCCCCTGGCCGCAAGCCGCGTGGTTGCGACCCGCCTCTCCCTCCCGTCCGACCGCTCCTTCGAGCGCTACGACCTCGCGGCGGCACACCTGCGGGCCGCGCCGCTCGACAGCGGGACGCAGTTGCCGTGGCAGCAGGCCATGCTTGACGTGGAACTGGTCTACCCCATCGCGTCGGAGACGGCGGCCTTCTCGCTGCGACCGACCCTCGCGCACCTCGGCGTCCAGACCACCACCGTGGTCCGCTTCGTTGCCCCGAGCGGCGAAGAGCGGGTCTATCACTACGTCGGCAACCCGGGACTCATTCGGCTCGACCCCGGCGCCGCGCAGGCGTTCCTGCATTTCGTCTCCCTCGGACTGACGCACATCCTGTCCGGCCTCGATCACCTGCTGTTCGTGCTCTGCCTGGTGATTCCCTTCCGGCGGTTCCGTCCGCTGGTGGCCATCGTCACGTCGTTCACCGTCGCGCACTCGATCACGTTGCTGGCAGCGGCGCGCGGCTTCGTCCCCTCGGCGCTCTGGTTCCCGCCGCTCATCGAGACCCTGATCGCCCTCTCCATTGTGTACATGGCGCTGGAGAACATTCTGGCGCCGCGCCTCGAGCGTCGCTGGCTCATTGCGTTCGGCTTCGGGCTGGTGCATGGCTTCGGCTTCTCGTTCGCCCTGGGAGATTCCCTGCAGTTCGCCGGCCGGCACCTGCTCACGGCGCTGCTCTCGTTCAACGTGGGGGTGGAGTTGGGCCAGCTGTTGGTGATTGCCGTCGCGGTGCCGCTGCTGGCCTGGCTCTTCCGGTCGGTGGTGCCGGAGCGGGCGGGGACCATCGTGTTGTCGGCGCTGGTGGCGCACTCGGCCTGGCACTGGATGACCGCACGCGGGGCGACGCTGACGGCGTATGAGCTGCGCGTGCCCGCGATGGATGCCGCGCTGGCCATAACCGTCATGCGCGGGTTGATGGCGCTGCTGCTACTGGGCGGCGTGCTGTGGGGTATGTCCGGTATCGTAAAGCGCTGGATGCGGGCGGTACCCGTGCCATCGTCCGCGCGCGCACGCAATGGTGGCGCCGCGACGCCCCTTTCTTCATTCCCAACTCCTGAAAGGACCCTCGAATCGATATGACATCTCGCAGAATTGTTCGAATGGGATGGACGGTCGCCGCGCTCGGGTGCATGTACGTGGCGCCACGCGGCACCCTGGCCGCGCAGGATGCGTCGGCGGACTCCGTGCGCACGACGCTGGCCGGTGTCTACAGCGCGGCCCAGGCCGCGCGTGGCAAGGACGTCTACACGGAATCGTGTCTCGAATGTCACACCACCGCCGATCACAGCTCGCCGCAGTTCCAGAACAGCTGGATCGGGCACCTGCTGTCCGAGCTGGTGGACTACATGCGCCGTGAGATGCCGCAGAACAATCCGGGCAGCCTGACGGCGGAGCAATATGCCTCCCTCACCGCCTACATTCTCTCGCTCAACGCCATGCCGGCCGGCGATGCCGACCTGCCGTCCGACTCGTTGCACCTGAGCGCGATCCGCTTCGTGGTCGCGGTACCGGGCGCAGACGCACTGTCGACCCCGCCGCCACCGGTCGCGGACTCGGTGCCGGACTCCCTCGGCATGGCCGTGCCCCCAGACACGCTGCCCGCGCCGGTGCCGCCAGCCGCCGCCGACCCGCTCGTCGCCCGATTGTTTTCCCCCCACGCGTTCCTACACCCGATCGCACGGACACTCCCATGACGCATGTCTGGACCACTCGCCGAACGATAGGCTCGGCGCTTGTCATTGCCGCGGCGCTCGCGGGCACCTTCATGGTTCGCGCCAAGGCTACCGACGCCATGCAGGGCAAGGCCAAGGTGCGCGGCAACGTAGCGGGGGAGTGGCGCCACTGGGCGGGGGACGCGTGGGGCACGCGCTACTCGCCGCTCGACCAGATCAACGCCTCCAATTTCGACTCGCTCACCGTCGCGTGGCAGTGGAACTCGGGGGCGTTCGGCGCCGACGAGTACTACCGCACCACGCCGCTGTATGCCAACGGGCAGATCTTCACCGTGGCCACCACGCGCCGCGTGGCGATGGCGCTCGACCCCGCCTCGGGCGAGACCAAGTGGATGTGGCGGCTGGACGAGGGCATCCGGTGGCAGAAGGCGCCGCGGCAATTCGCCGGGCGCGGACTCGCGTACTGGAACGACGGTCCCACGGAGCGCGTGATCGTGGTGACGCCGGGCATGCACCTGGCATCGCTCGACGCCACGACCGGCATTCCCGATCCCAAGTTCGGCAAGAATGGCATCGTGGACCTTATGGGTGGACTCGGCTACCCGCTGGTGCCGCTGGCGGTGGATGACACCGGCTCGCTCATCATCAGCGACGCCGCACCCATGCGGAAGGCGCGGCCCGGTGAGACATGGAATTCCGTCACGCGCACC